>CAYUEM010000054.1:0-15513 GCA_964442925.1 uncultured Hyphomonadaceae bacterium
TCTATGTGCAGACACCGGCAGGCGGCAAAATTCAGAGTCAGGCCCATGCCGAGCGGCTGCGTGCCGACCTTCTGGCCGTGCTTGGCCGCGATGAGCCCGATGCGCCCTCCACGCCGGCGCGTGAATTGCGGCGGGCCAGCTCCGTTGACAGCTTCTGAGCCGCGCGCAAGGAAGGGACGCGAGCACCGATGAGCCTTTTGCGCAACACGCTGGTGCAATCCTCATTGACGCTGATCAGCCGGATCCTGGGATTTGCCCGTGACATCGTGCTGGCCGCGCGGATTGGTGCCGGTCCGCTCGGTGACGCCTTTTTTGCCGCGCTGATGTTTCCCAATCTGTTCCGCCGCATCTTTGCCGAAGGCGCATTCGCGCAGGCCTTTGTTCCCGCTTATGCCCGCACACTGGAGGCCGAGGGGCCGGATGCGGCCAGACGCGTCGCTGGGGAAGCCTTGCGCGTGCTTCTGGCTGTCACCGCCGCGCTGACAATTCTCGCCCAGATCGCGATGCCGTGGATCATGGTGATCTTCATGGCAACCTATCTCGACGATCCGGGGATTTTCGCGCTGAGCGTGCTGCTGACGCAGATCACGATGCCCTATCTCGTCTGCATGGCATTGGCTGCACTGTTTCAGGGTGTGCTCAATTCAGCCGGAAGATTCGCCCTGTCGGCAGGTGCACCAACACTGCTGAATATCTGTATCATCGCGGCGGCGCTGAGCGCGGGCGATGCGCGTGAGACCGCACATTTCGCCGCAATTGCAGTGACGCTGGCCGGCCTGCTGCAGGCGGGACTGTTATGGTGGGGCGCGCGCCGGCAGGGCGTGGCCCTGTCGCTGATCGGCTGGCCAAAGATCACCAAGGATGTGCGCCGGGTGATGGGCCTTGCCATTCCCGGGGCGATCGCAGCTTCCGGCATGCAGATCAATATCCTTGTGAGTCAGGCACTGGCGGGCCTTGAGGCCGGTGCGCGTTCATGGCTGCAATTTGCCGACAGACTCTACCAGCTCCCGCTTGGCCTCGTCGGGGTGGCGGTCGGGGTTGCGATCCTGCCGCGCCTGTCGCGGGCCGCGCGCGCTGAAGACGGGGCCGGCAGCCGGCAGATGATGGATGAAGGGATCGCCCTGGCGATGGCGCTGACCGTGCCGGCAGCCGCCGCGCTGATGGTTGCGCCGACCTATCTGATCGAAGGGCTGTTTGCGCGCGGAGCGTTTACCCAGAGCGATGCAGCACAAGCGGGTTCAGCACTGATCCATTTTGCCTGGGGCGTGCCGGCCTTTGTCCTGATCAAGGTGCTGGCACCGGCCTTCTTTGCCCGCGAGGACACGGCCACGCCGATGCGGTTTGCACTTGTATCGGTTGCGATCAACACCGCGCTCGGTGCCTGGCTTTTCTTTGCGATGCGCGCAAATGCAGGATTTGGTTTTCCTGGCCTTGCGATTGCCACCAGCGCAGCGGCCTGGGCGAATGTCGCGCTGCTGCTGATTACTCTCTATGTGCGCGACTGGTATCGTCCGGGCAAAACGCTTGCCGCCCGGATGGTCGGCGTGCTTCTGGCCAGCGCCGGCATGGCGTTTGCGCTGATCCTGCTGCGGCGCGAGGGAGCAGACTGGCTCGACAGTCTGGCACCGAGCCGGTTTCTGGAGACACTCGGCTTCATCCTGATCGGGGTCGGCATCTATGGCGGGTTTGCCCTGCTGCTGGGTGCGGTGCGCAGCGGCGACATCAAGGCACTGGCGCGACGGCCTTCAGCAGGGTAACCAAGGCCACCATGAACGACGACATCCCCCTTTATAGCGGCCCGCAACGGGTCTTTTCCGGCGTCCAGCCGACAGGCGACCTGCATCTGGGCAATTATCTCGGCGCGCTGGTCAAGTTCGTCGCCCTGCAGGCTGACCATGACTGCATATTCTGCGTGGTCGATCTGCATGCCATCACCGTGCCGCAGGATCCTGGCCAGCTGGCCGGCAAGACGCGGGAGATCGCTGCCGCTTTCCTTGCCGCCGGGATCGACCCTGAGCGCTCGATCATTTTTGCACAGTCCTCGGTGCCAGCCCATGTCGAGCTGGCATGGTATTTCAACTGTGTCGCGCGGATGGGCTGGCTGGAGCGGATGACGCAGTTCAAGGAAAAGGCCGGCAAGGATCGCGAGCGCTCATCGGTTGGCCTGTTCGATTATCCTGTGCTCCAGGCCGCCGACATTCTCGCCTATCGGGCGACCCATGTGCCGGTGGGCGAGGACCAGAAGCAGCATCTTGAGCTGACACGCGACATTGCCGACCGGTTCAACCGGGAATTCTCCGTCCCCGGGTTTTTTCCGCTGCCTGAGCCACTCATCGAAGGACCCGGAGCGCGGATCATGAGCCTGAAGGACGCCACCAAGAAAATGTCGAAATCCGATCCGTCGGACCTGTCACGCATCAACCTGATCGATGATGGCGACACGATTGCGAAAAAGATTCGCAAGGCGAAAACCGATACCAAGCCGATACCGGACACACCGGAGGGCCTGGCCGGTCGCCCCGAGGTTGACAATCTGGTCAACATCTTCGCCACACTTGAAGGTACCAGCGCCGCATCGGTGCTGCAGCGTTTTGCCGGCAAGGGATTTGGCGATTTCAAGCCGGCGCTTGCAGAACTCGCCGTGGAGCGGCTCGCCCCGGTCACGGCACGGATGCGCCTTTTGATGGATGACCCGGTGGAAATGGACAGGGTTCTCGCCCAAGGCGGCGAGCGCGCCGACGCGATTGCCCGACCGGTCCTGCAGGATGTGCGCGAGGCAATCGGCTTCTGGAAAGCCTGAATGCCGGCCTTGCGATTGGCTACAGACGAGGGAACGACCACGATGAAACACCAGACACTGACAAGCCTTGCCCTGGCCGGGCTGATCCTTGCCGCAGCGTGCAGCAAGCCTGCCGCCCCGACCGAGCCATCGATCATGGCCGGCAATGCCTTCATTCTCGAGCCGGCTGCCGGGCGCGATGTCACTATGGCCGGCGTGGACATATCCGCATCCGGCGGTGATTTCCGCATGGTCGGCGCACGCAGCGCGATTGCCGACTCGATCGAACTGCACACCATGTCGATGGATGATGGCCAGATGCGGATGCGCAAGGTTGACGGTTTCGACATTGCCAGCGGCGAGACCTTGCAGCTCAAACGCGGCGCAGATCACATGATGGTATTCGGGCTCGCCAGCGTGGCCGCCGGCGAAAAGCACACTGTGACGCTGGAATTCATCGGCCCGGACGGCGAAAATACCCAGATCGACGTCCCGGCAGTTGTCCGCGCAATGGGTCAATAACCTTTTTTTGTTGGTTTGTTGCCCGAATTTCACGTTTCGTGACTTGCGGAGGGCAGACGGTTTGTTCACTTTGCCGTTGGGTGAAGGAAAATCGGATTCGATATGTCATTACCAGTGCCTCTTTCAGAACCAGCGCGTCTTTCAGATCAGTATCGCCGTGAGGGACCCGTGGTCACCGTGATCGGCTCGCACGAAGACTTCGATTTTGACAATGCTCATCCCAGCCCGATCATGCTGCGTGCCAGCCGGCTCTGGCGTTTCCTGACCGGCACGGCAAAAGTTGCGCTGGTTGCAGGTCTTGTCGGATTTTATCCCGCAATGATGTGGTCGGCTCATGATATTGATGCGGGCACTGTCGATCCAGATGAACTGGCGCTCTGGTCGGCACCGGAAGACGGTGTTGCGATCTCGCTGATCGCGCGAGAGGTTGAGCAGGTCGGATGGACCACAGACAGGCGGGCATGGCATCCGGCGACCCGGCTGACAGCACAGCCCGTCTGGCAGGAAAGCCTGATGGATGCGCTCGCCGATTTCGCAAATCTCGGCGCAAATATATCGTCGGGCGATGGCACGAGCGACCCTGACCTTGCCGCGGCCAGCCGGTTGCTGCGTCCTGCCCGCGGTGAGGAAATGACCCCGCGCCTGATCGCTGCAGCCGAGGCACTGGCACGCCACAATGGCCGGGCCGATCGTGGCATGGCCGGGACGCTGGACACACGCTCGGATTTTGCCGCTGCTGCGACACTGTTTGCCCGCTGGGCTGGTGAATCTGAACATCAGGTTGCAAGCCGGGTCGGATCTGACGAGGCTTGGCCGGCCGGACAGCACGATGTCGCCGCCTTTTATCGCGCCCGCGCCCGCGCGCACGTGGCCAGCAACATGCTGACCGCGTTTGCCGAACACAATCCGGAAATCGAACTGAGCGCGAGCCTGCGGGCACAATGGCGCGAAACGGAAACACTGTGGCAACGCATTTCCGATCAGTCCCCGCTCATGGTGTCCAATCAGGATGGTGACGGCCTGATCCTTCCCAATCACCTTGCTGCCATGGCCTGGCACCTTGGACAGGCTGAAACAGCATCATTGGAGCTTGCCGAGTTGTTGCTTGGCGCGCAGCCGGATACGACACTGGTCGCGGCAGACTTTGGTGAACTGACAACATCCCCGTAAAGGCTTTTGCGAAATTGCCATTGAACTGAGCCGTTCGCCGCGCCATGTCGGTGGCAAGCAGAAACGGGATGCGACAGGGCCATGTTCATTCAAACTGAGACAACACCCAATCCAGACACGCTGAAATTCCTGCCCGGACAAATGGTAGCCGGCGATAGCGGCCCGTTCGACTTTGCCGATGCTCAGGGCGCAGGTGCCAGCCCACTGGCCCGCGCCCTGTTCGAAATACAGGGCGTGACCGGCGTTTTTCTGGGTCGGGATTTCGTGTCAGTCTCAAAGGACACCGGTGCCGACTGGAAACATGTCAAGCCGATGGCACTGGCATCGATCATGGATCATTTCGTCGCCGGCCTGCCCGTGATCGAGGTCAATGGCGCAGATGCCACCGAAGCTGGCGATGAAGAGACGGTCTATGAAGGCGAAGCTGCCGAGATTGTCGGGGAAATCCGGGAACTGATCGAAACCCGCGTGCGCCCGGCGGTTGCGCAGGATGGCGGGGATATCGTCTTCCACAAATTCGAGCCCGATACGGGCATCGTCCATCTGCATATGCGCGGGGCCTGCGCAGGATGTCCGTCCTCGACATTCACGCTCAAACAAGGCATCGAAAACATGCTGAAAGCCTATGTGCCGGAAGTCACAGCGGTAGAAGCCGTGCTCTGACGCGCAGACCCAAGACGCCACTGCACCACCACCCGCTTTTGCAATTTTCCCGTCTGCCGTCCTGAAACAGAGGAAACTGTTGATGTCTGCACCGATCAGCGACAATGCACTCGACGTGATCTTCCGCCAGGCGCGCTCTTATAATGCCTGGCAGGACAAGCCCGTGCCGGAAACACTTGTCCGCGCCATTTACGACCTGCACAGATGGGGCCCGACCAGCGCCAATTGCAGCCCGGCGCGCTACGTCTTCCTTCCAAAAGGCAGCGAAGGGCGCGAAAAACTGGTCCCTCTGATGATCGGCCCGAACCAGGAAAAGACCCGCTCGGCCGCGTGGACGGTCATCATCGCCTATGATCATGAATTCCATGAGAAAATTCCGCGCCTGTTTCCGCACAATCCAGGCGCGCGCGAATGGTTCAGCGACGAGCCGGCACGCACCCAGACCGCGTTTCGCAATGGCACGCTGCAAAGCGCCTATTTCCTGATGGCTGCGCGTGCACTCGGTCTTGATTGCGGACCGCTTTCGGGTTTTGACATGGATGGCGTCAACGCCACCTTTTTCGAGGGTGCGCAAGGCGAAATGAGGCATTGGCGCGCCAACTGGATCTGCAATCTTGGCTATGGTTCGCAGGAGAACCTGTTTGAGCGCTCGCCGCGCCTCGACTTTGAGGAGGCGGTCGTCATCCTGTGACGGCACGCGGCACGGCTTTGCGCACGCTTGGCATCAATACCTGTTCGGCGGCCTGCGATATCGCGCTGGTCGAAGACGGGAATCTGGTTGCGCAAACCCACCGCGAAATGGCGCGCGGGCAGGACAGCGCGCTGCCCGAAATCGTCACGGAAACGCTGCAGGCCGCAAATATCTCCCTGTCGGAGATCGACCGCATCGCTGTGGTCGCCGGCCCGGGCAGTTTCACCGGTGTGCGGATTGGCGTGGCCTTTGCGCGCGGCCTCGGCCTTGTCACCCGCTGCCCGGTCATCGGCGTCAGCAGTCTTGAAGCGGCGCATCATCCCGATCGTTCCGGCAGGGTCCGCGTGGCCCTGATCGCGCGCCGCAGGCCGCCCGATATCAGCTTCTGGATACAGGATATCGAGGGTTTGCAAGCTCTCGCGCCGCCGTGTGAGCGCGACCTTGCTGATGTCAGCGGACCGATCGTTTTGCTCAGCGACCGACCGGACCTGCTGGACGGTGCCGAACCGGCGGTCCCATCCGCGCGACTTGCCGCGATCCGCGCCGCGCGTCTCGATCCAGCCACCCATCCGGCCCGCCCGCTTTATGTCCGCCCGCCGGACGCGGACCTGCCGGCACCGCGCAAATGAGCCCGCCACTGGTCATCCTCGACGCCGACGACAGCGAGCGCATGGCACGGCTGCATGCGCGTGCGTTCATCGCGTCATGGTCGCGTGCCGATTTTGAGGCGCTGATGGCCACCCCCCACCGGCTGGCGCTGGGAATTGAGCGTCCGGATGGCGAGCTTGCAGCGGTCTGCCTGGCACAGACCGCTGCCGATGAGATTGAGATCGTCACGCTTGCCACCTCCCCTGCCGACCGGCGCCGCGGGCTTGCCCGCCACTTGCTGCAGGCGCTTTTGTCTCGTGCAGGCGAACGCGGAGCCGCGCGCGTCCTGCTGGACGTCGCCAGTGACAATCTGCCTGCGCAGGCGCTTTATCGCGGACTGGGTTTTGAGGAAGACGGCGTGCGCACGAATTATTACGGGCCGGGCCGACATGCCCACCTGTTATCGCGTCAGCTTGGAATATGAAACTGGACTTCCGGTGCGATTGGCGTCAATTAACCTTCATGACAAGTCGCATTGAAGCCATCTGCATAGAAAAAGGCCTGCGCATGACGCAGCCGCGACGAGTGATCGCACAGGTGCTGTCGGACTCCGACGACCATCCCGACGCGGAGGAGTTGCACCGGCGGGCCAATTCGCTCGACCGGTCGATCTCGCTGGCGACAGTCTATCGCACCGTCAAACTGTTCGAGGATTACGAGATCATCGAACGCCATGATTTCCGCGATGGCCGGGCGCGCTTCGAGGAAGTGCCCGACGAGCATCATGATCACCTGATCGACGTGAAATCCGGCAATGTGATCGAATTCCACAATCCCGAAATCGAACGGCTACAGGAAGAGATTGCACGCAATCTCGGCTACCGGCTCGTCGACCACCGGCTGGAGCTTTATGCTGTGCCGCTGGATGATAGCGATTGACGAAGAAGGGCTTTAGGGCAGCAACAAACACGCATCGCCATAGGAATAAAACCTGTAATCGCCAGCGATCGCATGGGCATAGGCGGCCTGCATCACAGCCGTTCCCATCAGTGCGCAGACCAGCATGAACAGCGATGAACGCGGCAGGTGAAAGTTCGTCACCAGTCCATCGGTTGTGTGCAGCTTGTCGCCCGGCTTGAGAAATATATCTGTCGGTCCGGTTTGCGGATGCAGCCTTCCCTCATCATCAACGCAGCTTTCCAGTGTGCGCAGGGCCGTGGTGCCGACCGGAATGATCCGCCCATCACCTGCGCGCGCCGCATTCAGCCGATCGGCAACATCCGGTGTCAGGCGCCGCCATTCCTGATGCAGGCGGTTGGCCGAAAGCGCCCGGCCATCAAGCAGCTCAAACGTGCCCGCCCCGACATGCAGCCGCACCGTTTCACGGCGCAGGCCCGCGCCATCAATGCGCTGCATCAGACTGTCGGTGAAATGCAGGCCAGCGGTTGGTGCCGCAACCGATTTCGCCTCCTCGCCGGCAAACCGGGTCTGATAGGTCTCACGGTCGCGTGCATCGGCCTTGCGCCGGCGGGCAATGTACGGCGGAAGCGGCATGGCACCATGCGCCTCCAGCTTGCTGCGCAAAGCATCCGCTCCAAGATCGAAGCACAGTTCAATCACCCCGCCATCATGCAGCGCGCTGACCACGACCGAAAAATCAGCGGCGAAGTGGACCCTGTCGCCGGGCTTCAGCCGCCGGCCCGGACGCGCCAGCGCCAGCCAGCGCCCCTGCCCGCTATCAACCTCCTCGAACAGATTGATATCGCAGACCACATTGCGACCGATGTCATCGCGTGCAGGTCGGATACCCCTCAGCGCGGCAGGCAGAACCCGCGTGTCATTGAAGACCAGCGTGTCTCCGGCGCGCAGATGTCCGGGCAGGTCTCGGATATCCGCATCTTCCAGCCGGCCATCGCCATGCACGACCAGCATACGCGCGCTGTCCTGCGGCTCGGCGGGCCGCAGGGCTATCCGCGATTCGGGGAGATCGAAATCATAGGCGGAAAGGTCCACCGCAGCGCCCGTCAGCCTTCGACAACCGCCGGAACAGGCGGCAATTCACAGACATCTGCCGGCTCGCTGGCCGCTGCATCCTCGCGCACCTGCGCAAACAGCGGCCCGTCAGTGCGCTGGACAAGGGCGACCGGGCGTTCGCCTTCCGCCATGTCGGCAGCCATCTGCGCATCCAGCAGCGTGTCCGGGCGGATCGGTGGCTCGCCGGTCGCGATCGCGAGCACAGCCTGCTGGCCTTCGATGACGCGTCCCCAGGCGGTATATTGCTTGTCGAGATGTTCTGCGCGCCCGCGCATCAGGAAGAACTGGCTGTTGGCAGAGTTGGGATTGTCGGTCCGCGCGGTGGAAACCACGCTCGGACAGTGCGGGATCCAGCTTTCAACAAGACCATCTTTCGACATTTCCGCCAGCCACATTGCCTGTGTCTGCATCGGGAATCCGAGATACCAGCCCGATTGCGCGGTATCTTCCGGGCCGATCGTGTCGAACACCATGACCGATGGATCGCGCCGGAACGTGAACTCGCCGGGAATGTCCGGCAGACCGGAGTCGCGGCCTTTCAGTGCAAAGATATCACCACCCTGCGCCATGAAATCGTCAATCACGCGGTGAAAGCTGGTGCCGGCATAGTCGCCCGAACGCACCAGCGCACGAAACTGCGCGGCATGGGCCGGAGCGACGTCTGGAAGCATTTCGATCACCACACGACCGGCGCTGGTTTCGAAAACGATCATATTCTCCGGATCAACCGCGCGCCAGTTGGCCGGGTCGGCCTTAGCCTGTGCCACAGTCATTTCCGGCGCCGCAACAGGGGCAAATGATTGCGCCAGTGCGACGCCGCAAACAGGGCTGGTTGCCATTGCGGCCGCGATGATCCATGATTTCATTTGGTGAACTTCTCCAACAATTCCTGTTTGACGCGCGGGGTGACGAAACGCGTGATATCGCCGCCGAAACTGGCGATTTCCTTGACCAGGCGCGAGGCCACCGCCTGATGCTTAACATCGGCCATCAGGAACACGGTTTCAATCTCCGGATTCAGCACCTCGTTCATCGCGGTCATCTGGAACTCATATTCGAAGTCCGAAACCGCGCGCAGTCCGCGCACCAGGACCTGCGCACTGCATTCCTCGGCGAAATGGATCAGCAGGTTGTCAAAGGCGCGCACCTCGATGCGGCTATGCGAGCGATTGTCGAGTTCCGCGCATTCGCGCTCGACAATCGCGACGCGCTCTTCGAGCGAGAAAAGCGGCCTTTTCGCCTCATTGATGGCAACCCCGATGATCAGCCTGTCGACCAGTTTGGTCGCGCGCTGAATGATGTCGAGATGGCCCAGCGTGATCGGGTCGAATGTGCCCGGATAAAGCCCTACGCGTTCCACGACCATTCCTTCCCTGTCAGCGTGCGCGATCCCGCCCGCAAAGACCATCTGTGGGCTGGCGGCATCGGTTCTTATTCATCGGTCTCTTCAATATCGTCTTCTTCCGGCTCGGCAAGGCGGGCCACAGACACGACTTCTTCATCGCCATTGGTCCGCAGCACCCAGACGCCGGAGGTCGCGCGTCCAGCCTGACGGATCTGGTCAACCGGGGTGCGGATCAATTGGCCGGCATTGGTAACAAGCATCACCTCGTCGCCCGTCTCAACCGGGAAGCTCTGCGCAATGCCCTGCCCCTTGCTGAGACGGTGCGCGATCAGGCCCTTGCCGCCGCGTCCGGTGACGCGATAATCATAGGCCGAGGCCCGCTTGCCCATTCCGCCAGTTGTCACGGTCAGGATCACGTCTTCAGCAGCACCAAGCTCGGCGAGGCGTTCCGGGCTCAACGCGGCATCTTCCTCGCCGGCCTCGCCGGCCTCCTCATCCTCGCTCAACTCGATGTCTTCGCCGTCGGTGGCCCGGCGCATCGCCGCCGCATGCTTCATATAGGCACGCGCTTCTTCCGAGGTCACTTCGACATGGCGCAGCACGCCCATCGAAATCACCCGGTCGCCCTTTGCCAGCCGGATGCCGCGCACCCCGGTCGAATTGCGCCCGGCAAACACGCGGACATCATCAACCCGGAAGCGGATACACTGGCCCATTGCCGTTGTCAGCAGGATATCGTCGCGGTCGGTGCAGATCGTCACCGAGACGATACCGTCACCGCCATCGCTCTCGTCCAGCTTCATTGCGATCTTGCCATTGCGATTGACGCGCAGAAACTCCGACAGCTTGTTGCGGCGCACGGTTCCGGCGCGTGTCGCGAACATCACATCCAGTTCGGCACGCGCGGCCTCATCATCTGGCAGCGGCATCACCGAAGTGATCGACTCGCCTTTTTCCAGCGGCAGGATATTGACCAGCGCCTTGCCGCGCGATTGCGGCGAGCCCAGCGGCAGGCGCCAGACCTTTTCCTTGTAGACCATGCCCGCAGACGAAAAGAACAGGATTTCGGTATGGGTATTGGCCGAGAACAGGCGCGTGACAAAATCCTCATCCTTCAGCGCGGTTCCCGAACGCCCCTTGCCGCCGCGATTTTGCGTGCGATAGGTGGTCAGCGGAACCCGTTTGACATAGCCGCCATGGGTGACGGTGACGACCATGTCCTCGCGCTCGATCAGATCTTCGTCTTCCATATCGGCATCGCCAAACGCGAATTCAGACCGCCGCGGCACCGCGAATTTCTCTTTCATTTCGCGGAGTTCTTCGCGGATGATGTCGAGGACGCGAGGGCGCGAGCGCAGGATGTCGAGATAATCAGCGATCTTGTCGGCCAGACCGCGCGCCTCATTGCCGATCTCGTCGCGTCCCAGCCCGGTCAGCCGGTGCAGTCGCAGGTCGAGGATCGCACGCGCCTGTTCATCGGAAAGATAAATCATGCCGTCATCGGACTGGCGGGTGCGCCGGTCAGCGATCAGCGCGATCAGCGGTGCCATGTCCATCGCGTCCCAGGCCCGCTCCAGCAATTGCTGGCGCGCGGTCGCCGGGTCGGGTGCCTGACGGATGATGCGGATCACCTCGTCGATATTGGCAACTGCAAGGGCAAGACCCACCAGCACATGCGCGCGGTCACGTGCCTTGGCCAGTTCGAACCGTGTGCGTCGCGCGATCACCTCTTCGCGGAACCGCAGGAAGCAATCGAGAACCTTTCGCAGGTTGAGCAGTTCCGGGCGCCCGCCATTCAGCGCCAGCATGTTGACGCCGAATGAGGTCTGCATCTGCGAATAGCGGAACAACTGGTTGAGCACGACATCGGCGCTGGCATCGCGCTTGATCTCGATCACCACGCGGATACCCTGCCGGTCGCTTTCATCGCGCATGTCGGCGATGCCTTCGATGCGCTTTTCACGCACCAGTTCGGCAATCCGGGCAACCATGCTGGCCTTGTTGACCTGATACGGAATTTCAGTGACGATTATGGCCTCGCGCCCGCCGCGCGTCGTCTCCATTTCGGTGCGCGCACGCATCAGCACCGAGCCGCGCCCCTCAAGTAGCGCCCGCCGCGAACCGGCATGGCCGAGAATCAGGCCGCCTGTGGGAAAGTCCGGCCCCGGCACGATCTCCAGCAGCGCCTCATCCTCGATCGCGGGATCGTCGATCAGCGCCAGCGTCGCATCGATCACCTCACCGAGATTGTGCGGAGGGATATTCGTCGCCATGCCAACGGCGATGCCGCCACCGCCATTGACCAGCAGGTTGGGATATTTCGCCGGCAACACCACCGGCTCACGCTCGGACTGGTCATAATTGTCCTGAAAATCGACCGTATCCTTGTCGATATCGTCGAGCAGATAGGAGGCCGGCTTGTCGAGACGCACCTCGGTATATCGCATCGCGGCGGGCGGATCGGCATCGATCGAGCCGAAATTGCCCTGCCCGTCGAGCAGCGGCAGGCCCATCGAGAAAGGCTGCGCCATACGAACAAGTGCGTCATAAACCGCGCTGTCGCCGTGCGGATGGTATTTACCGATCACATCGCCGACGACCCGCGCGCATTTGCGGTAAGCCTTGTCAGCCGTGTAGCCGCCCTCCTGCATCGCATACAGGATCCGGCGGTGCACGGGCTTGAGGCCGTCGCGTACATCCGGCAGGGCCCGGCTGACGATCACGCTCATCGCATAATCGAGATAGGAGCGTTTCAGCTCGCTTTCGATCGAGACCGGATCAACACCGTCTTCGGGCTTTTCAGCTGGCATCTCCGGATCAACCGGAGGGTTCGTATCATCACTCAAACCGGGGGCCTCTCAAGGGCTGTTGCAGCGACGGGAATCAACCGGCGCAAGATCAGACCCCTGATTAGCAAAGCCTTGCCGCAAGAGCAATTTATTGCACTGCGCAACCGCGCCCGCACAGATCAGCGCGGACGGTCGCCATTGATCGTGACACGCCGCATATGCCGGCGCTGGCCGGGATAATCATTCAGCGCATAATGCCAGACGCAGCGATTGTCCCAGAAGGCGACATCACCTTCCCGCCAGCCCAGCCGGCAGGTAAAACGCTCATCGCGCGAATGCTCGAACAGGAAATTCAGGATCGGTCGGCTTTCGCGCGCGGTCATGCCGGCAAGGCGCAGCGTGAAGGCCGGATTGACATACAGCCCCTTGCGGCCGGTTTCCGGATGGGTTCGCACCACCGGATGCTCATATTCGGGCACATCAGCACCTGCCTGCGCCGATTGCATCGACTTGCGGCCCTGCGCGGAATATCCGTCCTGGCCATATTCACGCGCGGCTGAGTGCACGCCCTTCAGCGGCTCGAGCATCGCCTGCATACCATCGGAGAGGGCCTCCCAGGCCTTTGTCTGGCTGGCAAACAGTGTATCGCCGCCCCATTCCGGCACCGCGACGGCATGCAGCACCGAGCCGAGCGCCGGTGCTTCCTGAAACGACATGTCCGAATGCCAGCCGCCGCCGAAATTCAGTTTGTCTTCAGGCTCCTTGATGATTTCGAGGATTTCCGGATGGCCCGCCATCGCCTCGACATAAGGGTGGATATTGAACGACCCGAAATGCCCGGCAAAGGCTTTCTGGCGCTCCGGCGAAAGGCCGCGCTGGTTTCTGAATACGATCACTTCATGGTCGAGAAACGCCTGATGGATGTCATCCATGGTTTCATTGTCGATATCGCCGCGCAAATCTGCACCCAAAATCTCCGCGCCAAGGGCACCTGCGAGTTTCCGGACCTCTATTGATTTATAAGCCATCGCGCGGGCCTCATAGAATTTCGTGTATTGTGTAATTTACACCGCCGGGGCGCAGGCGGCCAACCCCGACCGCAATAATGCCATTGAGCCAAGTATATCTTTCATCGCCGGTCTCGAAAACCGGATTGGTGCGGAAATAATAGTCACCCGGATCGACGCTTGCCTGCGTTTCCAGATTGAAAAGCCGCGCCGCGACCTGCGGGTCTGCATGCAGGCGCCCGACATAAGTGACATAGATCAGCGCCCCGTCATCGGTCTGGACCAGTGCACGCACATCCAGCGCCATCACCCCGTCACTGCGCTGGATCAGCCAGTCCGCACCTGAGCGCAGCACGGCACCGCGCACCCGCTCCCCCTCAACCGTGCCGCCGGTGATATTGGCAATGCCGCGCGGACCAAGCGGACCTTTTTCGCCCGTCATCAGCGGACTATCCACATCGGCATCGAGAACACAAAGCGGCTTGTGTCGCAGTTCAAGCATGTTTTCCTCCTGCTATCTTATGTCCTGTTTTACGAGATGATAGCATGGCCTGCCGC
Source organism: uncultured Hyphomonadaceae bacterium (assembly GCA_964442925.1). Lineage (GTDB taxonomy): Bacteria > Pseudomonadota > Alphaproteobacteria > Caulobacterales > Hyphomonadaceae > UBA5336. The sequence continues at coordinate 14,147 of CAYUEM010000054.1, forward strand.
AGCGAAAGGCAAGCCGCATCTGTAATGCGCATGAGAAAACAAAATGCCTCCCGAAAGGCCAATCAGCCAACCGGAAGGCATCGGGTTCGCATTGCTAACAGCGAAAAAACTGCGATTTCAGAGCGCAAACTCGTCGCGCTTGCGGCCCTGTTCTTCATATTCGCGCAACCAGATCGGCGTGCGGCCACGCCCCGACCAGGTCTTGCCACTGCGCGGATCGCGGAACTTTGCCGGTGCCGGACCGGTTTTGCCGCCACGCCCGGAACCGGAGCCCCCGACCAGAGGCTGCAGACGCGCCATTTTCTGCTGCAGCGCGTCCATCTCGCGACGGGCGAGCGATTCTATTCTGCCATCGACCTGGTCTTTGAGGTCAAGTAGCTCATCCATTTCCATGGCTTCGAGTGTCATGTTGTTTTTGCTCATTTCTTACCCTTTCTATCTACTCTCCGGACCCGCCAGTCCGAATCACTTCTTTTTAGGACTCATGATATATATTTTTCATATTAAATTACAATCGCAATCTTCAAGGCCGGTCATGACGTTGTCGAAAAGTAACGTTAAACCCTTGCCGCCAACTGCCACTGTAGATTTATAAGCGCGTAAATGCGCCGTGCCGTGGGTCTCCACCAGAGCCATTTGCCGCCGCCCGTTAAGCGGCTGACGCAGATTTGTCATTTGTCAGACCGTTCGGAATCTGCCATCAAAGCTACGGGCGAGGTGCCCCCAACGGTGCCCAGCCCATCTGCAAGGATGGGAGACAAATCGATGCAGACGACCGCCACCAGGCCGGACACGCGACCCGTGTGCCCGCATTTTTCCTCCGGGCCCACCGCCAAGCGCCCCGGCTTTTCCCTTGACCAGCTCGCGAGTGCGCCACTCGGCCGCTCGCACCGCTCGAAAGATGCGAAAGCGAAGCTGAAAGAGGCGATTGACCTCACCCGCAGCGTTCTGGGCGTGCCCGATGACTATCTGATCGCCATCGTGCCGGCATCGGACACCGGCGCGGTCGAAATGGCCATGTGGTCGATGCTGGGCGAGCGCCCGGTCGACGTGTTTGCCTGGGAGAGCTTTGGCAAGGACTGGGTGACCGACACGCTTGAACAGCTCACCGATCTCGATGCCGCCGTGCACACTGCCGATTATGGCGACCTGCCGGATTTCTCCGAGGCGCGCGGGGATGCCGATATCATCTTCACATGGAACGGCACGACATCCGGCGTGCGCGTACCAAACGCCGACTGGATCGTGAAAAACCCCGACCGGATCGTCATAAATGACGCAACCAGCGCCTGTTTCGCGCAGGAGATCGACTGGTCGAAGTGCGACGTCGTGACCTATAGCTGGCAGAAGGTTCTGGGCGGGGAAGC
>CAYUEM010000055.1:0-15252 GCA_964442925.1 uncultured Hyphomonadaceae bacterium
AGACGCAGCGAAGTGGCCGTAAATACACGCGGGGGAGGATCCATCTGCGCAAGTGTCCTGTAGACCACCAGATAAGGCGGCAGCATTTCATGGTCGAAACCCTGTTGCGCAGCATCGATCCAGACCGTCAGGATTTCCGCGTCACACCCGGTCTTTTCCGCGAGTTGCTTTGTTTCACTGCGCAGGTGTTCGACCTGCTCGCCAGGCCAGCTTTCGCGATCGGACAAGGCAAGCGCGCGAAGTGACAGACCCTGCCAGGGCCGAAGCAGGCCGCACGCCACGCCGCGCTCGGCGATCATCTCGACAAAAGCGGCGGAACGCACGTTTGCAGGCACAGGATCGGCTGCCGCGTGCCCGCAGGCCGCAAGTGCCAGTGTCAGGAATGCCAGTCTTCGCATATCTTGCTCCGCGCTTGCCCGATTTTCTGGTATGTTAGTACATTGGGATGCCGAAAATACTGGGTCATCTATACGGGTTGACGTTGCGCAAGGGCTTCTGGATGCTCGTGAAATTGCCGGTTATCTCGACGATCAGACAGGGGACAGATCCATGAACAGGAAGATTGCGGGTTTTTTTGGCAGATCAGCTGTTTTCGCGGCGGGTCTGGTCATGGCGGGTTGGGGAGCGCTGCTTCCGGCTCATGCGCAGGACAACCCGCCAGCCGAGGATGCAATCATGATCCTCGATGCTTCCGGTTCGATGTGGGGGCAGATTGATGGCGTCAACAAGATCGTCATTGCAAAGGATATGGTTGAAGCGCTGGTGCTGGGCCTTGATGACGACCAGCGCCTGGGCCTGGTCGCCTATGGCCACCGCCGGGAAGGCGATTGCAGCGACATCGAGACACTGGCCGATGTCGGCTCCGGGCGCGATGATGTGATCGCGGCGATCCGTGGCCTGACGCCACGCGGCAAGACCCCTCTTTCAGGCTCGGTCGAACACGCCGCCAATGCCTTGAATTACCGCAAGCAGGCGGCCACGGTCATTCTGGTGTCCGACGGGCTGGAAACCTGCGATGCCGACCCGTGCGCCCTTGCGCGGACGCTGGAAGAAAACGGGCTCGACCTTACCGTCCATGTCGTCGGTTTCGATGTCACCGAGGAAGAGCGCACCGGGCTGCAGTGTATCGCCGATGAAACCGGTGGAACCTTTGTCGCTGCCGACAATGCGGCGGAACTGTCCGGCGCACTGACACAGGTTGCTGCTGGCGGGCCGGCAAGTGAGCCTGTCGCCTCCGCGCCTTTGCCCTCGACACTTGCGATGAAGGCGACGATCCTGCCTGGCGGGCCGCTTATCGGGTCGCAGCTGGACTGGACCATCACACCGGCTGCGGGCGGCGATCCTGTGTTTACCGCCACAGACACCGGCAGCGCGCAGACGCAGATCCTGCCCGGCGATTATGTTGCGCAGGCGCGCTGGAAGGGCTGGCAGGATGGCAGCGAAATCAAGGTGGGCGAGCTGGATTTCAGCGTTGAGCCGCAGCAGCCAAGGGTCATCACCGTCCCGATCGATCTGGGATTTGAAATCCTGCTGGAGAGCGCAGCGGAAACGCGCGAAGGCAACGCGTTCGAGGTGACATGGAACGGGCCGGACGCTCTTGGCACCTATATCCACGTCGCCAGCCCGGAGGATGGCCCGCGCGAACCGATCTATTTCCTGGAGACGTCGAAGGCGCGGGCCGGGGCCGGCGTGACCGATGCGGGCGCACCTGTTACCGCCATGATCGGCGGGCCATCAATTCAGGGCGAATATGAGGTTCGCTACATTCTCGACGATCCGCGTCTGATCCTTGCGCGCCAGCCGATTACGGTCACCGATGGCGGGTTCGAAATCTCCGGGCCGCAGCAGGCCCCGATCAGCTCGGCGATCACGGTGGAATGGACCGGCGAGTCGACGCCGGGTGACTTTGTGACCATCACCCGCGTGGGCACGGAAAAGGCTTTCGCAAACGGCTTCACCGCCAGGCTGAGCGAAGACGGCACCGCGCAACTGACCATGCCCGCCGAACCGGGCGAGTATGAGCTGCGCTATGTCCTTGCCAATGGCTACACCCTTTATGGCGGCCACCAGCATGCCGTGCAGGCGCGCGCGCCGATCACGCTGGTTGCTGTCGAAGCGGGCATTCGCGGGCCGTCGCAGGTTGTCGGCGGCTCGCAGGTCGCGATTGAACTCGACCTGCCGGATGGCTGGGAAGATGACATTGTTTCGATTGCCCCGGCAGGTGCCACAAAATCCAACCCCGACTCTCGAAACAGCCTTTCGCGCGCCGAGGCTGGCGATGGCACGATGGAGTTGCAGGCGCCAAACATCGAAGGCGCGTATGAACTCATTTATGTGCTGCAACCTGGCAGCAAGATCCTGGCCCGCCAGCCGATCACCATCTCGCGTGCAGGTGCGAGCGTGGATGCGCCGGCTGAGGTGCGCATGGGAGAGGCTTTCGATATCGGCTGGTCCGGTCCGGGCTATCGCGGAGATCGCGTGATTGTTGCGCCGGCTGACGTGCCCGATGAGAAGATGTGGGGCTGGACACCGCGCTACGGGTTCGCGATTGCCGGGGGCGAGACATCCGGGACCGGAACGGTTGCCCGATACGACTTCAAACAGCCGGGAACCTATGAAGCGCGCTATGTGACCGGCCTGCAGCATCAGGTGCTTGCGCGCGACACATTCACAGTCGTCGAATAGGACAAGGGGAATAAAGATGAAAACCAGATCGGGCCTTTCCGCCATCATGCTTGCTGCCGGCCTGCTGGCAGCGTGCGGGGGCAGTGACACCAACATCGCCCGTGAGAAGGCGATGGAAGATGCCGCAGCCGCGCACGGGATCGATGCCGATGTGACCGTCAATGACGCTGGCGAGCCCGAAAAGATCGAGATCAAGGCCGGTGGCGGGACGGTCGGACGCAATCTCGACCTGCCCGCCGGCTTTCCCGATGATATCAACCTGCCCGCCGAGTGGGAGGTCATCGCAGCCAGTTCGCCCATGCCGGGCGCTCACAGCGTGCAGATCCTGTCAGGCTCAACGCGCGATGAGATCATGCAGACGCTGCGTTCCCGGCTGACCGAAACAGGCTGGAGCGAAACCTCTGCTGACGTGCCTGCACCCAGCATGGCGCGGCTCGGTTTCGAGAAGGGCGACCGCATGGCCAATTTCAACATCATCGAAAATGGCGAAACGCACGCGGTTCAGGTTCTGACGATGCCGAAGCCTTAGCCGGCGGCTGGATCTTCATCAACGAAAAACGCAAGGACATCTTGCTCAACGGTGACAACATCGCTTTTTCGTTTCGATATGATGCGTTCGCGGATCACGAATTATACCAGGCTGCATGGATCGGAACCGATCCTTGCAGCTTGGTATAAGTGCCAGTGCTCACCTCTTCGGCGCAGGTGCCGGTCATCCGATCACGATCTCATCATTCAAGTTTGTAGCACAACATGAGGCGCAGCCAGCAAACGCCCTCTAGCAATAACCACTAATACGTTGATTTTATCGTATTATTTTGCCCTAAGAAGGCGCAAGTTGGTGCGGTCGAGAGGACTCGAACCTCCACGGATTGCTCCACAGCGACCTCAACGCTGCGCGTCTACCAGTTCCGCCACGACCGCACGTGTCTTCATGGCCGTCGGTGTGCGGCCAAGAGCGGCTGTATAAGCGAGGCGGCGGGCTATGTGAAGCCTGCAAACAGAGCTATATGCATTTTCCATGACCGATACCGCATCTGTTGACTGGGCGCACTCGCCCGGCCTGGTGGACTATCCGCATGCGCTGGCCGTCATGGAGACCCGGGCGCGGGCCATTCGCGAGGCCGGGGCGCGCGAATGCGTCTGGCTGCTGGAGCATCCCCCGCTCTATACCGCCGGCACCAGCGCAAAGCCCGGTGACCTGCTGCAGCCCGGCCGGTTCCCGGTCTATGCGACCGGGCGCGGTGGCCAATATACCTATCACGGGCCTGGCCAGCGCGTCGCTTATGTGATGCTGGATGTGGCGCGGCGTGGGCGCGATGTGCGCGCTTTCGTGCAGTCGCTGGAAGCCTGGATCATTGCCGCACTGGCGCAGTTCAATATCGAAGCCGGCGTGCGCGAGGGCCGTGTCGGGGTCTGGGTTGACCGAACACAGCCAGGCGGCCCGATACGCGAGGACAAGATCGCCGCGATCGGCATCCGTCTGAAGCGCTGGGTCAGCTTTCACGGCATTGCGCTGAATGTCGAACCCGATCTCAGCCATTTTGGCGGCATCACGCCGTGCGGCATTTCCGATCCGCGTTATGGTGTGACGAGCCTTGTGGATCTTGGCCGGCCGGTCGGGTTGAATGAGGCGGATGCGGCGCTGCGTAGCGCGTTCGAACAGGTCTTTTGTTCACGCACCCGTCTGGGCCCGCCACGGCATGAGGAAGGACGAGGGGGCCTGACCCGTTGAGGTGAAGCGGTCGCGGATACGCCCACCACCATTGGGTAGACGCCCCACCCATAATAATGACCAGAGCATCACGAGGAACGCCGGCAGCGCCCAGAGCATTTGCGCCTGTCCGACGCCGGTCTTTATGGCATGTTCGCGTGCCGCAACCTTGGCGGGATGGACCGTTGGAAGAGTGTCTTTCCACTGCTTGCGAAGCGCACCGAATTCCTTGCCCACCGCCTTGAGATCGCGGTCGGCGTCGCCGCCCGCCTTGCGCCTGTTGTCGACTGCCGTATCGATCGCTGCGCGCAGCTTCTGCAGGTCAAGTTGGGCGGAGTCGACCCGCATGGACGCAAGCAGCGCCGCGAAATTCTCGCTGTCCTGCGCAAGAGATTGCGACAGGCGATCGGCGGTCGGCGTGACGTCACCCGCTTGCATGAGCGTCCTCTCGCTGCTGAGCAGCAATTCCTTCGCCAGCAGGTCATAAGCGCGCGGTCGCTGCAGCCGGATCGCGATTGCCTTGTCGCGCAGGCCCTCACTGCGCAGGGCGTCGGCCTTGATCGCGACCGCATAGTCTCTCGCTCCGTTTTGTGTCCCCATAAAGAAACCCGCGGCGGCGATGAGGACCGGGACCATCACGAGCACCGCCCAGAGCGGCGAGCGGCGCGCGCTGGCCAGACGGCGGACATGCAGGACCAGCGACATTACCGCAGTGATCGCGACCAGCACCAGGAATGCCCATGGCGGCGGAGCGGCGGCGGACGCATCCTCAACCCCGGCAGATGCCAGAACGAAGACGAGCGCGCCGCTGAGAATCACAAACAGAAGCCGCGTGAAAAACAGAGCCGTCCAGACCCGCGTGAAATGCACCCGCGATGTCTCACCTGTCGGGACAACAAGACTGTCCAGCCATTTCAGGCGGCCCGGAACATCCTGCGGATCGTCAATCCAGGGGTGTTTCGGATCGAGAAGATCAGTGTCGTCCGTCATCTGTTTGATCGCCCTGTCAGGAGAAAGTGTCGCCGGGAACGCGTGTTACCGGTCCATACGCATTGGCCTGGGGATCGGATCTCAGCGCGGCAAGGATGAAACCCAGCGCAATGTTGACGACCAGCCCGAAAGCGGTGCCCGGCACGAAGATCACTTCTTGCAGATCGGTCATGAATTGCGGCGACTGCGCATAGCTGTCATCGGCGACCGCGGTGGACATCACATCGCCGGCAAAGACGCCGAGTATCACCGCTACGCCCACCAGCATGACGAGGGTCCAGCCCGCCGCAATCGCCAGAACCCACCAGCCCGATGCGCCGCTGTCATGCAGCCGTTTCACGAAAACGCAGATCGTACACCAGTAGAGAACAAGCCCGACAAGGCCGAGCACCAGCGACACAGGGTTGCCCTGCCCGGCCAGATAAGCCGCGATATTGATGATCAGAGCGGCGGCGAGGATGATGATATATCCGCGCCAGAAATTGCCCGGACCGATACGCCCGCCCAGACTGAACAGTATTGATTTCATATTCATCGCCGCAAGACCTCGTTGTCAGCTTTCCCGGCAGGGTTTAGAGCCTTTTCAGAGATTTATCAATAAACGATAAGTGCCTTCTTGCATCTTTATGCTGGCGGTCAATTCAGCGCGGCGCTCTGGTGTGATTGCTGCAGCTGGGCGCGGGCAAAATCGAGTATGGCATCCATGTCGCGCCGGTCGACGCCATGGCCGCCCTTGCGCAGGAAATAGGCGATTGTTCCATCCGGTTGCCATTGCGTCATACGCGATTGCAACAGACCGGGCGTTCCATGCAGAGAATAGACCGTGCTGGCGGCCTGCGCGGCGCGGAAGGTCGAATTGGGATCGGACCAGACATCGCGGCGGGCATTGCCGAGGAAAACCGGGGTCGGGGCCAGCAGTGCGAGAAGCTGGTGCTGGTCAACCGGAAGAGCGTCGAGATCTTCGCCATGTTCACCAAATTCCGGAGCAAACCAATGCGGATAGGTTGAGGTAATCCGCCTGATCCCCTCACCGGCGGTCGAGCGCGAAAGCGCCGCGCCGCCATAACCTGACTGGTGCGAGATCACAGCGGCGATCCGCCGGTCCCAGACCCCCGCAAGCAATGCAGACTTGCCATGGCGCGAATGACCGTAGACGGCAATCCGCGCCGGATCGATCGCGCTGTCAGCTTGCAGAACATCGATCGCGGCGGTGTAACCATAAGCCCACGCCATCAACGTGCCCGTCGGGCTTGCGCCCTGTGGCGGCGTCATTGCAGCCATTGCCGCCGGCCCGGCTTTCCTGGAGTCCGGGACGAGATCAGAGGCATAATAGCTGGCATAGGCAATGCCGGCTTCGAACCAGTCCTCAATCGGCGCACGCGCGATGAATTCCCCGAAAACAAATTTGAAAACGCCGGGGATATCCGTCGATGTGCACGGCTCACCGTCTTCATCGGACAAGGATACCTCGGCAAACACATAGCAATTGGGCGAGAAATTCTGTCCGATCACCAGCGGATGCGGCCCGGTCGTGTCCGGCGTGGCAAGACCGAGATAGAACCGCGCCGCGCCTTCGCCCTCGCCGACCTCGACCAGCAATTCCTCAAGCTTGCCGCGCCCGCCTGCATAATCAGGGTCAACCAGACGGCGCGAGACGAGACGCACGGGCAGGCCGCCGGGCCACGGCCCGAACACATGCGCTTCGAAATCGGCTTTCAATGCCGTTTCGCCAGACTGCCATTGCTCAATCGATTGCGCGGTGATTTCCGGTCTCGGCCCGGGTTTTGTATCGGTTTCAAGGCTGGCATAGTTCAGGCCGAGCATGGTGCAATTGGCCAGAACCGTTCCAAGCAGGCCGATCAGCGCAAACCGCCAAAGCCATTTCAATGATCTGAAAATCACCCGTTTTCCCTTCAATGCGCCAGACGCGGAAAGCCTGATCTATCAATGCCCGCGACAGGTGGCCAGCAGCTTCACGCGCTTGTGTGGCCATCGCGAAATCGGTTTGCAAGCAGGCTGCTGAAAATGCTGCGGTTAAAGGCTTTTCAACCCTCATCGGCGAACATCGCCCTTGAAGATGCGCGTCGCATCCTTGCGGAGACCTATTGATGGCAGGCCAAGAAGCATCCTCTGTTCTGGCAAGGATCGAACAGTTGGGCGAAACAACCCGCAATGAAGCTGTCCGACTGGTTCAGCATGTCTATGAGGACGGAGCCGTCACCCGCCCCGAAGCGGAAGCCCTGTTCGCGCTGAATGCGCGCCTGCCTGAAGACGATGTGATCTGGGGCGCGCGTTTCATTGAGGCGATCAGCGATTTCCTGATCCGGCGCGAAGCCCCGGTTGGCTGGGTCACCGATGAAGAAGCCGGCTGGCTGATCGGACAGATCAGTGCCGGCGGTGCGCCAACCGGCGAGACCCAGATCGACCTGGTGCTGGCTGTGCTGCGTCAGGCCGAAGGAGCTCCGCAGCGCCTGTCGCGGTTTGCCCTCGGTGCGATCAGCGAGCGGATCGGCTCTGCCGGCCGGGCCGTGCCTGAGGACATCGAGCGCATGCGCAAAGCGCTGTTTGCCGGTGCCGGCGAAGGCAGCCTTTATGTCACCCGGCACGAGGCCACGATACTCTTCGAGACCAATGACGCGATCGCCTTTGCGAGAAATCATCCCGACTGGAATGAACTGTTCGCCCGCGCCATCGCCAACCATCTGATCGGCTGCGCGCATCCTGACCCGATCAGCGAGACCGCCGCGCTGGCGCGTGAGGCCTGGCTGAAAGACCGCAATCACGGCCTCACCGATATGCTGGCCCATCTCAGCGGCCGCATGGCGCAGGGCAACTGGTTCGATCGGATCATGTATGATCCCAAAAAAGCCGCGCGCGCGCGAATGGCGACGCGAGATGCGGCGGCACGCGCCGGTCAGGACATCACCACTGATGAAAGCGACTGGCTGATGAGCAGGCTCGGCTGGGACAAGACGGTCTCACCGGCAGAGCGCGCTCTGGTTGATTTCCTGCGGCGAGAAACGCCCGGTTTCGCCGAAGGCCTCGCTGTTACCGGCTAAGCAGCGCATCCTTCATCGGAGTGATCCAGCGCTCACCGGTCAGGTCATAGGCCGGGAAACCGGTGGCAAATTCCCAGTGACACCAGCCCATTGCGCGCTGTTCGGCCTGTCGGCGCACGAAATCGGTCCATTCGGCCCGCTGCGACAGACCGGCCTGCGAATGGACGCCAAACTCGCCGAGAAATACCGGCAGGCCAGTGCGCTCGCCAAAACGGCGGGCATCGTCAAACACCGCTTCGATGGCGCGGCGCTGCGATGTGCTGCCCCAGTCAATGCCGGTTGGAAGCGGCGGGTCGGTCCATTGTGCGCCCTGATGGGTGAACTCGAACGGCAGGTAGAAATGGAAAGTCGTCATCACCCGCCGGTCATAGGGTGGGCGCGATTTGGCCAGCCCCTCGAAATGGCCCCAGCCCGAACCGCCAAGAATGATCCAGCGATCGGGGTGGTTCTGGCGCAGCATGGCGAGCAGGTCGCGGTTCGTCCGGTCAACCCGCGCCGGGGTCATGGCGCTGTGGGGCTCATTGAGCAGTTCGAACATCACCCCTGCCGGTGCGCCGCGCCAGTGATCGCCAATCTGGCCCCAGATAGCGGTCAGGCGCGGCATGTGCACGGCGGGATCGAGCGAAATCTCGTCATAATGGTGGACATCGATGATCACATTGAGCCCGGCATCAAGGCCCCAGCCCACCACCTGATCGACACGCGCAAGAAAGCCCGGTTCGATCCGGTAGGGTGGCTGGCTGGCCGTATGGGCGGACCATTTTACCGGCAGGCGGACGGTGTCGAAGCCCGCATCGGCCAGGATCTGCATATCGCTGCGACGAATGACATAACCCCAGTCGCCTTCAGTCGGTGCTTCCAGCGCGCCTCCGAAATTCATGCAGCGCGCAATCGGCTGGGCAAGTCCAACCGGTTCAGCCGACGCGGCAGGCTCGCGGGAACCGCAGCCAGTGGCCAGCAGCAGGCCGACAAGCGCGCCGGTCATCCAGCGCTTCGCCGTGCCGGCCTTGCGGAAATCAGGCACCTTGTTCAGCCTCCGTCGATACCGTGACGCGTTTCGGGCCGGTTGTGACATGCGACCCGAACCGGCGGCGCAGGTCCATCAACGGCCTCTCGGCATAATAATATGAGATTGCACAACTGACAAAGCTCAGCGCGACACCGACCAGAATATAGCCGGCTGAGCCCTCCGCGAAACCGAGATAGTCCGAGGTGAACAGCAAAACCGGCATGTGCCACAGATACAACCCGTAACTGATGCGGCCAATCCAGGCCAGCAGCGGCCATTCCAGAACAGCGACAAGCGGCCCCAGCGGTCTCCAGAAATACAGATTGGCCATACCGACAAACAAGGCCGCACCCTGAATCGAGTAGCGGAAACTCTGCCGAAAGGCCTCATCACGCAGGCCAAAGCACAACAGCAATGCCATAACCGCCAGCCCCAGCGCGAGCGGACCCACCAGCCAACGCCACAGTGCCGCGCGCGGATACAGGTGCAGCGCCAGTGAGAGCGTGCAGCCCCAGACAATCGAGTCCATACGCGTTTCGCTCGCCAGATAGTTGTAAGTCGGCGGAAAATCGAGCAGGTGCAGCGTGACAAGCCGCCAACTGAGCGCGGCGGCGCAAATCATCAGACACGCGACCAGCGCGCCTTTCAGCCGCCCGCGAAACACACCCAGCAAGAGCGGAAACAGCAGGTAGAAATGCTCCTCCACCGCCAGCGACCAGAGATGCTCCCAGGGGGCGACCTGCGAGCCGCCGGTAAATGACAGCAAGGCATGCTGGTAATTCATCGTATAGGTGAACGCTGCGATGACTTCCCAAAGGCGCGGAATATCCCCCATCGCGATCATGATCGCTGCGGTAACGATCAGCATGATGTAAAGCGCCGGAAGCAGACGCAGGAAACGGCGGACATAGAACCGGCCAAGCGCGACCGCGCCAGCCTTTTCCTGTTCGGCAATCAGCAGGCGCGTGATCAGGAAGCCCGAGACGAAGAAGAACACCGTCACGCCAAAACCGCCCGGCACGACATGATCGAAACCGACATGGGCGACCAGCACAAGCAGGACAGCAAGTGCACGCACGCCATCAAGGCCCGGCAGGTAACCAAACTGCGCCTGCGGAGAAATGCGACCGTTCTGCAGGCTCTGGCTCATTCAGGCATCCGGTTGCTGACGCATCGGAGCTTCCGCCCCGGCAGGTTTTCCCAAGGGCTGACTATACATGTCGAGGGTGAAATGAAAGTTGGAACCTGCTTGCGACTTGACCGCAAACCTGCAGGGATTTGTTCAACCGTGGGACCAATTGCATACTGCGCGAAAAAGCCATTCGGCCCGTCAGGTTATTTTTAGCAGGTTGCTGAAAAACCAGGACACACGGCCCATCCTTCGAGACGCGGGCCTGGTGGCCCGCTCCTCTTCGATGAAGAGTTCCATTGGTTTTCCTCATCGGTGAGGTGCGAGCGAAGCGAGCCTTTAAAGGACGAGGAAAACCTGAAGACGCGTTTTTCAGCCGCCTGTCAGAGCGTTTCTTAACGGCCCGCCCGGATCCGGTTACCCTTTCGCCCGGATTGCACCGCAAATTCAAAAACGCATGTTAAGACATGTTGTGCGAGAACAGGTTCATCGGAGAACGAAACCGAGGCCTTGGTGATGATGGAAATGCTGGTGGAATGGTCGCGCGATCCCGCGACTGCGTGGTGGGTTGTCGCTGTTGTCGGAGCGATTATCGGTGTCGAGGCGGTGCGGGTGAGCCGCCGGGCGCTGTGGGGCGACATGTTCGGCGAAGAGGGTGACGAGGAATAGGTGCCTGCGCTCAGGGCGTTTTCTCCACGAACACAGTGCCCGCAGAATATCCGGCACCGAAGGAGCAGATCAGCCCCTTTTCGCCGGGCCGGAAGTCTGCCGAATGCTTGTGGAAAGCGATGATCGAGCCGGCTGAAGACGTGTTGGCATACTCGTCCAGAACGGTCGGGCTTTCGTCGGCGCTCGCCTCATGGCCCAGCACTTTCGCAGCAATCATGCGGTTCATGTTCGCATTGGCCTGATGCAGCCAGAGCCTGCGCAGCGCTCCCGGCGCCATCTGCAGCGTGTCCATGTCTTCAAGGATCATCTGCGCGACCATTGGCACAACTTCGCGGAACACTTTTCGGCCTTCCTGCATGAACAGCTTGTCGGGCTGGCCGACACCTTCGGGTGCAGCGCGATTGAGAAAGCCGAAATTGTTGCGGATATTGTTCGAAAACTGCGTTTTCAGCTGGGTGTGAAGGATTTTCCAGTGACCGGGCGGCGCGATGGCCTCGTCCTCGATCAACACCGCCGTGGCCACGTCACCAAAGATGAAATGGCTGTCGCGGTCAGTAAAATTGAGATGGCCGGAGCATATCTCCGGATTGACCATGAGTACCGATTTCGCATGACCGGCACGCACGAAATCGGCCGCCGTCTGAATGCCGAAAGTCGCTGAGCTGCACGCGACATTCATGTCAAAGGCAAACCCGCCAATGCCGAGCGCAGCCTGCACTTCAACCGCCATCGCAGGATAGGCCCGCTGCATGTTCGACGCGGCACACAGCACGGCGCTGACATCTTCCGGCACCCGGCCCGCCCGCTCAAGCGCCTGACGCGCCGCGTTCACGGCGATTTCGGCGAGCACGGAAATCTCTTCATCGTCGCGTTCAGGAATGCGCGGGGCCATGATCTCCGGATCGACCACGCCAGACTTGTCGATCACATAGCGCGACTTGATGCCGGAGGCCTTTTCGATAAATTCCACCGAGGAATGCGGTTTGGCGTCGATTTCCCCCGCCGCGATTGCGTCTGCATGCGCACTGTTCCAGAGATCAGCCCAGGCGTTGAAGCTTTCGACCAGTTCGGCATTGGAAACCGCGTCTGGCGGGGTCCACAGCCCCGTGGCGGAGATAACCGGCATTGCCATCTTTTCGTCCTCATCCCGCACAGCTATGGCCGCGCGGTCTCGATCCGGGTGTTTCTGTCTGTTCGTATTGTTAGTCCCGCATGGCGGCGGCGTCGAGATCATCTGCGCCAAAAAGACCTGATCCGTTCCAGCTCTTCAATCGCTCGTGGCCCTGATTTCGCGGTGGCGCGGGCAGCGCGTTTCGTGGTCATTGACCAGACCAACCGCCTGCATCCAGGCATAGACGATGACCGGGCCGGCAAATTTGAAACCGCGCTGTTTCAAGGCCTTCGACATGCGTTCTGACAGCTCGGTTTTCGCAGGCACCTCACTCCAGTGCCGCAACTTGCCATCAATCGGCTCGCCGCCGACGAAATCCCAGCACCAGCTGCAAAATTCCTCGCCGTGATCTGCCATCTGCAGGAAGGCGCGGGCATTGCCGATCACCGCTTCGATCTTTTTCGGGCTGCGGATAATGCCGGGATTTTCCATCGCTTTGGCAATGCGCCCTTCGTCCCAGTGCACCAGCGCCTGAGGGTCAAACTGTTCAAATTCCGTTAGAATGGCTTCGCGTTTGCGCAGGATCGTGATCCAGGCGAGCCCCGCCTGCATTCCGTCGAGCATCAGCTTGGCAAACAGCGCCCGGCTCTCGCGTATCGGCACGCCCCATTCTCTGTCATGATAGGCGCGGTAAAGCGCGTCACCTGCCGGTGCCCAACCGCATGGTATCTCGTCCTCGCCGGTTTCAGCCATCCTTCAGCGATGCCGCAATTTCGGTTTCCAGCCAATCGGGAATGACCAGGGTGACGGGGTTTTCATCGACACAAATGGCGTTGCTCGCCTCGCGTGCACGCGCCAGCCGGTCGAGACGCAGCCGGGCAATGCCATGGCGGCCATTGGTGGAGCTGATTTCGCCAAGCGTGGAGCCTCCGGCCATGACCGCAGCGCCAGCGCTCAGCCCCTCGCCGGAAAGTGCCATGCTACGCCGCCGGATGTTGCCGCGCCGGTGCATCCGGCTGACCACTTCCTGGCCGACAAAACAGCCCTTTTTCAGGTCAACACCGCCCAACCGGTCCATATTGATGTCTGAGGGAAACACCTCGGCCGCTGCGAAATCCTGACCGAATTCGGCGATCGCGTGGCGGAAACGCGCCGCCTGCCAGTCATCATCGCCGCTGCCTGCGATCATTTCGAGTGGCGCAAATGTGCGGCGCGGCAGGGCGTCACCGCGCGGATCACCGAAGCCATCGCGCGACAACCCGACCGCCATGTCCGGCTCAGGTCTGATCTCGACCTGCGCGCGCAGGCGAAACAGTTTCAGCCGCTTTTCAAGATCGCCCGCCGCTGCCTCTGCAACATCAAGCCGGACGCCGCGATCATCACGCAGCGCGATGAAGTCGGCGAGCAGCTTGCCTTGCGGGGTGAGCAGCGCCCCGTAGCGCGCATCTCCCTCTTCCCAGTCGTCAGTATTGTTCGTGACCAGGCGCTCAAGCAGGGACAAGGTGTCCGGCCCTGAAAGACGGATCACGCTGCGGTTTGTCAGGCGGTTTGCGGTTGTCATGGCGCTTTTCTAGGCGCTTCGCCGCGCCTTGACGAGCCCCAACGTCAATCAGGCGGTGAGCCCGACACGCGTGCGCATCCAGCCGGCCAGCCGGGCATTGGCGGCGCGTGCCTCTTCCAGAAGATCGTTGAAAACCTGAAAGACGTGCATCATCTGCGGCCAGACCTCCAGCGACACTTCGACATTTGCAGCCCCGGCCCGCTCAGCCAGAGTGGTTGCGTCCGACAGCAGAACCTCTTCACCGCCGACCTGGATCAGGAGCGGCGCAAGCCCCTTCAGGTCTGCGTGCAGGGGCGATGCCAGCGCGTCATCAGCCTGCGCCTTGCCGAGATAAAGCCGCGCCAGCGCGTCAAGCCTGTCGCGCGAAATCGCCGGGTCGTTCTCACCATTCGCGTCATAACTCCAGCCGGTATTGGCAAGATTGGTCCACGGCGACAACAGCGCCAGCCCGGCAGGCTGTGGCAGGCCGGCACTGCGGGCTTTCAGGGCCGTGGCAAGCGCGAGGCCGCCGCCTGCACTGTCACCGGCGATCACGATCCGCGCAGGCGAATCGCCGCTGTCGAGCAGCGCACGATACACGCTCAATCCGTCCTCGGGCGCGGCTGGAAACGGATGCTCAGGCGCGAGGCGGTAGTCCATGCTGACCGCCTCGAAATGCGAAAGCCGGGCAAGATGACCAACAAGGCTGCGATGGGTTTGCGGACTGCCCAGCACATAGCCACCACCATGGAGATAGAGGATCACAGCGCCCGGCTCAGCCCTGTCCGGGGTCAGCCTGAGACCGCGCACACCGCCAAGCTCTGTCTGTGTCACACTGACCCCGGCAGGAAGGCCAAAACCTGCGGTCGAATCAAGCATCGCCCGGCGTTGCGCCTCGATATCCGGCAAACCAACACGCGCCTGCGTGGACGCTTTCAGCAGCATTCGCAATTGTTCTATCGGTATCATTTCGTCAGCCCTCATCCCATCAATCAAGGAGATTAGGCGACGACAGGCATCTCACCAAGTGGCATTCTGTTGCGCGCCTGCGCGCTACATCTGCATGGTCCAGCCCTCGACACCCATGGCGGCCTGGCGAACCGCCTCCGACATGGTCGGGTGGGCGTGGCTGGTGCGCGCAATGTCTTCCGATGCCCCGCCGAATTCCATCGCCACGCAGACCTCGTGGATCATTTCGCCAACACCAACCCCGATCATGTGCGCGCCGAGAATGCGATCTGTCTTCTTGTCGGCCAGGATCTTCACAAAGCCTTCGGTTTCATGGTTGCAGCGCGCGCGCGAATTGGCCTTGAAGGGGAACTTGCCCTTTCGGTATTCCACACCGG
>CAYUEM010000056.1:0-7204 GCA_964442925.1 uncultured Hyphomonadaceae bacterium
GAGCTGCGCAGCTCTTCCTCGCCATCAAATTCGGTCCATGAAAGCGGATGGGCAAAGAAGTCGACAACACTCCCGCCAAGGCCCCGCACTGTCGTCGGACCAAGGATTGGCAGCACCAGGTATGGCCCGGACGGCACTTTATACGTCGCAAGCGTCTGGCCGAAATCTTCCTCGCGCATTTCCAGGCCAGCATCACTGGCGACATCGAACAGGCCGAGCAGGCCGAATGTCGAATTCACCAGAAAGCGCCCGCCGGCCTGTTCGGCATCGCGCCAGTCGCCCTGCAGAACCTCGTTGAAGAACCAGACGGGCGTGGACAGATTGTCGGCGAAATTCCGGATACGCGCACGCCCAAAGCTCGGAACGACGCGGCCATAGGTGCGTGCGGCCGGCCCGATCACAATTTCGTCAAATCCGTCATTGAACGCATAGACCGAACGGTTGAGCGGCTCGAAAGGATCATTCACCTCGGCATAGGGGTCAGGCGGGCTCGTGCGCACACCATGCGTGCAGCCGGTCAGGATCAGCCCGCCGATCAGCAATGAAGACAGGCTGACAAGCGATGTCAGTCCCTGAAAAGGTGCGTCCGGTCTGTCCATTGCCGATCACTCATGCTTGCAAGACCAAGGGTTTGTGAAAGACGCAGCGCCGGCCTGCAAATGAATTTTTCTGGCGAGTGAAATGGTGATGCCATGCCGGAACGGCCCCGCGCGGCGGGGGAGAATTAACCGCAGCCCTCTTCCCCCGCATGCGGGGGAAGTGCCCCGAAGGGGCGATGGGGGCATAGCGGTCTCTCAATTTGTGAGATCGCAGTTTGTGGCTGGCTCCGGAGTGCCCCCTCCGACCCGCCTTGCGGGGGAGGATTAACCGCAACCCTCTTCCCTTGCGCAATGAACGCTGCAGGCTGGACCTCGCCGTATGTCGTCGGCCTCACCGCCCTAGGGGTCAGCTTCCAGAGCCGGCGGGTGGGCCGGCATTGGGGGCTGATTGCAGCAACGTGTAGCGCTCAATTCCGATCCGTCCGATCAGATCGAACTGGGTTTCGAGATAGTCGAGATGCTCCTCCTCATTGTGGAGAATTTTCCCGAACAGCTCGCGGGTGACATAATCGCGCTGCTTTTCGGCATGCTCCATCGCATCGCGCAGCAGCGGAATGGCGTCATTCTCCAGCGCAAGATCGGCTTCGAGCACTTCAAGCACGCTTTCGCCGATGCGCAGCTTGCCGAGATCCTGGAGATTTGGCAGGCCTTCAAGGAACAGGATACGCTGCACCAGCCAGTCGGCATGCTGCATTTCCTCAATCGATTCCTTGTATTCGTAATCAGCCAGCACCGAGACACCCCAGTCGGCCAGCATCCGCGAATGCAGAAAATACTGGTTGATCGCGGTCAGCTCATTCTTCAGCGCCGAATTCAGGAACTGAAGGGTTTTTGCGTCGGATTTCATCGGTTTGCCTCACCTGTCGGGAATCGTCTGTGCGCCAACAGATAGACTGTTATGGCGCTCAGGGACAGGTCAGGCGGGAAGGTTGCAAGCGGAAAATCCGCATTATTCAGCGGCCATTGGCAGGGCGGTCTGCGGCTGGCGGGCCATCTCGTCGCCGATCACCTCGCCCATGGCGCAGCGGCATTTGCCGCAATTGAAACTCTGGCCATGATGCGCCTGCACGCTCTCGGGGCACCTTGCACCCTCGCGCACGGCCTCTCGCACGGCTTTCTCATTGATGCGGCGGCAGACACAAATGATCATGGCCCCAATGTCTGCGATTGCGAGTGATTGTCAAGCGCGAAAGGCGGCAGGCCTCGAAAAAAAATGGCCCCGCCAGTGCGAACCGGCAGGGCTTCGGAGGGGCGCACGGGGTCACCCGCCTTTTCTTGTTGGTTGAAGCGATCAGGCACCCATACGCTCGATGATGATCGCCGGTGCCATTCCACCTGCGGCACACATCGTCACCAGGCCGCGTTTGCCGCCGGTGCGCTCAAGCTCGTCAAGCACAGTGCCGATCAGGATCGATCCGGTCGCGCCGATCGGATGGCCGAGCGCCATTGCACCGCCATTTACATTGACTTTCTCACGGTCGAGCTTGAGGTCGCGAATGAACTTTTCGGCGACAACCGCGAAGGCTTCATTGATTTCAAACAGGTCGATATCGTCGGTCGTCAGCCCGGCCTTCTCCAGCACTTTCCTTGCGGCGGGAACCGGTGCGTTGAGCATCAGCGTCGGGCAGTCGCCCATATTGGCGGTCGCGACAATCCGGGCGCGTGGTTTCAGGCCGTTCTTCTCCGCATAGGCCGGCGAGGCGAGCAGCAGCGCGGCGGCACCATCCACGACACCGGAGGAATTGCCGGCATGGTGGATATGGTTGATGCCGCCTGAGAGCTGCGGATAGACCTTGCGCACCAGGTCGCCATAGGTGGTGCCGGTTTCATCAACCGCGATATCGGCCCACATGCCGAACACTGGCTTCAGCCCGGAAAGCCCGTCCATTGTCGTCTGTGGGCGGGGAAATTCCTCATGGTCGAGCGCGACTGTGCCGTCGCGATTGTGGACGGCAATGAGAGACTTGCTGAACCGGCCTTCCTCGATTGCGCGCGCGGCGCGCTTCTGGCTTTCCAGCGCCAGCTCGTCCACGGCCTGGCGGTCTATGCCTTCCAGCGTGGCGATGGAGTCGGCGCAAACTCCCTGTTGCGACTGCGGGTGCTTTTCGCGCAGGTGCAGATTGCCGCCATCGATCATCGGTGGCGTTTTCGGATCGGCAGTCGCGGACGTGTAGCTCATCATTTCGGTGCCGCCGGCGATCACGAGGTCTTCCATTCCTGACATGACTTGCGCAGCGGCGAGGCTGACCGAGGTGATGCCGGAGCCGCAGAACCGGTCGAGCGTGACGCCGGACGCCTTGGTGTCATAACCGGCATCAAGTGCCGCCATCCGACCGAGATCAGCGCCCTGCGCGCCGCGCTGGCTGGAGGTTCCCCAGATGATGTCGTCAACTTCGGCAGTGTTGATATCGTTGCGGTCGCGCAGGGCACGAAGAACGGTTGCGCCAAGATGCTGGGGATGAAGATGCGCGAGCGCGCCCTTGCCCACCTTGCCAATCCCACGCGGGGTGCGCACAGCGTCAATGATATAAGCGTCAGGCATTCGGTTTCCTCCGGTGTGTTGTCGGCTTTGATATTCATCCAGCAGCTTGCCGCAGGGCAAAGTCAAGAGGCTTACGTTGACGTTTACGTAAAGATGTGACGAGGCAGGATGGTCTTTGGCCTCGCAGCGCCGAATCTCCCGTTTCAGGAGATAAATACAGCTGTTACGAGATCGTAATATAGATAAGTCGCCTGTGTCGGGAATATTGTGTTTTTTCGCAACACTTTTTAGAATAAAAATTTGAAATTCGATTGAAAATTTGATGAAACTCTGGGAATAGGGTATGTATAGAGATATCTGGTTTGCATAGTCAGATTTGTTGGTGCGCTTTAAGGGAAGTCCGGTTCACAATCCGGGCAAGAGCGAGAAAGGGGGCTCGGTGACAAGGAACGCCCGAAAACGCCTCATAGGCCCGTTAAGACTGCTCAGGCGACTGGGCAGCGCAATGTCTGTGGCTGCGCTGGTCTCGGTTAGCCTGTCGTTTGCCGGCATCCTGCTGGCGCAGCGCTATGATTTCAGCCTGACCGCGCAGGCAGCCGAGAGTGGTATCCCGGATATCCGCACGTCCCACGACGGTGAGGTCGGTGAGCCCTGGTCGAAAGTGTTCGGCGGCCGCGATTTCGATACGATCAGCGCAGTTGCCCAGCCGCGAGCGGGCGAGTGGCTGTTTGCGGGCCTGTCGGTTCCGATGGACGGTCAGGGTGAGTCGCGCGGTATTCTGGTCCGCAGCGATGATCAGGGTGCCATTCGCGAACGCATCCATATCGAAGGCCAAGGCCTGGGACAGATCGCGCAGATGGATGTCGGCGCTACCGGTGACGTTCGTATCCTGCACTGGAAGAATCAGAAAATTGCGCTTGCTGGCGCGCGCCCTGATGGTCAGGTCGTGTGGTCGCGCGTGTTCACACAGGCATCAGAGCGCAGCTGGGCGGAGATTGCTGCTGCCGGTCGGGGACAGACGCTTGTGGCCATGGCCGATGCGTTTGACGGCGGGCAGGTGCGCATCATCCGGCTTGACACTGGCGGGCGTCAGGTCTGGCGGCGCGATATCGATCAGCAGATCGGAATTTCACGGATGCACCTTGCCGATGACGGGCAGGGCGGCGCGATGATTGCGCTGTCACGCTCGGCACCAGAGGCCGATCAGGTCACTCTGGTCCGGCTTGACCGGCGCGGGCGTGTGGCCTGGTCACGCCAGTTGCAAGTTGACCGGCCGGCCCGTCTTGGCGCCGTTGATCTCGATGCGGCTGGTGGGTCGGTCCTGATTGCCGGGGAGCGGTCCGGGCTTTATGTCATCGACAATCTCGGGCGTCTTGTGATCGCGCGCAACCTTCCCGGGCTGGATGTCAATGGCGATCATGTGCTCAGTCGCATGCCGCAGGGCGGTCATCAGATCCTTGCAGAACCGCCGCGTGCAGGCGATGGCGGACGCCTCTGGCTGGCGCGGTTCGATGAGGACGGGCGCGAGTTGTGGTCGAACACGCGCGTCAATCGCATGAATGCGAGCTTCAGAACCCTGAAATTCGGCAGGGATGGTGCCATGGTCGCGGCGGGGTCGGTGACCGATCCGATTGCCGGCAATACCGATATGATGATCATGAGCTTGGCCGATGACGGGCGCTTTCCTTCCGGATATGACAGCCCGCAGTTCGAACCGCGCGAGGTTGTCCCCCAGGTTCCACCTCTGGCGCTGTTGGCCGAGGATGGTTCCGGCCATGCTGTCATCACCGCTTCCCTACGGTCTGAGCCGCGCGTCGATACCACCGAAGGCGGCGGGCTGTTTCTCGCATCCGACCTGTCCGGGCCTCAGCGGCTGCAACCGGCCCGGATGACGCAGGCGGGAGCCGGGCATGCTCATGTGCAATCGCGGCTGCGACAGATCTCGGCCGATGAGGGCAGTCTTCTGCCTGCGCTGAGCATGACAGCGACAGCTAAAGATCGGGTGCTTGCGCCTGCTGCAGCGAGTGCGAGCCCGAAACCTTCCGATGTGTCTGAAGCGATGAAAAAAAGTCGCGTGTCGTTGACGGCGGAAACGACACCGGCACGCAACCAGGTCATCCGACCGGCCGTCTCGCAGCCGGGTGAGCGCGCAGCCGCCGTCTATCGGTTCCGTTGCACATTCACATGCATGACAGACGCGGATGGCCTCGTGAAATATCCCGTGGTCCGTATGTTCCGGGATGCCTCGGAAAACAATGCCGGCCTGTTTGCGCTCGATGTTCTGGCAATGGATGAGGGCGTATGCCTTGCCTCAGGCGGCCTTGTCCACGACAGACCACGCCTGCCGCCAGCCTGCGAGATGGTGAACTGAGCCAGAGCGTCAGCCCGGCCCGCCTGCACGCGGCTGAACCATGCGTTCGCCGGACTTGTCGCGCGCGCGCCGCACCAGCAGGTCGAGCAGGGCCTTGCCGTCCAGTCCCCGGATATCCACGGCGCTGGCCAGATTGTATTGGCGGAGCAACGCCTTCAACTCGGTCGCGGAGAGATCGCTGAACAGCGCCCGCATGGCAGCTTCGGTCTCCACGGCCGCCACGCTCAGCGGATTGAGGATGTGTTTCTTCTGCGCGCGCGGAAACATCACCTCGCCGCCCAGTGCCTTGACGAGGCGCGAGGCGAATGCCGGATTGGCACGCGCTTCGTCGCGGATCACATCAAAGGCGCGATCGAGATATTCGCTGGCGCTCAGTCCCTGACGGTCTTCCATACTTCGCCTGTGCGTTGTTGCATGAATTCGCAATAGCGTTGCGCCAGTCGCCTGACATCCCCGGTCACGGAGCCGTATTTGCCGCGGAAGGAATTGTGGCTGTCATGGGCCGGGCGATCCATCGCCTTGAGAACATTGACGGAGTCCGGAATGGTCGCGCCGATGAAGCGGTCCTTGAGATAAACCTCCTCGATCTCGCTCTTGATCTGGCGGGCGAGTGAGGTGTTGCGGAACCGTGTGATCACAACGAAATTGCGCGCAGGCAGGTCGTCTGTGATCTGCGTGCTGACCCAGTCGGAGAACTGCTTGGTGCCCCAGGTCGAGACCGGGTCAGCGAGTGTCGGCATGATGAAGCTGTCAGCCATGGCCAGTGCCGCACGCGCCAGCGGCGACAGATGTGGCGGGCAATCGATCAGGATCACATCATACAGTGACAGCAGCGGTGTGATCGCTGCGCGAAAATGCGCCGTCAGCGCGGCTGCGAGTGAAGAGGGCGTTCCCGTACCGGAATACCATTCCTCTTCGAGCGTCATTTCCGACAGGCGCAGTTGCGGATGCGCGGGCAGCACCGAAATCCAGCCCAGCCGCTGGTCATTCTCCTCTGCCCGGCGCAATTCCTCGATTGAGACAGCGTTCGGAACGATGAAAGGACCGGCCGCCGGAGGCTCACCGTCGACAAACTGGCGCAGCAGGTTGTGTGCGCCCTTGCCGTGTTCGGCGGCAGTCTGAACCCCTGTTTCCGTAAGCAGGATCTGGCTGCAATTGGCTTGTGCGTCGAGATCGATCACCAGCACGTCGAGGCCATGGAAATAAGCCAGGCCGTCGGCCAGCATCACTGTCGTCGTCGATTTGCCGACCCCGCCCTTGAGATTGGCGATGGCGGCAATATTCGCCGGCCGGTCCGGGACGGGACGGGTTAAAGCCTGGGCAGTTTCCGGCGACATGACGTTTCCTTTTGCGACCCTCGTGCCATTTTCCTGCAATGTACAGGCCAGACTTCCGTATGTGGGCGGTGATTGCGGCGATTAATTTGCGCCGCCTGTCTCCGGGAATGCGCGCGCAACTTTCAGGTTCCACTCATAAAGAGCGTTCCAGTTCTCCGGAGAATTTTCCATCAGGCCAAGCCGGACGATCACCAGATCCCGGCTCGGCACGACCCAGATGGTCTGGCCTTCATGGCCCTGAGCGGAAAAGGCGTCAAAAGGCGGCGACAGCGCGGTTTGTCCGGGAAAGGACGGATCGGCCTTTGGGGTGATCCACCATCCCGCGCCATAGACATTGTGATCATCGCTGAGCGAACCGGTGCGGGCCCAGTCGACCCAGCCTTCTGGCAGCAATCGCCCGCCCGACCAGGCTCCA
>CAYUEM010000056.1:7214-9219 GCA_964442925.1 uncultured Hyphomonadaceae bacterium
CTCCACCGCGCAGGTAAAGCAGTCCAAACCGGGCGAAATCGCGTGCCGAGGCCCAGACCAGTGACCCGCCAAGATAAGTGCCGGCAGCGTCGAACTCGATCACCGCATCCATTCCGAGCGGTTCGAACAGTTCGCCCTGCGCCCATTGGCTGAAGCGCAGCTCCTTCGGAACGCAATCTGGAACCGGGGCGCGCGTGCGAGAATTGCGCCGGTCCGCTGCAAGCGTGCAAGTGCCGGTATCGACAACCTTGCCAAGCGCCCAGCCAACCAGGTGGAAGCTGGCCGTGGAGTAATTCCAGTGTGTGCCGGGCGGCACTTCAGGCATTATTTCCGCTTTTATAAACTCGACACTGTCGAACCGTCCCGGCCCGTACATCATCTGCGAGACATCATTCTTTGTTATGTCAGCCACACCAATTTCGGAATAATCGAGGCCGTCCGTCATCTCCAGCCATTGCCGCCAGGTGATTTCCGCGCGTGGATCGCCATCGCCCCACGGTCCCGGCATCGGATCATCGAGTGTATCGAACAGGCGCTGCTCAAATGCCCGGCCGACGAGCGCATGGGTGATCGATTTGGCCATCGACCACGACACCTGTCTTGTGTCCGGCCCGAAGCCCTCGCCGTAGGCTTCAGTGACCAGACGTCCGCGATGGATGATCACAATCGCGCGGGTCTTGCCCATCGGCTCACCGGTCGTGCGTGACATCGCCACATCGATCAGTGCGCGCACAGCAGTTTTAGCAGGCTGCGGCAGCGGTCCTGTCGGCCAGTCTTCGACCGGCCAGTGCGTATCGCCCGGTTGTGCGGGAAAGGGCACAGGTTCCTGCGCCAGCGCGGGCCGGCCCGAGAGGCTCATCATTGCAATCAGCGCCAACAACAGCTTGCGCAAGGTCGCCTCCTCCCTCTATCGTCCTGAAGGAAGACTTTGGGGCAGGGCATGAAAATCGTCAAAGCCATTCTGATGATCTTTGTTGTTATCGGACTGATCTTCGGGTTTTTCTGGCAATTCTGGCTGCGTGACCAACTCAGCTTTGCGCGGCTGGCCACCGCCTATGGTGCCAAGATGGTGTGTTCATGCCGCTTCGTTGCCGGGCGTGACCTGCAAAGCTGCAAGGGCGACTTTACCGTCGATATCAGCGCGTTCGAATTTACCGAGACCGACAACGGCGTTCAGGCCAGCGTGCTTGGCGGGCTGATATCCTCTCGCGCGGTCAATGAGCCGGGTCTGGGGTGCGCTGTCGTGCGATAAGCCGTGCGCAGCGCGTCAGCTTTCAAAAATCGAGCGGTAGGCCGGCGCAATGGCATCGCGAAACACATCCACGGGGATGGTGATCTCATAGCCGCCTTCGGCATAGGGGCCCACGACATAGGGCTCGAAATAGAAGGTGATCGACGGCGCACCGCCGCCTTCACCCTGCGTCAGACCGGCATTGCCGAGCCAGTTATCGCTGCCCGAAAGCAGGGCATCGACATCCGCTGCGAGATCCTCGCGCGCCACATCGTGGCCCTTGTGACGCTCGACACGGGCCGAGATCAGCCGACCGTGCAGTGCGTCTGCAAGCGCGCTGCGGGCAGCATCTGAGCCAGCAAACAGGTCGGCAAGCGTGATGTCGCGCCGGGTGGTGCGGTCATGAATGCGCGCGGCGGCGCCGGCATTAGGGTGCGCCCCGCCGGTGAAAACATACATGGTTTCCAGCAGGCTGATATGATCTTTGCCGACCCATGTCGCTTTCCAGTCGAGATCGAGAATATAGGCCGCAAGCGCGCCCGGCATCTGCGCATGATCGGCCGCTGCGATCTGCATGAAATCCTCCAGTCGATCACTGGCATCGCTATGTATTTCGCGTGCAAGACGCGCATCGAATGCTGCAATCGCCGGGTCGATTTCTGCCGAGACCTTTGCCGCTTCGCTTGTCCGGCGGATTTTCAGTTGCAGCGGCTCAGCTTCAATCTGCGCCAGCGGCGCTTCAACTCCCGGCTTTTGCGCCAACGCAGATGGCGT
>CAYUEM010000056.1:9229-15232 GCA_964442925.1 uncultured Hyphomonadaceae bacterium
GGCGTGCCGTCTTGCTGGCCGGCAGGGTTGCAGGCCGCAACCAGGGCGAGGGCGCATCCCATCCCAATCGATTTGTTCATGCCGGCTATCCTCTGCAGTCTGGGACCAAGGTCATTGTAGCGATCAGTTCAGGCTGAGCAATTCCGGATCGCCGCCCTGCGCCGTCACATTATTGGTGACAACCCGTTCGGTGGCAAAACGTTGCAGGTAATGTGGTCCGCCCGCTTTCGGCCCGGTGCCGGAAAGTCCTTCGCCGCCAAACGGCTGGACCCCGACAACCGCACCGGTCATACCGCGATTGATATAGCTGTTGCCGGCACGTACCGCCATGCGCACCTCATGCCAGAAACTCTCCAGCCGCGAATGGATGCCGAGGGTCAGTCCATACTGTTTGGCCTGCAGGGCGGCTCCGACTTCTGCAATATCATCAGGGTCATAGCGCAGGATGTGCAGAACTGGCCCGAACACTTCCCTGTCGATCTGATCGAGGTTTTTCAACTCGATCAGGGCCGGGCCAAACCCGAAGCCGGACCGGCCTATATCGCCGGCCCCGACCTGTTTCAGCAGCTTTGCCTCTTTGGTCATCTGCTCGACATGTGCGCGCAGAGCTTCGCGGGCCTCATGGTCGATCACCGGACCGATATCGGTTTGCGGCCGTGCCGGGTCGCCGAGTTCAAGTTCTTCCATGCTGCCGATCAGCCCTTCGATCAGACTGCCTGCGGTTGCGTGCGGCAGGAACACAAGCCGCAGGGCTGAACAGCGCTGCCCGGCCGAGCCAAAGGCCGAGTGCAGCACATCGTCAATCACCTGTTCGCGCAGGGCTGTGGTGTCCACGAACATTGCGTTCAGACCGCCCGTCTCGGCGATCAGGGGGATGATCGGGCCATCGCGGTCGGCAAGACTGCGATGGATGATCCGCGCGGTTGCCGTTCCGCCGGTGAAGGCGACGCCTGAAACCCGCAGGTCATTGACCAGCGCAGCGCCGACGGTCTCGCCGCGACCGGGCAGAAGGTGCAGCGCATCGGCGGGCAGGCCGGCCTTGTGAAACAGCCTGACCGCTTCGGCTGCGATCAGCGGGCTTTGCTCGGCAGGTTTGGCGGCCACCGTGTTGCCTGCGCCAAGTGCTGCAGCCAGCTGGCCGGTAAAGATGGCGAGTGGGAAATTCCATGGCGAGATGCAGGCAAACACGCCGCGCCCGTGCAGCGAAATATGGTTGGTCTCACCTGCCGGGCCGGGCAGGCGGTGAGCGCCTTCGAACTTGTGCTCGGCCTCATTGGCATAGTAGCGGCAGAAATCGACCGCCTCGCGCACTTCGTCGATGCCGTCCTGCAGCGTCTTGCCGGTTTCGCGCGCCATCAGGGCAATCAGGCGCGGCCCGTTGTCCTCAAGCGCATCTCCCATCGCGCGCAGATGCCTTGCCCGGCCGGCCCCGCCCAGACGGTCCCATTCGCGCTGAAAGCGGGTGGCGGCACCAAGCGCCTCGTCGATATCGCTCTGGCTGGCTTCGCGCACGGTTCCAACAACCGTCCCGGTATCATAGGGCACCCGCCGCATCGCTCCGTCATCGCCTTGCGCCTTTCCCGACACGATCGGGCCGGCCGTGATCACCGGGCCGTCGCGGAACCGTTTCACAGCCTGCCGGATCTGTGTGCGGGTCGCTGCCTGGGTCAGGTCGAGGCCGGTGGAGTTGCGCCGCTCAGGCCCGTAAAGCCTCGGTGGGGTGTGGATTTGCGGGTGGCGTCGCGGGCCGGCTTCGAGTTTCGCGATGGGGTCGCTGACAACCTCTTCGACCGGCACATCCGGGTCGAGGAAGGAATGCACAAAACTGGTATTGGCACCATTTTCCAGAAGCCGGCGCACCAGATAGGGCAGCAGGTCGCGATGTGCGCCCACCGGGGCATAGACGCGGACCATTGCGCCGGCTTCGGCCGCCTCGAACAGCGGCTCGCCCATGCCGTGCAGGCGCTGATATTCATGTGCTGGTGAGCCGGCTGCCTGCGCCATCAGTTCCACCGCCGCAAGTGTGTGCGCATTGTGGGTGGCAAATTGCGGATAGATGGCCGGTGCGGCCTCCAGCAGGGCGCTTGCGCAGGCCAGATAGGACAAATCTGTTCCGGGCTTGGTGGTGAACACCGGAAAGTTGGGGAAGCCCATGACCTGGGCGTGCTTGATTTCGGTGTCCCAATAGGCACCCTTGACGAGCCGGACCATAAAGCGCCGGTCGGTTGCGCGCGCCAGCGCCGCCAACATCCGCACCACGCCAAGCGCGCGCTTCTGATAGGCCTGCACCGCAAGGCCAAGCCCGCTCCAGCCTTGCAATGACGGCTCATGTGCCAGCTTTTCGAAGACTTTCAGCGAAATCACCAGCCGGTCGGCTTCTTCCGCATCAAGGCACAGATTGATGTTCGCCTCTGCGGCCTGCTGGCACAGGCTGAGCAGGCGGGGATAGAGCTCAGCCATGACGCGTGCTTCGTGCACCGCCTCATAACGCGGATGCAGTGCGGTCAGCTTGACCGAAACACCGGACGCGTTTTCCGGCGCAGTGCCTGGATCCTTCGCGCCTGCAACTGCAGCGATGGCACCCTGATAGGCTTCGAAATAGCGTTTCGCATCGCTGGCTGTGCGCGCGCCCTCTCCCAGCATGTCAAAGCTGAAATGGGCGGCGTCACCGGCCTTGCGCATCTTGTCCCCGCGCACAAGGGCGGCCGGCACATCGCGGCCAAGCACGAATTGCTCACCCATGATCCGCATTGCGTGCGCCATGGCGGCGCGGATCACCGGCTCGCCGCTCTTTCGGATCAGCCCGGAAAGGAACCCGCCCGCGCCCTTGCCGGTGCCCCGTCCAGCGGCGACCTGCGGCGGGCCGATCACGCGCCCGGTCAGCATCAGCCCCCATGTCGAGGCATTGACCAGCCAGCTTTCCGACTGGCCGGCATGGGTCGCCCAGTCGCCAGAGCGGATCTTCTCCGCGATCAGCTCATCGCGTGTCGTCGTATCAGGCACGCGCAGCAGTGATTCGGCGAGGCACATCAGCGCCAGCCCTTCGGAATTCGACAGGCCGAATTCCTCAAGAAAGCTCTCCATCATGCCTTTGCGCCGACCGCGCCGGCGTGCGGTTTCAACCCATTCGCGCCCACGCCGCAGCACATCTGCGCGCGCTTCGTGCGACAGGATCTGTGCGGAAAGCAGGGTTTCGACATAATGCTCCTCATCGATGAACTTGTGCGAATCGAGCGCGTCCCATTCCGGTCGGTCGGGAAGTGATGAAAGCGGCATTATTTTCTCCAAAGCCATGGCGGGGAAGGATGCAGCTTCCCGCGGCGGCTATCAAGTCAGCCCTGTTTGATCGCCGGGGCTTTACCTGCCTTGCGCACCGGGCCACTTATGCAGCCGGGCGGCGGTTCGCCTCGCGGGGAGCGATGATGAAGATCATGCTGATCACGGATGCCTGGGATCCTCAGGTCAATGGCGTCGTGCGGACCATGAAAAGGGTCATCGAAGAGACCGAGGCAATGGGCCATGAATGGCAGATCGTCTCTCCGGCTGACGGTTTTCCGACAATTCCGCTGCCAACCTATAGCGAGATCAAACTTGCCCTGTTTACCCGCCGCAAGATCGAAGAGCGGTTTCACGAGTTCGAGCCCGACGCAGTGCATATTGCCACCGAGGGCACGCTGGGCATGGCCGGGCGGGCGATGTGCCTGCGCCTGAAGCACCCTTTCTCGACGGCCTACCACACCCGGTTTCCCGAATATGTTTCCGCAAGGGTGCCGGTGCCGGTCAGCTGGGGCTATCGCTTCGTGCGCTGGTTCCACAAATTTTCCGGGCGGGTGATGGTGCCGACGCAGAGCATGGTGGCCGAGCTGGAAGCGCGCGGCTTTCGCAACACTGTGGCCTGGACGCGCGGCGTCGACACCGAAATGTTTCATCCGTCGCGGTCGATAGCTGCGGGCGCGCCTGGCGACCCGTTTGAAGGCTGCGCGCGCCCGGTTTTCCTGAATGTTGGCCGGGTCGCGGTGGAAAAGAACATCGAGGCCTTCCTGAAGCTTGACCTGCCCGGCTCGAAAGTGGTGGTCGGCGAAGGCCCGCAGCTTGAGGAACTCAAACGGAAATATCCGAGCGTGCGGTTTACCGGTGCGAAATTCGGTGAGGAACTGGCAACCTGTTTTGCCAGTGCAGATGTGTTTGTTTTCCCCAGCCTGACCGACACGTTCGGCCTTGTCGTGCTGGAGGCGATGGCGTCCGGCGTGCCGGTGGCAGCGTTTGATGCGACCGGCCCGCGTGATGTCATTCCGGGCTCCGGCGCCGGCATGATCGCGCCGCTGGATGGCGACCTGGCACAGGCTGCCCGCGACTGTATGAAGCTGTCGAAAGCGCGTTGCCGCGAATATGCGGAAACCTATTCCTGGCGCGCCTGCGCCGAAGCTTTTGTCGAAAATCTCCAGCCCCTGCCGCCGCCCGAGCGCAAACGTTTCTGGCAACGCATCCGCCTGCGCCGGCGCAAAACTCAAGCCGCTGCCTGAAGCAAGACGGGCTGGCGGATTATCGCAGTTGCGCCTTGAGGTCGTCCAGACGCAGGGCCAGCCCGGCAATCGATCCGCATTCCAGCACCGCGTCGCTGGGACAGACCTGCGGTGGCCTGTAACTGCCTTCGCCATCGGGGCGGTAGGACAGTATGTTGCGGGTTTCCAGGTCGATGACCCAGTATTCGCGCACCCCGAAGCGCGCATAAAGTGGCCCTTTCACCTCGGTGTCCTTGCGCAGGCTGGAATTGGCAATTTCGATGACAAGCGCCACGTCTGCCGACTTGAGATTCTGCAACGGGATTGATCGCGGGAAAATATAAATGTCGGGTTCTGGCGCGTTGTTATCGTCAAGATAAAAGGTTGAGTCCGGAATGACGCGATAATTGACGATCTGTTCATTCCGGTTCAGCCATTCGACGAGCCGGCTTTTCAGATCGATGTGTTCAAGGCCCTCACTTGGCATCTCGTAGAGCGCTCCATCGATGAGTTCGTAAGGGTCCTTGTGATCCATGAGACCGGCATCGATCAGCGCGCGGACCTCCGCCACGCTCGTCGGGCGCACGGGGAATTCAGATTGTGGACGAATGGCGTTCATACGCGTTGTTTAGCACGAATTTCCGGCCTGTGCATCTCGCCCGATTGCAGAGGGCAAAGCCGAAAGCGGCCTGTTTCAGCGGGCTGGTGGATTATCGCTGTTGCCCCTTGAGGTCGTCCAGACGCAGGGCCAGCCCGGCAATCGATCCGCATTCCAGCACCGCGTCGCTGGGACAGACCTGCGGTGGCCTGTAACTGCCTTCGCCATCGGGGCGGTAGGACAGTATGTTGCGGGTTTCCAGGTCGATGACCCAGTATTCGCGCACCCCGAAGCGCGTATAAAGTGGCGCTTTCACCTCGGTGTCCTTGCGCAGGCTTGTATCCGCGATTTCAATGACGAGGGCAACCTGATCGGGCTTCACGTCGCGCATATGAATACCTGCTGGGAAGATATGAATGTCAGGTTCGGGCGTATTGTGTTTGTCAAGGTAAAGTGTTGTTTCGACAAATATCCTGAAGTCGGAAAGCGCAGCATTACGATAGAGCCAGGCAACCAGTGTATTCTTCAGATCACCATGTTCGACACCTTCGCTGGCCATCTCTGTGATCAATCCATCGACGAGCTCGACACGTCCGGGTTCTTCGAAAAAACCAGCCCGGACGAGCGCGGCCAACTCATCTGTGGTCACCTTGTGGCGCGTGTCTTCAAGGATGGGCAGGATCGCGTTCATGGCTTTCTCATAGCATGAAATCCTGATCACCGCAGCCGACCAGGTCGCCGGAATATCGTGAAACGATTTCAGAGCTGTTTCAGGCGTATCATCTCCTCACTGCGCCGCGACGCCGGCGCTTTCATCGCCTTCCAGCGCTTCCAGCATCGCGACTGCAGCATCGGTGATCACGGTTCCGGGCGGGAAGATGGCGCTGGCGCCGGCGGCTCGCA
>CAYUEM010000057.1:0-14798 GCA_964442925.1 uncultured Hyphomonadaceae bacterium
CGACGGTCTGCGCTGCAATCGCGGCAACGGCCGCAGTGTTTCTCGCGCACGGCTCCAGAATGATCTGAGAAGGAGCGATTCCAATATCTGCCAGTTGCTCGTCAACAAGCTCAGAAAATCGCGCGCCGCCAATCACAATGGGAGCAGCAAACCGGAGGTCGCCATGCGGGCCGGTCACCCGCAGGACGGTGTCCTGAAACATCGAGCGATCGCCAATCAGCACCTGGAACTGCTTTGGCCGGGCATGCCGTGAGATCGGCCAGAGGCGCGTGCCCGTACCGCCGGCCATCACGACTGGCTGGACTGTCGGCATAAGTTGCTCCTGCTCCGATTGAACGTCTGGGATGAACAGCCTGCAGTCAGGATGGAACAGATAGTTGAACAAAGCGTTCAAGCCGGAATCATTGCCTTTCAAAGCAATGCACCGGTTCACGCTTAAAAAATTTTACGCATTCTGAGCGTGATATATGTGCTTGAATGTTCGAGGATGTTCGCGGCGAACACCCTCACCCCTTCCCAGAGCGCGGAACGCTGCTTGAACCCCGCTCTTGGAAATTGCCGGATATCCAGCGGTCCGTGTGTCGGCTGTCGCGCGGGCTTCGTCGAGCTGGACGGCGAACACGGTCTCGTGTGCTGGTATTCTGAACAGCGGGCGTTTCCGTTCAGCCGCTCATGCTGGCTGGCGATCGGGCTCAGCTCGTGGTCGTGTTGACCCTGGCATAGCTTGCGACCATGGAGTCAGCCAGACGCCGTGCATGGTCGATGCCTGCGCCGAACCGGTCAATCTCGGCCTGAACGTCCAGCGTTGCCGGGCTTGTATTGTTCAGGCTGCCAAGCGCCTCCTCGAAGCCGCGCCGGGCCCGTTGGGCGCGCACCAGCGCACGTTCAAAGCTCTTCACATCCGCGCGCGCAATCGCCTCGCCGCTGGCCTGCACGGCTTCGGCTTCCACAACGACGACAGCGAGACCATCGGCAGCGTCGCGCGCATCCATACCGACACGCATAGCGATTTCGTCAGGACTGAGCTGTTCTGCGCGGATGCGATCAAGATAGGTCGAGCGGCTCTGATCACCGGGCTGGCGCCCATTGAGCAGGATGGCGGCGATATTCATGATGCCATTGTCCGGACCAACCCAGCCCGCATGAGCCGCGCCATCGCAATAGGCATCCGATGCATCGCGCAGCGCAGATTGATCTGCTGTCAGTTCAGTCTCAAGGATTGCCTCTCCTGGCACCATCGAAACAGTCGCACAACCGGTCATCGTGACCGCGCATAGAAGCCCTATAACGCTACGCATTCAAATTCCGCCATCTGGTTTCTTATTTCCGCTATATTCCTTTTGACAGGCGACACAAGGTTCGTCCAGCCTTTATCTTGATCGTACTTGAAGATAAGTGACCAAGTTATGAACACATCACGCACCCGGCGGACGCTTTATCCGCGCCAAGAGGCCCGCCGCACAGGCCGGCTGAGAGTTTCCGACATTCACGAAATCTACTGGGAGGAATCCGGGCGCGCCGACGGCCTGCCGGTGATTGCGCTCCATGGCGGGCCCGGCGGGGGATCCAGCCCTGAGATGCGCCGCTTTTTTGACCCGGATGCCTACCGGATCGTCCTTGCGGACCAACGCGGCTGTGGACGCTCCACGCCGCATTCGGAATTGCAGGACAACACCACATGGCATCTTGTCGAGGACATCGAGCGGCTGCGCGAGGTGCTGGGTATCGAAAAATGGGTGGTTTTCGGCGGCTCCTGGGGCTCGACCCTGGCGCTGACCTATGCCGTCACCCATCCCGAGCGTGTTTACGGCCTGGTCCTGCGCGGGATTTTCCTCATCACCGAGGCCGAGATCCAGTGGTTCTACCAGTCTGGTGCGGGCCGCCTTTTCCCCGATGCGTTCGAACGCTATGTCGAACCGATCCCGCAGGCCGAACGCGGTGATCTGTTGCAGGCGTTTCACACCCGCCTGACCGGTTCCGATCCGCAGGCGCGTATTGCAGCTGCGCGCGCATGGTCGCGCTGGGAAGGCGAAACGCTCTCGTTGCGCGGGCCAAACATGCGGCCGCCGCGTTTCGAAGAGGACAGCTTCGTCGATGCCTTTGCGCGGATCGAATGCCACTATTTCGTCAACAAGGGTTTTTTCCCGCGCGATGGCTGGCTGCTGGAAGAGGCGGCCCGCGTGCTGGGCCAGACGCCCGGCGTGATTGTCCACGGCCGCTATGATGTCGTCACGCCGCTGTCTTCGGCCTGGGCGCTGAACAAGGCCTGGCCACTATCGCGGCTCAACATCATCCCCGATGCCGGCCATTCCAGCCTTGAGCCCGGCATCGTCGATGAACTGATCCGCGCGACAGACGAGCATGCCCGTCGTTTTGGCTGATACGAACAACCGGTTATCGGCCCCGTCGTAATCACCAGACGGGACCGGGAGGCCGAGAATGGGTCAGAGTGACCCATGCCGATTGCCCCCAGCACCTACCAGATGCGCACGCGCTGCTGCGGCGGCAGGTAAAGCGGGTCATCCTCAGCGATATCGAAGGCGGCATACCACTCGTCGAGATTGCGAACCACGCCATTGACGCGGAATTCGGCTGGCGAATGTGGATCGGTCAGGATCTGGCGACGCTTGGCTTCATCGCGATATTTCGAACGCCAGACCTGCGCCCATGACAGGAAAAAGCGCTGATCACCGGTCAGGCCGTCAATCACAGGCGCTTGCTCGGCTTCACTGACCGTCCCGTCACCATCCGTGTCGAGGCTGATCTGATAGGCGCGATACGCCAGCGACAGCCCGCCCAGATCGCCGATATTCTCGCCGAGTGTCAGCCTGCCATTGACGCAGGGTTCACTCTCCGCGAGTGGGCAATACTGGTTGTATTGTTCAACCAAGGCGGTTCCAAGCGCGTCGAACGCAGCGCGATCCTGCGGCGTCCACCAGTTCCGCAGCACGCCGCCGCCGTCATATTTCGAGCCCTGATCATCGAAGCCATGGCCCATTTCATGGCCGATCACGCCGCCGATAGCACCGTAATTCACCGCCGGGTCAGCTTCGACATTGAAGAAGGGGGGTTGAAGGATCGCGGCCGGAAAGACAATCTCGTTGAAAGACGGATTGTAATAGGCATTCACCGTCTGCGGGGTCATGAACCATTCATCACGGTCGGGTTCTTCCTGCAGGCGCGCGACATTGTCCTGCATCGCCCAGATCGAGGCGGCAATGTCGTTTTCAAGCGCATTGTCGCCGATCTTCAGCCCTTCATAGGTCTCGAACTCTTTCGGATAGCCGATCTTGGGATTGAACGCGTTCAGCTTTTCCATCGCCTTGGTCCGGGTCTCCTCGCCCATCCATTCCAGATCAGCGAGATTGGCTTTCATTGCCGTGCGCAGATTGCGAACCAGCGTGTCCATCGCCGCCTTGTTCTCGGGCGGGAAGTGGCGCTCGACATAGACAGCGGCTATCGCCTCACCCAGCGTGTTCTCAACTGTGGAAACCGCGCGTTTCCAGCGCGGACGCTGTTCAGGCTGGCCACTGAGCACGGTTCCGAAGAACTCGAATGTGGCCGTATCGATGGCTTCTGGAAGCACCGATGCGTGCGACGACAGGAAGCGCGCGGCGAGATAGGCTTTCCAGGTTTCCAGATCGGCGCTCGCAGCCAGTTGAAGTGCGGCTGGAATGCCTCCGCCAAGTTTCTCCGAGGCCTGCTCCCGGGTCATTCCGGCGCTGGAAAGCTCTTCATCTGTGGGCGGGATCTGTGAGGCTAGGAAGGTGTCCTCACCCGCGATCCCGACCGCTTCGAGCATTGCACCGAGCGGAAAATCGCCGGCCGCAGCCATCAGTTCATCCGCGCTGAGCCTGTTATAGGTCAGTTCGCGGTTGCGGCTTGCCGCGCGGTCCCAGTGGAGGGCGGCCATTTCGGTTTCCAGCGCCATGACACTGGCGGCTTTTTCGCTGGCATCCTCATAGCCGGCCTGTTCAAGAAGGAAGGCCAGATAGTCGACATATTTCGCTTTTATCTCTTCCGACTTCTCATCGGTCTTGAGATAATAATCGCGATCGGGCAGTCCGAGACCGGACAGACCGATTTGCGCGCGATAGGTGTCTGGATCCTTGGCGTCGACCCAGACAAAGGCACTGATCGGACTGGCATATCCCGCCGTCCCGAACATGGCGGCAAGCTCCTCGCGGGTCTCAATCGCTGCGATCCGGTCGAGATAGGGCTGCGCGGGCGCAAGCCCGGCATCGTTGATCGCCTTGGTGTTCAGGAATGCGTTGTAAAGTGCGCCAACCTTACCTTCAGGTGTGTCAAGCGCGGGTCTGGCTTCGGCGAGGTCTTCGATGATGAAGCGCGTCTGCTGCTCGGATTTTTCACGCAGCAGGTCGAAAGCCCCGTACCGGGTCTTGTCGCCGGGCAGTTCGAAACTGGAATACCAGCCGCCATTGACATGTATGAAAAAGTTCTCGCCGGGCGCCACGGCGCCATCGCGGACCGAAAGATCCACGCCCCAGTCGCCCCAGAAATCGGGTGAAGTCGTCTTCACTTCGCGCGGTTCAGGGGGAGTTGTGGAAGCGGTTTCGCGGGTTGTGTTTTCGGAGACCGAGGTGGTATCGACACTGTCAGCGGCAGGGCCGCATGCGGCAAGAAGAAGCGCTGATACGGCGCAGCTTGCAAGAAATTTGTTCATTTCGTTTCCCTTTGGGTATTTTGATTTATCAACACGCCAAAATCGGGCCAAGTCAAGCCCGCTGCCTTTCATCGTGTCCCGCCAGGTTTATTCGGCCGGTTTCAACGTCGCGCCGGCCGATGTTCCGATCAATTCTTCCTCATCGACATAGACCTCGCCGGAATAGCCTTCACCGATGTTCCGGAAGGGGCGACCGGCCCAGGTCCAGCGGAAAATCCGGCCAATCTCGACACCCACTGCATAAAGGGAAGGCACCAGCAGCAGCGAGACGAACAGCGCAAAAGCAACCGCGCAGCCCAGCGCGACAACCATCGGCTTGAGGAACTGCGCCTGAACCGAGCGTTCGGCGATCAGGGGCAGCACGCCGACAAAAGTCGTGACCGAGGTCAGAAGGATCGGACGGAAACGCGAGACACCGCCATCCACGATCGCCTGCACGGCACCGGCACCCGCTTCGCGCCGTTTGTTGATAAAGTCGACAAGAACAAGATTGTCATTGATCACAACCCCGCCGGCCGCCGCGATGCCGAAGAAGGAGAACATCGCCATCGGCACGCCAAAGGCCAGATGGCCGAAAACAGCGCCGGCATAGGCAAATGGCAGCGCCGTCAGCAGCAGCAAAGGCTGCGCATAGGAGCGGAATGCGATGGCGAGCAAAATATACATCGTGCCCACTGCGATCCACATGAACCGCATCACTTCGCCGAGAAATTCCTGCTGGCTTTCAAAACCGCCGATATTGCCGCGATTGACGCTGGGGAAACGGTCGGCGAAGCCGGGCCAGTAATTTTCTTCCATATCGGCCATGATCTGGCCGCGGACATCTCCTGTCAGTTCAGCGAAGACCGAAACGGACCGGGTGCGATCGCGTCTCAGGATACGGTTGATACCGGGTGCAAACTCGAACTCAGCCACTTGCGAAACGGGGATCTGACGGCCATCGGGGGTGCGGATGCGCAAATTGCGGATCGAGTCGACACTGCGTCTGTCAGCTTCTGGCAGACGCACCATCACTTTCACATCTTCGCCCTCGCGCGGAAGGCGCTGCACCTCGATTCCGAAATAAGCCTGGCGCACCTGATCGGCGACCTGCGCCAGCGTGATGCCGAGCGATTCTGCGCCCGGTTTGAGCGTGACGCGCACTTCATCAGCCGCCGACGACAGGTTGTCGCCGATATCATATGTGGTGCCATATGTCGCAAGTTGCGCCTTGAGGTCGGCCGCCGCCGCACGCAGCAGGTCAAGCTCGGGATGATTGAGCGAGAAACGAACGCCGCTGTCTTCCTCGTTCAGGGTGAAATCGAACTTTACCTCTTCAGCATCAGGGATCGGGCCGACAAGGTCGCGCAGGCGTTCAGCAAGTTCTTTCGTCGAAACCGATTTTGGCCGGTTTTCGGGTGCGACCAGCCCGATCCACGAACTCACCCTTCGCTCGGTGGCGACGACAGAAGCCTGAGAGACAAGACCGCCTTCAATATCAGGATGTTGCTGGCGGGTTTCTGCGCGCAAGATTTTGATGCCGTTTTCGAGCTGGTTGCGGACCTGTTCGGTCCGGTTGAATGGCGTGCCGTCAGGCAGTTCGATCTCGACCTGGATCAGGTCGCCCTCGATTTCCGGCATGAAGCGGAACGGCACGAAATTCTGGCCGACCAGTTGCACGGCCAGGATGAACAGCGAGATAAAGACCGCCACCGTGGCGTAGCGGAACCGGACGGCAAGTTCGAGAAACGGCTTGTAGACATGGTTGGCAAACCACAAAAGACTGTCAGCTATCGACCGTTGGATTTTCAAGAGGCTCCCGCCCGGGCCGTCGAAATTCTGCGGCTTGAGATGCGACAGGTGCGCTGGCAGGATCAGCAGGCTTTCGATCAGCGAAAAGACCAGCGCGCTGACGACAACAAACGTGATCTGTTCGGTGAAGTTGCGCTCCGGCCCGGTCAGAAAGGCCCAGGGCAGAAAGGCGATAATTGTCGTCAGGACACCGAAAATGACCGGTTTAAGCACCAGTTGTGTGCCCATGATCGATGCATCCAGCCCGGTGCGTCGACCGCTTTCGACCTCGCGGTGGATATTCTCTCCGACAATGATCGCGTCATCAACAATCACCCCGATCACCAGCAGGACCGCAAACAGCGACAGCACGTTGAACGAGACGCCAAAAATTGGCAGCAGCATCAGCCCGCCGGCAAAGGCCGTAAAAATGCCAATCGTGACCCAGAAGGCGACAATCGGGCGCAGAAACAGGATCAGTACAAGCAAGACCATAAGTCCGCCAAGAACCGCAGAATTGCCGATCGTCTCCATGCGCGCCTTGAAGGCTTCGGAATCGTCCCAGAGCATGTTGATCTTGATCGCTTCGGGAAGGATGCCATTGGCGGGGTCATTGGCCCGCTTGATATAATCCTTGATCGCGTCGGTATATTCGACGATCTGCATGCGATCGGGTGCCACGACCATGACAAAGGCGGCCGGTTTGTCGTCGAAACTGGCCGTCAGTTCAACGTCAACGAAGCCGTCGATCACATTGGCGATATCGCCGACGCGCAGCGTTCCGCCTTCCGGCGTCTGCGAGACAACGATCTGTTCGAACTGCTCGCGTGTGTCAGCGAGTTGCCGGGTCGCAACCGTGACGGCGCCCGTGTCGGTGCGGATCGTGCCGCCGGATGAATTGATCGAGGCGGCGGCAATCGCCTGTGCGACATCGGTAAAGGTCAGGTTGTAACGGCGTAGCGTCTCTTCCGAGACCTCAATGGTCACTTCCTCGTCGAGCACGCCATTGACGACAGCAAGCTCGCCGCCGGGCAGCCGGGCAATATCGTCTCGCACCTGATCGGCGATGCGCTTGAGTTCCAGTGGAGTGGTATCGCCGTGAACGGCCATACCGAAATACCAGTTGCGCTGTTCCCATTGCTGGATCTGCGGACGGAAGGCGTCACGCGGGAGATTGTTGATCTGGTCGACCTTGCGCTCGATGTCGCGAACGAACTTGTCCATATCCAGATCATTGCGGCCTTCAATATTGACCGAAGCGCGGCCTTCCGATGCCACCGACGTGATCTCTTCGATACCGTCAATGTCGGCCACCACTTCCTCGATGCGGGTGATGATCTGCTCTTCGACTTCCTGTGGCGAGGCACCCGGCCAGGCAACCGAGACCGACGCGCCGGCAATCGCCACCGTCGGGAACATCTCGCGCTCCAGACTGACAAAACTGAATATGCCGCCGATGAAGGCGACGACCATCAGGATGTTGGCCGCGATCGAATTGCGCGCAAACCAGGCGACGATCCCATTCATTGCACCGTTCCTTCGCTCTTGCCATTGAGGTCTGGCGTTCTGGCCAGATCGCTTGCACCGCCTCGGCTGTCTTCCGGCTCGTGTGTGATGACGGATCCGTCGGGCCGGCGTTCCAGTACCTTGATCCGCATTCCGTCAAAAGCCGCCTGAACGGGGGAAACGATCACAAGTTCACCGGCCTGGACACCACCGGTTATATACGCGCCTTCGCGATCGGTGAAAATCACATCGACCTTGCGAATGGACAGCGTGCCCTGTTTCGGGTTGCCGATATAAAGCTCGTCCTCACCGCGCAGTCCCGCGCGGGGCGCGACCAGAATATCCGGAATGACATTGCCCTGGATCTCTGCATCGACGAACAGGCCGGGTGCCATCGGCACGCCATTGTCGGCACCTGTGCCATACGGGTCCTTCAGTTCAGCAATGACATTGATCAGCCGCGTGCGCGGGTCAAGTGATGCCGCTGATCGCACCACCCGGCCCTGCCAGCGCCGCTGCTGGCCGGTCAGCGAGGCCGTGAAGATCACGTTCGGCCCCGGATTTGCCGCGGTTTCGGCAAAGGCGAGCGGCAGCCCGAGCCGGCCAAGCTCTTCATCTGTCACCGCCAGTGGAACCTCGACCGTATCGGTTGCGAAAATGCGGCCCAGCGACGTGCCCGGCGAGACGAACTGGCCGAGATCGACGGTACGTTCGCGCACACGACCCGAGAAGGGTGCATAGATCGTCGCACGGCTGAGCCCGAGTTCGGCTTCGGCCAGCTGGGCTTTCGCACTGTCGAGTGAGGCTTTTGCTTCGGCCAGTTGCGGCTCGCGCCGGGCAAGCGGGCTGGCGTCGATGACACCGAGATCTTCAAGATCCTTCCGCGCAATCTCCGCTTCGGCCTGTTCGCGTGCGAGACGCTGTTCTGCGCTTGCAACCAGCGCGCGCGCGCGCGTCACGGTCAGTTCATAGTCAGCCGAGTCCAGTCGCGCGAGCACCTGGCCGCTGCGAATGAAACCACCTGCGATGAAATCCGGCGAGATATACAAGATCCGCCCGCCAACCTGCGGCGAGACAATGATTTCCCGCTTCGGCTCGACCTCGCCCTGCGTCTTTACAGTCAATACGAGGTCGCGTTGCTCAATCGCCTCTGCAAATACAGACAGGCCCGCAGGTGCCTCATCGCTTTCCTCAGGCTGGGGTGCCAGGGCGGCCAGAAGCCCGGCACCACCAAAACCAAGCACGACAAGAATGATTATGGGCAGGAGAATGGCGAGAATACGGGTCATTGCGTGAGGCTCCCACCGGTCGTGCCGGCCGCGTCTGGGGTGGAGGAAACGGGCAGGCCGGGCAGGCCGCCGCCAAGTGCAAGATGATAGTTGATCCGGTTGGCAGCGCGCTGGGATCGCGCCGAAACAAGGCTGGATTCGGCATTCAGTCGGCGCGTCTGCGCGTCGATGAAATTGAAGATCGTCACCAGCCCATTGCGATATTGCCGCTCGGCCAGCTCCTCGGCAAAGGCGGCTTCTTCGAGCGACCGCATCTGCGCGGCTTCCTGCTCGGCGAGAAAGACGTCAGCGGCAAGGGCGTCTTCGACCTCGCGCCAGGCTGTCAGCGCGGCACTGGCATAGCTGGCCACGGCAGCCTGCGCGCGGGCAATTGCCGCATCGCGCTGACGGCGCAGTCTGCCGCCGGTAAACAGTGGCTGGGAGATGCCGGCAAGCAGTGATCCTGCCAGAAATGCCGGATCAAAGGCTTCCCTGATGATGTCGCTGTCCGTCGAAAGACCGCCCGTGATGTTAAGCGTCGGCAGCAACGCAAGGCGGGCCTGTTCGGCGCGAAGACCGGCAGACACAACCCGTGCTTCCGCTGCGGCAATGTCCGGGCGCCGGGCCAGAACGAGCGTCGGATTTCCGATCGGTTGTATCGGATCGAGCTCCGGCAGGCGTGCAGGTGCCTCGATTTCCCGCGACGGATAGCGCCCGAGCACGATTTCAAGCTGGCGGGCCGCTTCGCCCCGCGCCTGTTTGCGCGCTGACAGGCTGGCCTCTGCACCGGCAAGTGCACTGCGCGCCAGACGCACGTCGAGCGCTGTTGAAAGCCCGCGTGCAAACCGGCGCTCGGTCAGGTCTGTGACCCGCTGGCGCGCCTCGACCGTCGCTTCGGCGACCCTCAGCTGGGCAATCGCGGCGTTGAGATTGATCCAGCCAAGCGCAGCCTGCCCCGCCAGCGAAAGCTGCGCCGCATCAAGATCAGCTTCTGCCAGTTCCAACTGGGACCCGGCCAGTTCGATGCCACGGGAGATTCGTCCGAACAGGTCCGCTTCCCAACTGGCATTCAGGTTGAGACCATAGACGGCCGTGTCGTTCTTGACTGGATTTCCGGTCAGGCGAAACACAGTCCTCCGCGCACCTGCATTGCCAGACCCGGTAATCGATGGCAGGCGAGTTCCACGCTGCGCAGCCAGGTCGAAACGCGCTGCGCGCAGCGTCGCGATCTGCGCTTCAAGACCGGGATTGGAGGCGATGGCCTCTTCGACCAGCTGTGTCATCACAGGGTCATTGAACTGCAAGGTCCAATCGCCTGCCGGGAGCTCGCCGGTCACCCCGGATGCAGCCCATTGCTCAGGCGCATCAGGCGCGACCGGAAAAATCTCCACCGGGCCACCTGCCAGTTCGATCTGGCCAAGCGAGCTGCAACCCGTAACCAGCAGGGTACCAAAGACGAGACTGGCCTGTTTCATTACTGATTCCTGAACTTTCCAGACAGCGCATTAAGGTTTGTTTTCGCGAATGTCAACGAAAATTTATCGAAAAACAATATTAATAGACTGCGAGGTCCTTTGGTGATCACCAATAATCAACGTAAGTTATACGCAGACAAGTTTTGTCCAGACCACAAGGCAAACTGTCATATTTTCATGAATGGTCTGGCGACCGCTGTCAGTTTAGGGTGATGGATGGTTCTGGCGAGTGCAAAAGGCGGTAGGGTGTCATGGTCGCGATCGATATCAAGGCGCGGTGCCAGACAGGTTTGCAATCTTGAAGCGCCTTTGTTTCTTCCGGACTCAAGGGGCTGCTTCGGGTCCTTGTTTTTTGCGTATTTCCGGATGGCGAACCGGGACCCGCTATGCCTGGAAATGGCTTGAATGACATCTGCTCCCCCTCCCAAGACGCGGCAGGATGGTCTGCCTGAAAGTGACCGGCGGCGGGCAGGTCAGCATTCCCGGCGGATGCGGGACATGTCTGTTGTTGCGCTTGGCGCAACTGGCATATTTTCGCTGCTTGCAATGTCGGGTGCGCTGGGCTGGGTCGAGGCGGTGACTGCCGCGATTGTTCTGCTGGCCGGCGCATCGGCCTATTTCGTGGGGTCGACCGCGCCGGAGCCGGAAGAACCACCGATAGCAACTGATGCGGTTGAAGATTCAAAAAAGTCCGCGCCAGACGTGGAAACCTTCCTGCGGGCGCTGCCCTTTGCCTGCATCCATATCGGAGCTGAGGGGCGGATCGATGCTGCAAATGCGCCGGCGCGCCGGGCATTTCGCATCCCGGCCAATCCGCGCAGTTTTGCAGCCGCTGTTATCCGGCAGCCGGAATTGCTGGCCGCAATCGAGGCGGCCTCGCGCGCGCCGCTGCGCCGTTCGGTCGAATTCGAACAGTCAGGCAGTGCCGGTCAGTTCTGGCGGGCACATGTCGCAACCTGGCCGGTGCAAAGCGCAGGGGTGATGATCGTTTTCGAGGACCTCACCGAGGCGCGGCGTGCAGAACAGGCCCGCGCTGACTTTCTTGCCAATGCCAGCCATGAATTGCGCACCCCGCTGACCTCGCTGGCGGGCTTCATCGAAACAATGCGCGGTCCGGCGCGCGACGACAAGGAAAGCTGGGACCGGTTTCTCGACATCATGTTCGAGCAGACCGAACGGATGCGCCGCCTGATTGCGGACCTGCTGTCGCTGTCACGGATCGAATTTTCAGAGCACCGCCCACCTGACAGCAATGCCGATCTCGGTCTGATCTTTCATGGAGCCGTTCAGGCCCTGCGACCGGTCGCACGTGAGCGCGGGGTCAAATTGCATTATTTCGGTCCCGAAGAGGGGCTTGAGGCGATCGCGGT
Organism: uncultured Hyphomonadaceae bacterium; assembly: GCA_964442925.1. Classification (GTDB taxonomy): domain Bacteria; phylum Pseudomonadota; class Alphaproteobacteria; order Caulobacterales; family Hyphomonadaceae; genus UBA5336. The sequence continues at coordinate 12,074 of CAYUEM010000057.1, forward strand.
TGCCGACGAGATCGCTCAGGTGGCGCAGAACCTGATCTCGAATGCAGTCAAGTTTTCTCCGAAAGATGCCACCGTTCGTGTCAGTTGTGGCCTTGAACGGAGCCTTGAGGGCGCGCGCTCTCATGCCGGGCGTCAATGGGCGGATGCCGACCGCATGACATTACTGGCTGCGCCGCATGCCGACGGCGTCGCCGCGATCTGGCTGCGCGTCGAGGATGACGGACCCGGGATCGCTCGCGAACACCTGCCGCGGCTCGGCCAGCGCTTCTACCGGGTCGATGCGAGCCGGGGCGGCGATATCACCGGAACGGGTCTTGGGCTTGCCATTGTCAAACATGTCATGACGCGCCACCGTGGCGGGTTGATTGTCGAAAGCCGTTCCGGGCGCGGGTCTGCATTCAGTGTCTGGCTGCCGGCAAATCATGATCGAAGGTAATGATGACATAAATGCTGTTCTGGCATCTGGTGTCGCGATATAGAAAGGAAGGATGATGGTGGTGTTCCGATCACTCTGGCTTGCAATTTTTGCCGTTGCAGTTCTGGCGTTGGCGGCGCTTGCGCAGGACGTAACGGACGCAGTGTCGAAAACCGGCAATGCGGAAAGCGCGAAAACGATATCCGAGCCGTCCGTCTTCGAAAGTGAAGCTTCGTTGCGGATCGGCGCGCGCACCGTGAACTACCTGGCCCGCGCGGGCGAAACCTATCTCCGTAATGAAGACGGCAATCCTGTGGCGGCAATCTTCTCGATATCTTATGTTGAAAAAGGGCTGGACGACCCGACACGGCGGCCTGTGACCTTTGTCTGGAATGGCGGTCCGGGTTCATCTTCAGTCTGGCTGCATATGGGAGCGTTCGGCCCAAAGCGTGTGGTCACGCCATCCGACGCCAGCGATGTTGGTGCGCCGCCCTATCCGATCGTGGACAACGCCCATTCGCTTCTTGATGTGACCGATCTTGTCTTTGTCGATCCGGTCGGGACAGGCTATTCCCGGGCGCTGGGCGAGACCGACCCGGCGGACTATTTCGGCTTGCGCGAGGATGCCGAAAGCGTCGCGGAATTCATCCGCATCTGGCTGACCGAGAACGAACGCTGGAACAGCCCGAAATTCATTGCCGGCGAGAGCTATGGCGGCACGCGCGCGGCGCAGATCACCGAAACGCTTCAGGGTGGCTGGAACGGGGTTGCGCTGAATGGTGTGATCCTGATTTCGCCGGCACTCGATTTCCAGACGCTGCGGCACACCCGCGCTAATGATCTCTCCCCAGTGGCATATTTTCCGTCCTGGGCCGCGACAGCCTGGCATCATCGCAAGATCGACCGCAGCGCGTGGGACGGTGATTTCGATGCTTTTGTCGAGGCAGCACGCAATTTCGCGGTTGAAGGCTACATGCCCGTCCTGCTGCGCGGCACCTCTATGACCCAGGCGGCGCAACGTGAGGCGGCCGAAGAGATTTCCCGCTTCATTGGCCTGACGCCGGATTTCCTGATGTCTGTCGACCTGCGCGTGGGCAGCAATTTCTTCAAGGAGCTTCTGCGCGACGAAGGTCTGTCGATCGGTCGGTTCGACGGGCGCTATACCGGTGAGGATGATTTCGTTGCCGGTGAGTATCCCGACAATGATCCGTCCGGCTACGGCATGGATGCCGCCTATACCGCCGCAATCAATGATCACCTCACGCGCGGACTTGGCGTTTCGTTCGACCGGAAATATGAAATCCTGTCCGGCAAGCCCGGTCGCAGCTGGAAATGGTCCTATGGTGCCGGATCGACCTCTTTCCCCAATCCTGTGCCGCATCTGGCCAAGGGACTGCGCGAAAACCGCGACATGCGTGTGCTGGTCACATCGGGTTATTTCGACCTGGCCACACCTTTCTTTGCCTCGGAGCTCAGCCTTTATAGAAATGGTATTGATCTCGATCGGGTCACTTTCACCTATTATCAGGCTGGTCACATGATGTATCTTGCGGAAGATCAGGCTCGGGAACTGAGCAAAGATGTGAGAAAGTTCATTCGTGGCGAATAAGTCACGCTGAGCAAATTAACCTTCTGAAAACCATAAGATTTTGCTGTGAAGGGCGGTTGGCTGACCGCCCTTTTTTCACGCGTGTTCTTATTTATTCCCATAAAGTTCTGTAAATATTCCGGTTTTCGGTGCTGCGATCCCGCTGGCGCGCGCATCTAGCCCATTGGCTCCCAGCACAACCCATGCTAGCCCAAATCGTAACAGTATATTTCCAAACCGGGCTGATAAATTGCGGGGCAGGCGCGTGTTCGTCTCCACCTATGAAAGTGCCATTGATTCCAAGCGGCGGGTGTCTGTGCCTGCGCCGTTTCGCGCGGCGCTGGGTGGCGGCAGCCGGCTGTTCCTGTGGCCCGCAATCGATGGTTCGAAATGTCTTGAGGGTGGCGGCGAGGCGCTGATGTCGACTTATATGCAGACCATCTCCCGGCTGCCCCTGCAGTCGCGCCAGCGCAAGGCGCTGACGGCTGCAATCGTGTCGCGCTCGGCCGACCTGAAAATGGATGATCCCGGTCGGATCCGCATCCCCGATGCGCTGCTTGAGCGTGCGGGGATCAGCGAAAAGGTGCTGTTTGTCGGTGCGATGGACAGTTTTCAGGTCTGGGCGCCTGAAGCCTATGGCGACTATGAGGCGGAGATGGCCAAGATCGCGGCCGATCCCGAGATCATCAATGCGCTGGCAGCACCTTATGACGCGGCGATTG
>CAYUEM010000058.1:0-14457 GCA_964442925.1 uncultured Hyphomonadaceae bacterium
ATGCCCAGCAGGTCTGGATTGGCGACTGAATTTTCACGCCTGCGCGGTCACGTCAGGGCCTGTCCGGCAGGCCATATCGGCCCGTAATACCAATATGCGCGGATGAAGACTCATCCGCGGTTACGGCGCATGGGGCGCCGACGCGCAGTCGCGCTTGCCCGGCGCTGATCTCAATCGGCCGCGAATCACTCCACAATGCATTACGTGTTAAGCGCTACGGGATCACTGATAGCGAGTTAAATGCAGACCCAAACGCTTCGGCTGATTGGCCGCTATCTCCCCCCGGTCCGCTGGCCGGGCGAGCGCCACCGTTGCAGCTTCAGATCCCCCTGCCGGCTCAGAACAGCGTGCCCTGATCTGCCTTTGGCGGCTTTGGGCGGGGCGCGGAGCGGGCGGCCGGTGCTTCGACTGTGGCCGTGACCTCGCCGTCGGAGAAGATCACGCTCAGGCTTTCGCTCTGGCGCGCAGCGGCGGCGGTGCGCGTCAGGCGGCCCCTGTCATCGCGCACCAGAGCGAATCCACGCCGCAGCGTCGCCTGATGCGAGAGCGTGTCGAGCAGTTTTGCCTCGCGCTCCAGCCTCTGTGCACGTTCGCCGAGCAGCCGCTGCAAGGCCGGGTGCAAACGCTGGGAAATGTCACTCAGCTGGCGGCGTGAGCGGCGCGTCTCGTCGCGGATCGGGCGCAGCTGCAACCGTCCGCTGATCTGTACCAGACGCAGGCGTTGGGTCGAGATCGCACCCTTCAGCGCATGGCCGAGTGCGGCGGCGGGCTGGGCAAGGCGCTGGCTGGCCTCGCGGATCAGGGCATGGGGTGCCGGCAGGCGCGCGGCGGCGCGGTCGAACCGGGCGCGGGCACGCTCACGGCCCGCGATAACCGCGCGCGGCAGGCTGGCGGCGGCAAAGTCGAGCCGCTGGCGGCGCGCTTCCAGCAGGGTTTCCGGGCGCGCCAGGCGGGCGGCGCGCAATTGGTCGGACTTGCCGCGCACCAGGCCTGACAGCTGGCGCTTCAGCCGCTCACCAAGCTCGCCGGTCATCAGCAACAGTTCCGAGCGCATCGGCACGGCGATTTCGGCTGCGCCGGTCGGTGTCGGCGCACGCGCGTCGGAGACATAGTCGATCAGCGTCGTGTCAGTCTCGTGGCCAACCGCCGAGATCAGCGGAATTTCGCTGTCAAACGCGGCGCGCACGACATTTTCCTCGTTGAACGGCCACAGATCCTCGATCGAGCCGCCACCGCGCGCAACGATCAGCAGGTCCGGCCGGTCCGGCCCGGTCATTGCGTTGAAACCGCGAATGCCCTGCTCGACCTGCCCGGCGGCAAGATCGCCCTGCACCAGTGCCGGCCAGACAATGACCCGCACCGGGAAGCGGTCGCGGATGCGATGCAGAATGTCGCGGATCACCGCTCCGGTCGGGCTGGTGACAACGCCGATCGTCGCCGGAAGATAGGGCAGCGTCTTCCTGTGGCCCGGGTCGAACAGGCCCTCAGCGGCCAGTTTCTTCTTGCGCGCCTCAAGCAGCGCCATCAGAGCGCCGGCTCCGGCAGGGTGCATGCCCGTCGCGATCAGCTGGTAGTTTGAACGTCCGGCGAAGATCGACAGCTTGCCCTCGGCGATAACCTCAAGCCCCTCTTCGGGGCGGAATGGCAGGCGGTCGACATTGCCCTTCCACATCACCGTGTTGAGCACCGCCTTGTCATCCTTGATGTCGGCATACATGTGCCCGGAGCGCGCAAGCGTGACCCGGCCAAGCTCGCCGCGCACGCGCACGAAATCGTAATTGGTCTCGATCGTCCGCTTCAGGCTGGCGGCCAGTTGCGAGACGGTGAGGTCGGGGGCGTTGGTCACAGATGGTTCGGCCATGGCGTCCTCCTTATCGCAGCGCCCCCGACCGGTCACCCCTGTCTTCCTGACACGCGCAGGTCTTGCGGTCTTAAAGGCCCGCCAGCACCTTTCGCAGCACCGCTTCACCGACCCCGCGCGAGGAGCGGTCAAGCTGGAACCGGCCGCCATTGAACGGATCGGTTCCGATCTGCCATTCGCCAGAAACAGACTGAAACTGCGAATCAGCCTCGCCTTCATAGGCGATCTTCAGGCCATGAGCCCCCTGCCCTTCCCGATAGGTCTTCGTGAAAGTGACAAATGTGGCGACACGCTGGCCGCTGATCAGGGCTTCGAGATCGTCCGGGCCGGCCTCGACAAATGTGTTCGGCTCCAGGATGGTGCCGGCGAGCATTCCGCCAGCGTCATCAATCCATGCCGTGAAGGGAACGGCTTCGGAAAGACCGAGATAGTCATACCAGCCCGACCAAAGGCCGTTCATGTCGAGCCGGTCGGCCATCTGCATCCCTCAATTTGCGCAAAACCGGGCCATTTGCCTCTTGATCGCGCAGGCTCGCCAGCGCATCAAGCATGGCGATGAATATTCTTCTGATTGGTTCCGGCGGCCGCGAGCATGGTCTTGCGTGGAAGATCGCGCAGTCGCCTCTGGTCGATGAGGTCTGGTCTGCGCCGGGCAATCCCGGCATGGACGCGATCGGGCCATGTTTTGATGTCGATATCAATGATACAGACGCACTGGAAAAGCTTGCCCTCCAATTGCAGCCGCATCTTGTTGTGATCGGGCCGGAAGCGCCGCTCGCCGCCGGACTGGCCGACAGGCTGCGCGCGCGCGGGTTCGACGTGTTCGGCCCGGACAGGGATGCCGCCCGGCTGGAAAGCTCGAAGGCCTTTTCCAAGGCCCGGATGGTCGAATTTGGCGTTCCAACCGCAGCCTATCAGGCCGTCAGCGACATCACCGCAGCGCACGCCTTTCTGAAGACCCTGAAGCCGCCTTATGTGCTCAAGGCCGACGGGCTGGCGGCCGGCAAGGGTGTGGTGATCGCAGATACGCTGGAGCAGGCCGAAGCCGAAGCGGCAGACATGCTGGCCGGCCGGTTCGGGGATGCGTCACGCGATCTGGTGATTGAGGAATTTCTCGACGGCGAGGAGGCCAGCGTCTTTGTCATCACCGATGGCGAGGGCGCGATCTACCTGCCTGCCGTTCAGGACCACAAGCGCGTTGGCGAAGGCGACACCGGCCCGAATACCGGCGGCATGGGTGCCTATGCCCCTGCCCCGATTGTCACGCCGCAGGTCATGGAGCAGGTGCGCTCGGAGATTGCCGAACCGATGCTGGCCGGTATGGCCGCCGCCGGCATGCCCTATCGCGGTGTGTTGTATATTGGCCTGATGATCGGGTCGGCCGGTCCAAAAACAGTGGAATTCAATGCCCGTTTCGGCGATCCGGAATGTCAGGTGCTGATGGCCGGAATTCCCGGCGATATCGTTCCGGCCCTGCTGGCAGCCGCCACCGGCGGGCTGAAAGGCAATGAAGCCGCGTTTGAGTCGCTGATGCAGCTGGAAGACTTCCGCCCGGCGGCGAGCGTGGTTCTGGCCAGCAAGGGCTATCCCGGCGCGTATGAGAATGGCTCACCGATCACCGGGCTGGACCGGGCGGACGCGCGCGAGGGCGTGACCGTGTTCCATGCCGGCACCGATGTCGATGCGCAGGGCCGGCTGGTCGCCGCCGGCGGGCGGGTGCTCACGGTCACGGCATGCGCAGACACGCTTCATCAGGCATTTGAGCGGGCCTATGCGGCGGTTGACATGATCGACTGGCCGAGCGGTTTCTGCCGGCGCGATATTGGCTGGCGGGCGCGCTCGCCATCCTGACGCTGCGTTCGCCATTTACCTCCGCGGAAACTGGTTTAACAATCGTCGCGAATAAGAAACTGCTCAGGGAGGCCGCATATGTCGGACAATGCCAGCGCACAGGAACTCTTCTCCGGCACGCAGGAGGTCGTTGAGAGCCATCGTTTCGATGAAGCCGCCCTGGCCGCCTGGATGGAGGAGAATGTCGAGGACTATCGCGGCCCGCTAACGGTGCGCCAGTTCAAGGGTGGCCAGTCCAACCCGACCTACAAGCTGATCACGCCAAACGCGGCCTATGTCATGCGTCGCAAGCCGCCGGGCAAGCTGCTGCCGTCAGCGCATGCCGTTGATCGCGAGTTCCGGGTCATTTCGGCGCTGTATCCGATTGGCTATCCGGTCGCGCGCCCACATGCGCTGTGCGCGGATGACGGCGTCATCGGCACCATGTTCTACGTGATGGACAACGTAGACGGGCGCATCCTCTGGGACCAGACCCTGCCTGCGTCCACACCGGCTGAGCGCCGCGCGATCTATACCGCCCAGTGCCAGACCTTTGCGCAGCTGCACATGGTTGACTGGCGCGCGGTCGGGCTTGAGGGGTTTGGCAAGGAAGGCGATTATGTCGCTCGCCAGATCCATCGCTGGACCAAGCAGTACAAGGCTTCGGAAACCGAGCATATTGCAGAGATGGAAGCCCTGATCGACTGGCTGCCAAACAACATCCCGGTCGGCGACACCACCACAATCGTGCATGGCGATTACCGGCTCGACAATATGATCCTGCATCCGAGCGAGTCGAAAGTCATTGCGGTTCTGGACTGGGAGCTTTGCACGCTGGGCGATCCGCTGGCTGATTTCTCCTATCACCTGATGAACTGGGTGCTGCCCAGCTCCGATCCGAGCCGGAAGGCGCTGGCCGATATTGCCGACCTGAAAGCGCATGGCATCCCGACAATCGAGGAATATTCCGCGATCTATTGTGAACATACCGGCCGCGACGACCTGCCGGACCTCAATTATTATTTTGCCTATAATGGCTTCCGGCTCGCCGGCATCCTGCAAGGCATTGTCGGGCGGGTGCGCGATGGCACCGCCAATTCTGCGCATGCCGCAGCCACGGCAGACCGTGTGCGACCGCTTGCCAGTTTTGCACTCGAACGCGCGCGCATGGCCGGAATGGAGGGCTGATCTTATGCAAACACGTCTTTTCACCTGTCTAATCGTTGCAGCGCTTGTGTCTGCCGTACCGCTGGCCAGCGCCGAGACCCGCGTCATTCATGCCGGCCATGTCCTGGCCGTGCCGGGCGAGGGCTATCTCACGCGCCAGACCATCACCATCGAGGATGGGCGCATCACCGCAATCAAACCGGGTTATCAGCGACCGGCAGGCGCAGATGTCATCGACCTGACCAGCGCTTATGTCCTTCCCGGCCTTATCGACAGCCATGTTCACCTGCTCAGCGAAACCGGGCCAGGTCGGCGAATGGAGGCCCTGACACATTCGCAGGTCGATCTTGCGCTTCAGGGCGCCGGAAATGCGCGCAAGACGCTGTTGGCCGGCTTCACCACGGTGCAGGATGTCGGCGGTGCTGATGAAGCGATCTTTTCCCTGCGTGACGCCATCGCGCGTGGCGATGTTGAAGGCCCGCGCATCCGCGCTTCGGGCCGCGCCGTGACACCGACGGGCGGGCATGCCGATGGCAATGGCTTTGCCCCGCGCATCGCAGAAATTTCCGTCGGCAACACCTGCGATGGTGCCGATGACTGTCGCAGGGCCGTGCGCCAGACCATCAAGAATGGCGCGGACCTGATCAAGATCACGGCGACGGGCGGGGTCTTGTCGAACACCCGCGCCGGGCTCGAGCAACAATTCTTCGACGACGAAATTGCCGCAATTGTTCAGGCAGCCGAAAGCATGGGCCGCAAGGTCACCGCGCATGCGCATGGCAAATCCGGCATCGAGGCTGCGCTACGCAATGGTGTCCACTCGATCGAGCACGGCACCTATCTTGACGACGAAACCATCGCCCTGTTCCGGGCCAATGATGCCACTCTGGTGCCGACGGTGCTGGCGGGCGTGACGGTGACCGGCTGGGTCGATCAGGAATGGCTGCCGAAGCCTTCACGCGATAAGGCCGCGCAGGTTGGCCCGCAAATGCTCGGCATGCTGCGCCGGGCGCGGATGGGCGGCGTCAATGTCGCGTTCGGAACCGATACCGGCGTGTCACCGCATGGCGAAAATGCTCAGGAATTCGCACTGATGGTGGAAGCGGGCTACTCACCGCAGGACGCGATCCGTTCGGCCACGGTCATCGCCGCGCGGCATATCGAAATGGATGATCAGGTCGGCACCATCGAGCCGGGCAAGCTGGCGGATATCATTGCGCTCGATGCCGATCCGATGCGCGATATCAAAGAGCTTGAAACGGTTGACTGGGTGATGCAGGCTGGGCGGGTGGTGCGCCCGTGACCGCTTGCGGGCGAAAGGTCATTCGCCTGCCTGTTGTGAAGCTTTGACTTTTACCTGCAAAGCACTGAAAACAAGGCAATTGGGCAATTGTCGTGCGGCTTTAGCCGGCAGGGAGGCGGAGAGTATGCGGATGAAACCGAAGGCAGGCGGTGTGTTGGCGCTGGTCTTGGCGGGTTGGCTGGCAGCTTGTGGCGCGCCGGCATCGACCGGTGGTGAAGACGAAAGCCAGTCACTGGCCTCAGCCTCTGATTATTGTGTGCCCGTCGAAGAGGGAAGCTTTTACAGGGTCGAGAATGGCCGGCTTGTCGCCGCAACAGAGCCGCAGACGGTCGTCGTCGAGCGGATTGTCGAGGCGCCGCGCAGCTGGACCGATGCGATTGAAGCGAGTTTTCCCGATATCGGCCTGCCCTGGCTGAAGCTGGACGCGCGCAATGTCGGTGCCGGTGTCGTGACACTGACCGGGTTGGCGCCGAACGAGGCGGCCAAACAGCGCGCGCTCGAAGCCGGCGAAGACGCGATCAAGGCCAATGAGCAAGGGCGCAGCCTGCTGATCGTTGACGGCATTTCGGTAGAAGGTGGCGGTGAGGCCGTCGGCGCAGCGCTGGCTGAACTCGATGAAAGCCCGTCAGTCGCAAGTTGCCAGAGCGCTTTCAGCCGGGTCATGGATGGCCGGAATGTTTCTTTCGCAACCGGCGGCGCGCAGATCAGCGCCGAAAGCGCCCGTTTGCTGGATGCGGCCACCGGCGTTGCCATTCTGTGCAAGGATCATGTGATCGAGATTGCAGGTCACACCGACTCGACCGGCGACGCGATTGCCAATCAGCGCCTGTCACAGGACCGCGCCAATTCAGTCCTTGAATATCTGACCGAGCGCGGTGTGTCGGCCGACACGCTGACCGCGCGCGGTTATGGTGAGTCGCGTCCACTTGACCGGGGCAACACGCCGGCCGCTCTTACTCGCAACCGACGCACCGAATTCATTGTTCGCGAGCGACTTTGACAGGCTCGCAAAACAGCGCGTCCCTTTGACCGGCGAGATCAACTGCGCAGGTCAACCATGAGTTTCGAGATGGCGTGGACGAAATTGCTGGGTGCCAGCTCCATCTCTCCGGTCCAATGTGCGTGCGGAAATCGCGACAGGATCTGCCTGTAGGCTGCCTCAAGCTGCATGTTGGCCACGCGCTGGCCCAGGCAGACATGCGGGCCATGGCCGAAGGACAGATGCTCTTTGGCATTCTCGCGGGTGATGTCGTAGCGGTCAGGGTCTGCAAATTTCGCCGGGTCGCGATTGGCGGCCGGGTAATACATCACCAGCTTGTCACCTTCCGCCACCGGCTGGCCGCCGAGAACCGTGTCCTGTGTTGCCGTGCGGCGCATATAGGTTACGGGGCTGACCATGCGGATGCTCTCATGCACGAAATTCGGGTAAAGGCTGTCATCAGCGATCAGGCGGGCGCGCTGATCGGGGTTTTGCGTCAGCAGTTTCATCGTGCCGGACAGCGAGTTTCGGGTCGTGTCATTGCCAGCGAACACGATCAGCAACCAGGACCCGTCAAGGTATTCCGGCGACAGCGGCGCACCATCGATCTCGACATTGGCGATCGCGCTGAGCAGGTCTTCGCGTGGCTCACGCTTTCTCTGCTGCAAGAGATCGCGGCCAAACGCGAACAGCGCCTCAATTTCGGTCAGGAAGGTCATGATCTGCTGTTCGCTGAGATTGCCGAGCCCTTCCTGGCGGACCTGATTCTGCGAGTTTTCCAGAAAATGCATCCAGTGGATCAGCTTCGGCCGATCGGCTTCCGGCACACCGAGCATTTCGCACAGCGTGAACAGTGGCAATTCTGCGGAAAAGTTCTCCACCATGTCGACGACCGGCCCCTTGCGCTGCATGTCATCGAGCAGCGCGCTGACCTTCAGTTCAACCTTCTTGCGCAACTCGGCAACAAAGCCCGGCCGGAAATAATGCATGTGCTCCATGCGCAGCGTTGTGTGGTGCGGACGGTCGAGATTGATCAGCGAATTGAGCGACGCGGAATGCAGCAGCGGATGGCGCGGAACATCCGGCAGGCCATATGACATCAGGATCCCGCCGCGCTGCGAGGAAAAAATCTGCGGGGCCAGTTCCACCTGCTTGACCAGATCATGGGAAGTCAGCGCCCAGAACCCCCGACCGTATTCTTCGGGGTGCCACATGATCGGCGCGTGCTCCCGCATCTGCGCGAAAGCCTCGAATGTGTAGCCACCATGGCTGGAAAACACCTCGATATCGGTCAGGTCAACCGGGGGGCTGAGCGAATGGACCGGTCGATTGGCCGGCGGCGCCGGCAGCGATTCTTGCTGATAGGTCTCGGTGACATTCTGCAGGGCCATGGGTTGGGTGCTCCTCTGAGCGGATCGGTGGATGTGCGTCAGAATCTGCCGCGCATGGGGATTGATTTCGGCGCGCCGACAAAGTTTGCCTTGATGTGGGTTGGCTCGCCAGCCTGTTCGATGCGTTTCGCGCGCGCGAACAGCTTTTTATAAAGCGCTTGCATTTCCACGATCAGATTGCAGGTCTGCACGGCCACCGCGCCTATCTTGCGGGCGGGGGCGAACTTGGTCTGCGGCACCATCGCCGGAGCGGTGGTAGACATCGGCGCGTTCCTCCTGCGCAGGTCAGGGCTTATCTTTACCCTTGCGTTCATGGTAGCCCATCTTGCGACGCGCTTGAACCCGTTTCCCTGCGGCAGCCGGCCGGCGCTTTTCCTGCCGTGATGGGTCGGTCTCTCGCATGTGTTCATCGGTGCGCGGCGTCCAGCCGGTGAGCGTCGCGATAAAGGCTTCGATCTCGCCCTGCGCGACTTCATGCACCGCGCCGGGACGCAGATCGCCAAGTTCGAACGGGCCGTAACGGACACGTATCAGCCGGTTGACCTCCAGGCCGACCGCATCGAGCGCGCGGCGCACCTCGCGTTTTCGCCCTTCCGACAGGCTGACGCGCAGCCAGGCATTCGCGCCCAGTTCCTGCTCCAGTTCGGCTTGGATCGGTGCGAAGCGTTCGCCCTCAAGCGTCAGGCCGGCAGCCAGCTGCTCCAGACCCTGTTTGGTGACCCGGCCATGGGCACGCGCGCGATAAGTGCGCTCGAACGCATTGGCCGGGAGTTCCAGCGCGCGCGCAAGCTGGCCATCATTGGTCAGCAGCAACAGGCCTTCAGTGTTGAGATCGAGCCGGCCAATCGTCACCACACGCGGCAGAGATTTCGGCAATTCGTCGAAGACGGTGCGACGGCCGGCCGGATCCTGCGTCGTGGTGATCAGGCCAGCAGGCTTGTGATAGCGCCACAGACGCGAAGGCTCTGGCGCGCGCACGCGCTTGCCGGCGACGCGAATATCTTCACGGCCCGTCACATTCAGCGCGGGGCTGGTCAGCCGGCGACCATTGACCGTGACCTTGCCATCGACGATCAGCGCTTCGCAGGCGCGACGCGAAGCGATGCCGGTTCGTGCGAGATATTTCGCGATCCGCTCACCGCTGCGAACCGCTGGCTCGGTTTGCGGGTCGCGGTCCGTCTTCCGACGCTCCGTCATGACCTGGCTGCCTTTTGTGTTGTGAAAACGCGTTGTGTTCAGACGAATTGCAGCACCGGCAGGCCAATGGCAATGGCCAGCCCGATTTCTGTCGCGATCCAGACCGGGATGAGCGCGCGCGAACGCAGCCTGTCGCCATCGAGGATCAGAGACAGCGTGCGCCCGAAGGCCGCGCCCAGCCATCCGGCGGCAAGTGGAACAACGCCAATTGTGCTGAGCGTCGGCGGCAGCATGACCAGAGCTGCCAGCGCTGTCGCATGTGTCATCAGCAACAGACCGCCATACGTCGCGCGAAACTCCGAATAGCCGCCATCACGCGCGGGGTCCTCGACAAGGCGGACCGTGCGCGCGGCCCAGTCGGGATTGAGCAGACTGCCCAGTCCGAGCGCGGCACCAAAGGCCAGCCCCAGTGCTGAGACGATTTCGAAAATCATCGCAAAGTCCTCCTTGGCTGGCAGTGAAGCTAGAGCCTGCGACGACGACGGCAATCATGCCCGGCCCGCTGTCATTGGCGTGATTGATCAATAAGACGGTTAAAAGCGTTGATCTTGTGACCATTAACTGCGAAGGCAAAACCCAGCAAGGGGAGTGTGTCATGAGCGATCCAACCGGGCCTGAGGCCAGTATTGCAGGAACAAGCGGAGCCACGCGCAAGGCAGGCTGGCGGCTTTGGTTTGCCGGTTTCGCCCTGGCAGCTGCCATCGCCTCTGTGGCCTGGTTCGCGCTCGCCGCGCTCGGTTCGCAATGGGGCTGGTGGCACTGGAGCTTTGGCCTGTTGACCATGATGATGGCATGGGGGCCGATCGTCTCCGTCGGCGCTGTGGCATTGTCGGTGCTGGCGCTGATCATTGCCCTGATCGCGTCGCCGCGTTTGCAGCCGTTCATTCTCGGGCTGGCGGCACTGCTCATCTCTGGCAGTATGCTCGGCCGGCTTGCCGGACAGGCGATGTATGCCCAGTCGGTTCCCCCGATCCATGACATCCAGACCAATTGGGACGCCCCCCTGCCCTTTTCGGAAACACTGATGGCTGTGCGCAAGGCCGATGGCGCGCGCAACCCCGTCGAGCCTGCGCCGGTTCTGACGCTTGATGAAGCCGGCCGGGAACGCTGGCCCGGTGTGCATGGCAAGACGGTCGCGCAACTGCAGGAAGCAGCAGAGTTCAATCCTGACACCATGTCAGATCGCGACGAGGCACCCTACCCTTACGCGATCGAAACGCTGGGGCTCGGCCTGGGCCAGGAGGCGGCCTATGATCTGGCGCTAGAGATTGCCCGCAAGCGCGGCTGGGAAATCGTCACCGCAGATCGCGACAATGGGATCATCGAAGCGACGGAAACCTCGCCCTGGTTCGGCTTCAAGGATGATGTCGCCATTCATGTGACGGGCGCAAATGGTGCGGCAAGCGTGGACATGCGCTCGGTCAGCCGCGTCGGCCTGTCCGATCTCGGGGCCAATGCCAAGCGTGTCGCGGGCTTTCTTGTCGATCTGGAGCAGGCCGCACGCCGCAAGAGTTCTGCTGCGCCGGACCCGAACTGAGCGTCACCGGACGCAAACGCAGCGCTCATCCGGCAGGCCTGACCGGTGGCTCGGCATAGCTGGCCGCTTTGGTGATCACCTCATCCGGCGCAGCCAGCATCTGTCTGTAGGCGGCTTCGGGATAGGCCTGATGTGGCTTGGCGGGGTCGTAAGGTGGCTGGGCGAGGCTGCCACCCTCGCCGCCATAACTGTCCGGCGATTTGTAGCTTTCCGCCTCCTGCGGACTGATCCCGGCCTTTTCCAGCACTTTCGGATCAATCCACAGATCGGGATTGATCGGCTCGGATGAACAGGCAACTTCAAGCGTCATCTGATCGGGGCCGGCAAAATAGATCGAGCGACACAGGCCATGATCAATCGGGCCGATGACATTGACGCCTTTCTTGCGGATCCGGTCACGCATGTTCAAGAGCGCTGCCTCATCGCTGACGCGGAATGCGAGGTGCTGCATCGTGCCGGGTGCAGAAGGCCCCGCGCCGGTGCCGGCATGGGTCTTGCCGATCTCAATGGGAATGGCCCCGGTTTCCGGTGTCTGGACGATCGAGAAATAGCTGTGGTCATTCATGTGCATGAAGGCATGGAAAGCCCCCGGCACACCATGCATGTCGAACAGGCCGACCAGCTGGCAGCCAAGCACGTCAGAGAAAAACTCGATATGTTTCTTGATGTCTGCGGACATGACCGCAATGTGATGAATGCCCTCTGCCTTGATCATGACTGTTTCCTCCCGGTCGGTTTGCATGCTTGACTGAACCATATCACCAGCTTGCCCATAGGAGAGGCAAGGGCTTCTGAAAGGGGAGGTTTTACATGGCAGGTCCGCAACGCGAGATTTACGGCATCGGATATCGCGAGGAACAGAGCTTCAAGGACACATATGGCGGCGCGGGCGGCATGGTGTTTCTCGAATGCGTCCGCATCGCCCTGCCCGGTCAGACATCAAGGGCGGCGGTCGTGTTTTCCCATCCGGTCGGCGGCGGGGCCTTCCTGCCGATGATCTCCGCGCTCGCGCGCACCGGGATCGACTGCATCTATGTCAACACCCGTTATCGCGGCAATGATTCGGCCCTGATCATGGAGAAATGCCTGCGCGACCTCGGCGCCGGGATCGCCGATGCAAAACAACGATTCGGTTATGAGAAGATCATTCTTGGCGGCTGGTCGGGTGGCGGTTCACTGTCGCTGTTCTATCAGGATCAGGCCGAACATCCGACACTGACCCATACCCCGGCGGGCGATGCCTATGACCTGACATCGGCCGGGCTGGTGCCCGCGGACGCGGTGATGCTGCTTGCCGCGCATGTCAGCCGGGCGGTGACGCTGACCGAATGGATCGACCCTTCGATCCATGATGAGAGCGCACCTTTCGCGCGCGACACCCGGCTGGATATCTATGCGCCAACGGGTCCGAAACCGCCTTTTGCGGCGGACTTCATCGCTGAGTATCGCGCCGCCCAGCTCGCCCGCAACCGTCGGATTACCAACTGGGTCAAAGACACATTGCAGGCGCTGCGCGCGCGCGGCGAAGTGGCGATGGAGCGCGGTTTTACGACGCATGGCACGATGGCCGATCCGCGTTTTCTCGACCCGGCGCTCGACCCGTCCGACCGCCGGCCCGGCGAGTGCTATCTTGGCGATCCACGGATCGTGAACGATGGCCCGGTCGGGCTGGCGCGGTTCTCCACGCTGCGCTCCTGGCTGTCGCAATGGAGCCATGACGACACCCAGGCTGACGGGATCGGCAATGCGTCGCGCGTGTCCTGCCCGGTGCTGGTGATCTCCAACAGCGCCGATCTTGCCTGCACGCCCAGCCACGCAACGCGCCTGTTCGACGCCGTCGGGCATCAACGCAAGGCCTTTCACGAGATCGCCGGGGCCGATCACTACTATATCGAAACACCGGAACTTGCCGGCACCGCAGCCGGGCTTTGCCATGACTGGCTGGCCGGCGAAGGCTTGCTGTCCTGAATGGCGGGCAGTCGCGTTTTTCGTCGCACAAAAAAATGGCCGCCCGTTGGGGCGGCCAGTTGAGCAAGAAGGACGCCGGCTCAACAAGTGCGTGAAATCTTCATACGCTTGCCTTGCCGACATGATCTTTCTAGCCCAGGCAATATGAACGCGTTCGGGACGCAACACAGAGGTTCTGTTCATATTCGCGGCTTTGGTGGACGCCACATGAACGAAAATGCAGCCCCGCGCCTTTGCGACGGAATCCCTATTCAGATGGGCGGATGAAAATCGCTTCCAGACTGCGCAGGTTCATGCCGTTCTTGAGATAGTTGGCAGGGGTCAGGTTCACTGCCTTGATCACTGCGCGCTCGATCTCGGTGCGCGAGCCATTGTCTTCACCGGGCACAAGATCGAAATCGATGATGTTGATGCAGCCGGTATCCTGCTCGAAACCTGCCGAAGCGCTCAGCGGTGCCCCGATTGCCCAGGACAGAGCCAGCCGGTTGACGCCCTCATGCGCGACCACAAGCGCAGTGTGCCAGCCGGGTCGGCGCATCAGCGCCTGAAAACCCTCGGCAATGCGCGACATGGCATCGTCGAACCGCTCCCCGCCTTCCAGGAAGGTCGCACCCGGCTCGCCGGCGGCCTCGAACTGGAATGTCATCATCGCGGCGAGCTGCTCGGCGCTGCGAAAATCGATATATTTGCCTGACCGCAGTTCGCCCAGTCGCGGCTCAACTTCGAGCGGCAGATCATAAGGGTGACACTCCAGCACCAGCTCTGCGGTTTCGCGGGTGCGCCGCAGCCCGGAACAGATGGCGAGATCGAAATGCACCTCGGCCAGCGCCGCACCGGCTGCGCGCGCCTCCTCTCGCCCCTGCTCGGTCAGGTAAGCCTGCGTCGAGTCGCGAGTCTCGCGCACCGTGCGTGAGGTGTAATCGACAAAACCGTGGCGCATCAGATAGACCCTGCGTCGGCCTGTGGTTCCAGGAAGTGCACTCATCTGCGTGAAACGCCCCAGTCGTTCAGGATCGCTTCGGTGTGCTCGCCGGGACCGGGCGTGCGCCCGGCAATCGCACCGGGCGTGCGCGAGAAACGCGGTGCCGGTGCAGGCTGGACGACGCCGTCATATTCGACAAAGGTCTCACGGGCCTTGTTGTGGGCATGATCGGGCGCTTCGGCCAGGCTCAGCACCGGCGCAAAGCAGATGTCGGTGCCTTCCATGATGGCGCACCATTCATC
>CAYUEM010000059.1:0-14021 GCA_964442925.1 uncultured Hyphomonadaceae bacterium
CGACCGCGAAGGCGATCAGCCCGGCCAGGGCGATCCCGATGGCCAGCTTGTTGTAAACGCCCAGCATGAAACTGCGCAGGCCCGCATCCTTTGACATGTCCATCGAGCCGGTGCGGGCAGCGGCAACGGACCTGTTGAAGTCATTCATAAGTTCAAAACCCTCATTTGGCTTCTTCGGCCCGCGCAAATCCGTTGCGCGGATTGCCCTGAATATGATGTGACCCGGGCAAAATCGCAAGCAAAACCGGTTGGAATTGCAGCGGGAACCGCCTTAGTGTCCCGCCCGGATGGAAACAGTGAGGATGACGCGATGACAATTCAGAGGCGCGAACTGGGCGGCACGAACATCATGGTGAGTGCCTGCTGTCTGGGCACGATGACCTGGGGCACCCAGAACACCGAGGCTGAAGGTCACGAGCAGATGGATTATGCGCTCGAACGCGGGGTTGATTTCTGGGACACCGCCGAAATGTATTCGATCCCGCCGCAGCCCGAAACGCAGGGCAATACCGAGCGGATCATTGGCAGCTGGCTGGCGAAAAACCCGGGCCGTCGTGCGGATATCGTGCTGGCGACGAAGATTGCCGGGCGCTCGAAAATGCTGTGGACGCGAGACGAGGAAGTCGAGTGGACCCGCCACACGCGCGAGCAGATCGACGAAGCCGTCGAAAAGAGCCTCAGGCGCTTGCAGACCGACTATATCGATCTCTACCAGCTGCACTGGCCCGATCGTCCGGTGCCGCTGTTCGGGCGCAAGGTCTCTCCGAAGGAATACGGCTTTGACTATGAGCCCTTCGAGGCCATTCTCGAACATCTCCAGCGCCATATCGAAGCCGGGCGCATCAGGCATATCGGCCTGTCCAACGAGACCCCCTATGGCGTGATGCGCTTTCTCGCCGAAGCTGAGGCGAAGGGCCTGCCGCGGATGCAGAGCATCCAGAATGTCTACAATCTGGTGTCGCGCAAATTCGAGGAAGGGCTCGATGAGATAGCCCTGCGTGAGCAGATCGGCCTGCTGGCCTATTCGCCGCTCGCCCAGGGCTATCTGACCGGCAAATACCGCGGCGGTGCCTTGCCGGCTGGGTCGCGCAAACAGTTGTTTGACCGCTTGCAGCGCTATGAGTCGCCGCAGGGGCTGCGCGCGATCGAATCTTACCTTTCGCTTGCCGACCAACTGGGTGTCGATCCGACTGTCCTCGCCATCAAATTCTGCGACACCCGTCCCTTCACGACCTCGACAATTATCGGCGCGACGTCGATGCAGCAGCTGAAAATCTGCATCGATGCTTTCGATTATGACTGGAGCGAGACGGTCGAGGCGAAAATCGCCGCCTTGCATGCCGAGCAGCCCTCTCCGTGTTCTTGAGCAGTGGTTTGATTGACTTCAAAGGCGGAGCAGGTCAACTTTTCGCGATCTGGCGCGATCCCGACGGCGGGCGCCGCACTTGAAGAAGGGAAATTTGCATGGCTGACGCTTCGAAGTACGAAGAAAATATCAAGAAATATGCTTCCGGCTACAATCAGAAAGCGGCTGAGAAGATTGTCGGGCATCTTGGCATTGCGCTACGCAATCGCGACTCCTCGCTTGTCTCCTGTTCCGACCAGACAGAGCTTGACCGGGTGCGCGAGAAGTGGCTGCGCAAGAAGCTGGCGCTGGCGCATTCGGGCGATGAGCTTGATGCCGCGATCGCGGCGGTCTGCAAGAAGCTCAAGCCTGAAGGCGGCAACAAGCAGCGCGTGACCTTCTATTATCTGCTCGCCGAACATTTTGGCAAACTTGACGAACTGGCAGGCTGACCGGCCTGCTTCGTCACTTGCCGCAGGGCCCGACCGGTCAAACGGTCGGGCCTTTTTGCACCTGATACGCCAATTGCGCTCTTGTGAAGATGCACATCGGACGGCAGAACGGTGCAAGTGGAACACCGCCCGGATTTGCGTGTGCCATCCCGCCCAGCCATGAAAGGCATCAAACTTGGCCGCAACGCGTATCGGACTGATCGGAACCGGTGTCGTTGGACGCCAGCGCATCAAGGCGATCACCGCTCGCCGGGATGCGCTGCTGGTGGGCACCGCCGGACCGGGGCCCACCATCGGCGTGATCCATTTCGAGAGCGCCGCCGGCCTGCTCCGGCGCGCTGATCTGGATGCCATTGTCTATGCCGGCCCGGCGCAGGACACAGCCCGGGTGGTGGGGGCAGCGCTTCAGCGCGGTTTCCACGTCCTGTCGGCGCGCCCGCCCGGACTGAGCGTGGAAGACGTCATCAACCTGCGACAGGCGGAGACCAACTCCGGCGGCAAAGTGCTGCAATTCAGCTTTCCCCTGCATTATCATGGCTCGGTGATCACCGCGAAGGCGCTCGCGCGCGGCGGCGGTTTTGGCCGGCTGGTGAACATGCGCGCGGTCTATTCGACGATCCGCGAGCCGAAACTGTCAACGCGCGGTGGTGTGCTGTTCGACAAGGGCATGCAGGTGCTTGACCTGATGCAGAACTTCTGCGGCCCTTTTGTTGAGGTCAAGTCGCTGATCTCCAGTGACCTGTGGGGCCAGCCGGGCGCTGACGACAATGCTTTTGCACTGCTGCGCACACATGAAGGCGTGGTCGGCCAGATCCATGCTTCTGCGACCTGGTGGCGCGAGACGTTCCGGCTGGAACTGGGTTTTGAGCGCGGATATATCTGGCTGGAAGGCCTGACCGGCGGCGATGACGGCCTCAGCCCGGAAATGCTGATTACAGGGCGGACGAAGGCCGGGCCGGACGGGCATATGCTGCCCAATCCGGAAGAGGATATTCGCGAATTCAAGGTCAACAATGCGCTCGAACTGGAGCTTGCTGACTTCCTGCATGCGATGCGCGGGCGCGGGCCGGTCACGGTCGGCTCTTCCCAGCAGGCTTTTGATGCGATGAACATTGTCCAGCGGATATATGCCGATGACCAGACCTGGATGCCGGTTGCCGCGCAGGCGGCGGAATAAGCGATCATGAAAGCGTCAGCTTCAGAACTTGCTGAACTGGCCTGCCATGCGGCGCGGCTGGCCGGCCGGCAACTGGTCGCGCGCGGTGAGGGCTTTGATGGTGTCGAGCTTGAGCGCGGGCGCGATATCAAGCTGCGTGCAGACCGGGCGGCGGAAACGCTGATCGTTTCGACCCTGCGCGCCAATAGTGAGATCCCCGTGCTTGGCGAGGAGACCGGACGCCATGGCGGCGAGGATGACTGGCTGTGGGTCGTCGATCCGCTGGATGGGTCGGCCAATTATGACCGTCGCATTCCGATCTGTGCGGTTTCGATCGCGCTGATGCGGGATGGTGTTCCGGTTCTTGGCGCGATCTATGATTTCAACCGCGATGAGATGTTCTGCGGCGGCGAAGATGTTCCTGCACGGATCAATCAGGCGCCGCTTTGTGTCAGCGACGTTTCGGAAAAGTCCCGCGCTGTCCTGATCACGGGGCTTCCCGTAAGTGCCGATTATTCCGCTGAGGCGCTTGGCGCTATGGCCGCGCGGTTCGCCGACTGGAAGAAGGTCCGGATGCTGGGCTCGGCCGCGCTGGCAGCGGCCTATGTCGCCGATGGGAGGGTTGATCGCTATGCCGAGACCGGTGCCTTGCTCTGGGATGTTGCAGCCGGCATGGCGATCGTCCGCGCGGCGGGCGGGCGAGCTGTGATTTCGGAAGGAGCCTCGGACGCACCGCGCTCGGTGCTTGTGGACAATGGGCGCCTGCCCGATTAGTGCAGCGATGACGCAATGCAACACAGGGGACGTGATCATGGCGCTGACCGGCGACACACTCGCAAAAATCGCAGTCGAAGCCGGCGCGCTGATCATGGCGGTCTACGCAACCGATTTCGATGTCATCAGCAAGCCGGACGCATCCCCGGTCACCGAGGCGGATGAGAAAGCCGAAAAGCTGATCCTCGCCCGTCTGGCGCAGGTCGATCCGGGACTGAGCGTGATTGCCGAGGAAAGCGTTGCGGCAGGCCAACTGCCCGGGCATGGCGACCGTTTTGCGCTTGTCGATCCGCTCGATGGAACCCGCGAATTTGTCAACAAAAGCGGCGAGTTCACGGTCAATATCGCCATTATCGAGCATGGCCGCCCGGTCATGGGTGTGGTCTATGCGCCGGCGAATGGGCGGCTTTTTGTGGCGGAAAGCCGCGCATTGGCCTGGCATGCACATGTCGCGCCCGGAGCACCTGTGCCGGAGCAATCAGAGCGCCAGCTTCTGACCATTCGCCGCGCGCCTGATGCAGGCATCACCGCGATTGCCTCAAAATCGCACCGCTCGGCCGAGACCAATGCCTTTCTGGAACAGTTCGGCGTCGCGCAGATCATTTCGGCAGGCTCCTCGCTGAAATTTGGCCTGATCGCTGCCGGAGAGGCCGATCTCTATCCCCGCCATGGCCGGACAATGGAATGGGACACCGCCGCCGGCCATGCGGTTGTCGAGGCCGCTGGCGGGCGGGTGCTGACAGAAGCCGGAGAGCCGCTGCTCTATGGCAAGCGTGAGGGCGGCTATGAAAATCCGTTCTTTATCGTCTACGGCGACGTGACGCCGCGCTGAAAACGGCGCACACGGCGATGAACTTCGCCGGTCCTATCCGACCGGGTGTCTGGCGGGCTGACACTCCTGCCCATGCTGACTGCTCGCCTTGCTCAATTCGACAGTGCTGAAGCCGGCTGGCGCTGGCCGCATTTTTCGCCAGCCGAGCTGGCCTGCCGCTGTGCCGGCCGGGTTCTGCGAGGGTGAATACTGGCATGACCCGGCCTTTCTTGATGCACTGGAGGATTTGCGCGCGAAAGCTGGCCACCGGCCGCTTGTGATTACGTCTGCGCACCGCTGCCCGCAATGGAATGCGGCAGTTGGCGGCGCGCCGCTCAGCCAGCACAAGACACTTGCGGTCGATATCGCACTGGCCGGACAGGACCGGTTCAGGCTTCTCAGCGCTGCGCGCGCCGCAGGCTTTACCGGTTTCGGCCTCGCGCGCAGCTTCATCCATCTCGACACGCGCCCAAGTCCGGCGCGCTGGTTTTATCCCGGGAGTGAGAGACTATGGCAGAAATAATCGGTCTGGCGGCGAGCGCCGCTGGCGGCGGCTTGTTCGGCCTGTTCGGAACCGCGCTTGGGCGCGTGGCGGGCTATTTCGAGAAACGCCAGTCACAGGCACATGAACGCGCGCGCTGGGATCATGAAACCCAGCTGACGCAATTGCAGATGCAGGCCAGCCGCGAGGAAACCGAGGCCGAACGCGCGCTTGCCGACACACAAGGCAGCTGGGCCGGCCTCAGCGCCTCGATGCAGGCGGAAGCAGCCATTGCGGCCAGTTATCGCTGGGTCGATGCGGTGCGTGCGCTGACCCGTCCGGCGCTCACACTTCTCCTCTGGACAATTGCCGGCATGATTTTCCTGTCCGCCGATGCGGCAAGCCGTTCTGCCATTGTCGACACAGCGACGTTCGCGGCAACTGCGGCGACGTTGTGGTGGTTCGGTGATCGCGGCCCCGCACGCGGTCGTATCAGCTGAACAGCCCCTATCGGCGCGGCAATACTTGACTCCCGGCTCAAGCCAACCGACTCAACGCGCGGGTCGTGGCAACTGGCATGGAGTTTAACCGGACATGAGCAACTGGGTTCTCGGCATCCTTGGCGGATCGGGCCTGTATGACATTCCCGGACTGGAAGATGCGCGCGAGGAACATATCGATACGCCCTGGGGCGACCCTTCCGATGCGCTGCTTCGCGGGCGGCTGGGGGATGTTGAACTGGTTTTCCTGCCGCGCCATGGCCGTGGCCACCGGCTGACACCGACAGCCGTGCCATACCGGGCCAATATCGATGCGCTCAAGCGGGCAGGCTGCAGCGACCTGTTGTCATTTTCCGCCTGCGGCTCGCTGAAAGAAGCCTATGCGCCCGGCGATTTCGTCGCTGTCGACCAGTTCATCGACCGCACTTTTGCCCGCGAGAAGAGCTTTTTCGGCCCCGGAATGGTCGCGCATGTGTCGATGGCCCAACCGGTCTGCGCGCGGCTGAGCGGGTTGGCGGGCGATGCGGCGAAAGCGGCCGGCGCACATGTCCACCGCGGCGGCACCTATATTGCCATGGAAGGCCCGCAATTTTCCACTCTCGCCGAGAGCCAGCTTTACCGTTCCTGGGGCTGCGATGTCATAGGCATGACGAATATGCCTGAAGCCAAGCTCGCGCGCGAAGCCGAGTTGCCTTATGCCACGCTGGCCATGGTGACCGATTATGATTGCTGGCATGATGAGGTCGTGGCGGTCTCGGTGACCAATGTGCTGGAGATCATGGCGGCCAATGCCAGCCATGCCCGCGCCGCCATTGTGAAACTATGTGAGACACTGGCGGCAACCGAACGCTTGCCAACTGCGCAGGGGATCGAGACATGTCTTGATCATGCGCTGATTACCGCGCCTGATGCGCGTGACCCGGGCCTGCTGAAACGGCTTGATGCAGTTGCAGGGCGTGTTCTGCATCAAGCCTGATCGACCTTGGGCAAGGGTTTTGCTAGGAAGTGTTCCATGCCCACAGGGAGGGATGCATGTTGACAGTGGAGTATCAGGCCGGGGCCTTGTTGATTTTGGCGGTTGCTGCGTTGGTAATCGCCTGGGTTGTCTGGGCCAATCGGCAGGACCAACGCGAGGCCGCAGAGCAGACAATCGAAGGCGTTGGCCACGAATTGCGGATCACGATCCAGCGATTCATGGCCGAACTGGCGGCGATCACGCGTGGCGAACGGGTTGACGGCGGTGACCTGATGGCCGTCAGCCACCCGCAGCTGGATGCGGTTTATGCCTCGATGGTCCGCGCCAATCGCAATGCCCTGTCAGTGATCGGGGCGACCTATCAGACGCTGCAGGCGCGCAAACTGGACATTCGCGAAGCCTGGGCACAGGGGCGCGCACCGACTGAGGAGGCTGGATTGGCCGTGGATGCGGTGATCGACGCCATTGTCACGCTGTATCTCTGGGAGGAGCATGGTGGCCGACGCCCGGGCGAGGCGCATGCCACACGGTCCTGGCGGGTGCGCCAGTGGATGAAGTCACATGGGATGTCTTCCGATGTCTTCCCCGGGATGCATCTGCGTGATGCGGTTGTCGAAAGGCTGCGGATATATGGAATGACACTGACCCCGCATCCGTTGACCCATACTGCCCACGAATATTATTCGCTGCGATATGATCGTTATCGTGATCCGCATGCACCTTTCGGGCGTCGGCTGAAACGGGCCAGTTCCGCCGACGATCAGCACGCAAGTGGTCGCGGCGAAATCGTGGCGACCTGAGATGACAAGGCAAGCTGAGGGGCTGGTTGGGCTGGACCTGAAATCGAAGATCCGCACGATCCCGGATTATCCCGCGCCGGGTATCATGTTCCGCGATGTCTCCACTTTGCTAAGCGACGCCGAAGGCTTTGCCGAAAGCGTGCGCCGCTTGGCCGCGCCCTGGCGCGAGCATCAGGTGACTCAGGTTGCGGGCATTGATGCGCGCGGTTTCATTCTTGGCGGTGCGCTGGCTTATGAACTGAATGCGGGCTTCCTGCCGTTGCGCAAGCCCGGCAAGCTGCCATTTGAAACCTGGCAGGAAACCTATGACCTCGAATATGGTTCCGATGCGCTGCACATGCATATTGATGGCGTCAGACCCGGCGAGAAAGTCCTGCTGGTCGATGATCTCATTGCCACGGGGGGCACAGCCGAGGCGGGGCTGAAGCTGCTGCGGCGGGGCGGGGCCGATATCCTCGCGGCGCTGTTCCTGATCGACCTGCCCGACCTTGGCGGAGCAGGGCGACTGCGCGCGCATGGCGTTGCAGTGCACGCGCTGATGGCTTTCGAGGGTGAGTAGAGACGAGCCGCCGTCGCGTTGCCAGGCAACGTGCTTTGAACTATTTTCACGCTCATGAAAATACAGTCTGCAATGCAACGTCGCCAGTTTCTGTGCTCCGGAGCGGCGATATTGGCTGTCGCCGCTTGCATTCCGGCATCGGGCGAAGACACGGTTGCGGACGCAGGTTCAGCTTTCGCAAGTTCGGAATGGCGCACGCTTAGCGAGGCAGACTGGCGCGAGCGTCTGTCGCCGGAAGCCTTCCATGTCATGCGCAAGAACGGCACAGAGCGAAGTTTCACCTCACCGCTGAATGATGAGAAACGCGCCGGCATCTATGCCTGCAAGGGCTGCGGGCTGGACCTGTTCAGCTCTGAGACGAAATATGACAGCGCCACGGGCTGGCCGAGCTTCTGGGACATGCTGCCCGGCGCGCTTGGCACAAAACCCGATCGAAAACTTCTGGTCGTGCGCACCGAATATCATTGCGCGCGCTGTCTTTCCCATCAGGGTCATGTCTTTTCAGACGGCCCGCGCCCGACGGGCCTGCGCTATTGCAACAATGGCGTTGCATTGGAGTTCCGCCCCGCCTGATCGGCCCGGCCAAAGGGATCGGCACTGAATTTGCTTGGCTTTCTGCATGGCCGGTTAACCGGCCAGCAACCAGAAGGCCGCCGATCCATGAGATTTACCGCACTCGTCATTTTCGTTTTCGTTGTGTGTTTCGCAGGCGTGTGGATTGCGACCGGGCGATTGGCGGCAGCCACAAGCGAGGCCCCCGACGGACCTGCACCGGCACTGCGTGAGCGATCGCAGCCGGACAATCCGGCACTCTGGCGGATGGCGGCGCGCGCTCAATATGCACCTCCTGCGCCTCTGGGCGGGCGCGCGAAGACGGTGCCCGGCCGTCTGATGGTGCAGGCCTGTCAGGGCCTTCAGCCCAATAGCTGGCAGGTGCCGGCGGGCGCGCGGATGATCGACCTTTGCACCTGTGTCGGGCGGATGATGGACCGAACGCCTGATGCTGACGGCCTGGCAGCGCTGACCGATGCAATGATGGCGAGCGGGCACCCGCTGCATCCGGAAAGCTCATCGATGGCGACCGGCCTGATCACCGCGCGCATCACCTGCCAGCGCGCTCTGTTCGGTGCCCTTCACGCGAGCGATTTGGGTGGATAAGGTCGTGGAATGTGCGGACGTTTCTTCAGGCATGAGGTCAGCTGGGCCGAGTATCGCGCTAGCCTTGATCTGATCGTACCCGATGATGTCGAGCCGCCAGAGGCGACCTATAATGGCGCGCCGATGAGCTGGCAGCCTGTGATCCGCCAGGCGCAGCGTGCCGGCGACGGGCGCACAGAACTGGCCCCGATGCTGTGGAGCCTGATCCCGTCCTGGTGGCACAAGCCGCTGAGTGAAAAGAAATTCACCAGTTTCAATGCGCAGTGCGAAACAGCCGCCGAAAAGCCGGTTTTTCGTGGGGCCTTCAGATATCGCCGCTGCCTCGTGCCGGTCAGCGGATTCTATGAGTGGACCGGTGAGAAGGGCAGGAAAATCCCGTTTGCGATCGCGCTGCGCAACCGGCGCTTGTTCTGTCTGGCCGGCTTGTGGGACCGCGCGATGATTGACGGCTCCGAGATTGACAGTTTCACCATACTGACCACGACGCCGAATGATCTCATGGCAGGCCTGCACACGCGGATGCCGGTGATCCTCGCGCCAGAGAATTACGGGCGCTGGCTCGATCCGCAAGGCGGGCCAGTCGATGACCTGTTCGAGCCCTTTCCCGCCGCCGATATGCACGCCTGGCCCGTCGGTCCGGCGGTCGGCAATGTCCGCAACAATTCCCCCGACCTGATCGCCGAAGCCTGAGCGTCTGGCGGGGAGAAAGTCGCTTTGAGGAAATTCATCGAGATCCGTATGTTCCGGGCTTGTCGCG
Organism: uncultured Hyphomonadaceae bacterium; assembly: GCA_964442925.1. Classification (GTDB taxonomy): domain Bacteria; phylum Pseudomonadota; class Alphaproteobacteria; order Caulobacterales; family Hyphomonadaceae; genus UBA5336. Next base: position 9,770 of record CAYUEM010000059.1, read on the forward strand.
GGACCTGCCTTGTATGGTCTGGCTGACCCAATCGCCAGGATCAGGTCGGAGGAGGTGGCAGGCAATGTGAACATGCTGGCTTGAAGCGGCGCGGCACCAGCGCCAAATCTGTCAGGGAAATGAAATATCGAACCGCTCCAGACTGGGGCGGGCGACGGGTCGGTCTTCACATGATGGCTCCCGCCGCTAAAGCTCAAGGAGGCAAAACATGCCCGAGAGAAAAACCCTGACCGTCCTGCCGCTGCGGGATATTGTTGTCTTCCCCGAAATGGTTGCGCCGCTTTTTGTCGGCCGCGACAAGTCAGTGCGGGCCCTCGAAATGGTCGATGAGGCCGACAATGAGATCATGCTGGTGGCCCAGCGCGATGCCTCGGTCGATGATCCGGGCGAAGGCGATGTGTTTGCCACCGGAACCATTGCCTCGATCCTGCAATTGCTGAAACTGCCCGACGGGACGGTAAAAGTCCTGGTCGAAGGGCGCACGCGCGCCCGGGTCGAGGCATTTCATGATCGCGGCGATTATTTCGAAGCTGACGTCACAGTTCTGGAGGCTGGCGAGGTTTCCGGCGAGGACACCCCGGCGCTCACCCGTGCGGTGATCGAGCAATTCGAGAATTACGTAAAACTTAACCGCAAGATCCCGCCGGAATCGGTTTCGACGATTTCCCAGATCACCGAGCCGGGCAAACTTGCTGATGCGGTGGCCAGCCAGCTTTCGGTCAAACTGGGTGACAAGCAGGAATTGCTGGAACTGGCCGATCCGCGCGAGCGACTTGAAAAGGTTTTCGCCCTGATGGAAGGCGAAATGGGCATGCTCCAGATGGAGCGGAAAATCAAAAAGCGCGTCAAGCGGCAGATGGAGAAGACCCAGCGCGAATATTATCTCAATGAGCAGATGAAGGCGATTCAGCGTGAGCTGGGCGATCAGGGCGAGGGTGGCGAGCGCGACGAACTGGCCGAGCTTGAAGACAAGCTGGCTGAGAAAAAACTGACCGAAGAGGCCCGCGCAAAGGTCAATGCGGAGTTGAAAAAGCTGCGCCAGATGAGCCCGATGTCGGCGGAAAGCACGGTCGTGCGCAATTATCTCGACTGGATCATTTCCTTGCCATGGGGCGATTACAAGGAGATCGAGATCGATCTCGACAAGGCGCAAAAACAGCTCGACGATGACCATTATGGCCTCGAAAAGGTCAAGGAGCGGATCATCGAATATCTCGCCGTGCAAAAGCGCACCCAGCGCCTGCGCGGGCCGATACTGTGCCTTGTCGGTCCGCCTGGCGTGGGCAAGACTTCGCTCGGCCGCTCGATTGCCGAGGCGACCGGACGCGATTTCGTTCGTGTCTCGCTGGGCGGTGTGCGCGACGAGTCGGAAATTCGCGGACACCGGCGCACCTATATCGGCTCGATGCCGGGCCGGATCATCCAGTCGATGAAAAAGGCCAAATCGGGCAATCCCTTCTTCCTGCTCGACGAGATCGACAAGATGGGTATGGATTATCGCGGCGATCCGGCTTCCGCGCTTCTCGAAGTGCTCGACCCGGAACAGAATTCGAGCTTCAACGACCACTATCTCGAACTCGACTACGACTTGTCCGACGTGATGTTCGTGACCACGGCGAACTCGCTAAACATGCCGCAGCCGCTGCTCGACCGGATGGAGATCATTCGCATCGCCGGTTATACCGAAGATGAGAAGCTGGAGATTGCAAAGCGCCACCTGATCCCGAAAATCCGCGAGAATCATGGGCTGCAGCCCGAAGAATGGCAGGTTGCCGATGAGGCGCTGCGCGATCTGGTGCGGTACTATACTCGCGAGGCAGGCGTGCGCAGCCTTGAGCGTGAAATCGCCAGACTGGCTCGCAAATCTGTGCGCAAGATCGCGCAGGACAAGATCGCCAGTGTGATCATAACCTCCGCGACGCTGGCCGATTATGCCGGCGTGCGGAAGTTCCATTACGGTCTGGCCGACGAGACCGACCAGATCGGTGCGGTCACGGGCCTGGCCTGGACAGAGTCGGGCGGCGACTTGCTGACCATCGAGGCGGTGTCGATGCCGGGCCGCGGGAATATGAAGGTCACCGGCAATCTGCGCGATGTGATGAAGGAATCGATCCAGGCGGCCAGTTCGCTGGTGCGCTCGCGGGCAGTGACGCTGGGCATCAAGCCGAGCGCCTTCAACACCTCCGACATCCATGTCCATGTTCCCGAGGGTGCAACGCCCAAGGACGGGCCGTCCGCCGGCGTCGCCATGACCACGGCGATTGTCTCGCTGCTGACCGGCAATCCGGTTTCGCGCGAAGTGGCAATGACCGGCGAGATCACCTTGCGTGGCCGTGTGTTGCCAATCGGCGGGCTGAAGGAGAAGCTGCTTGCAGCTCTGCGTGGCGGCATCAAGACGGTGCTCATCCCGGCGGAGAATGAGAAAGATCTTGTCGACATCCCGGAAAATGTGCGCGCGGCCCTGACCATTGTGCCGGTTGGCGACATCAATGAAGTGCTGGCCCGCGCGCTGACCCGTCCGCTCAAGCCGATCAGCTGGAGTGAGGAAGACGAGGCGGCCCTGCAAGCCAGCCTGTCGGGTGCCGGCAAGGGCGACCCGGTCACGCAGGGCGGCGATGTGATCCGCACGAATTAGATCAGCAAGCCGCTCCGGCAGGCCACTGATTTGACAAATGAAAGTGAGACGGGCCGCTCCCGATCGGAGCGGCCTGTTCTTGTTTCCGTTAACCAGCGCCTTGTAATGGAACCTTGTTCACACAACATTATAGGTGTGATCTGGGGGAATGCAGGAGGAAAAAATGCTGTTTGCAGCCCTTCTTTCAATTGGACTTGGCGTCGGTCTGGTGATGGGGTCGTTGTCGCATCCGAAAATCTACTCGGCGATTTCCGGCTCGCGAAGCCGCTCGGCAGATTTCCATGACTGCGTGAAATACTGAGGCGGGGCTGGTGTGAAGGCCGAACTTCAGATTATCCTTATTGTTCTTGGTCTTCTGCCATTCATTGTGTGGCGGGTCTGGGTTGGCCTTGGTCTGCCCGACCGGCATGCGCATCTGAAAAGGCAAAGGCGCGACTTGCTGAAACCAAAGCGCCGAAAATAACGGCCTCTCACTTGCGATTGACCAGCCCCGGCGATAGTTTCGCGGTTGATTTCAGGATCCGAGAAACACCCAGAGCATGCCCACACGCAAATCCCCGAACTCGTTCCAGGACCTGATCCTGACGCTGCAGAATTACTGGGCGGTGCAGGGCTGTGCGATCCTGCAACCCTATGACATGGAAGTTGGTGCCGGCACGCTGCATCCGGCGACCGTGCTTCGCGCGCTTGGGCCCAAGCCGTGGCGAGCGGCCTATGTCCAGCCTTCGCGCCGGCCGGCCGATGCGCGCTATGGCGAAAATCCCAACCGGCTTGGCCATTATTACCAGTTCCAGGTCATCGTGAAGCCAAACCCGACCAATCTTCAGGATCTTTATCTGGAAAGCCTTTATGCGATCGGGATCGACCCGAAAATCCACGATATCCGCTTTGTCGAGGATGACTGGGAGAACCCGACCGTTGGCGCATGGGGGCTGGGCTGGGAGGTCTGGTGCGATGGTATGGAGGTCAGCCAGTACACCTATTTCCAGCAGGTCGGCGGGCTTGATGTGCACCCGGTGTCTGGTGAACTGACCTATGGCCTGGAGCGCCTGGCCATGTATGTGTTCGGCGTGGAGAACGTGTTCGACCTGCCATTCAACGATCCGGCCAGTTCAACGCCGCTGACTTATGGCGATGTCTTCCACCAGAATGAAGTGCAGCAGAGCCATTTCAACTTCGAGCTGTCCGATGTCGACATGCTGGTGCGCTGGTTTGCCGATTGCGAGCGCCAGTCAACCGCACTGCGCGAGGCGGGCAAGCCCCTGCCGGCCTATGACTATGCGCTGAAGGCCAGCCACACGTTCAACCTGATCGATGCACGCGGCGCGATCAGCCCGACCGAACGCCAGGCCTATATCGCCCGTGTGCGCGACCTCGCGCGCGGGGCTGCGGTGCTTTGGGCGGAGCAGGAAATGGCCGAACGAACTTCCCATTGATCCGGCAACGGCTTATATTGCATGCATGGCGACGACCACATTTGACAAACTGGCTTTCATAGATGCGCTGAAGAGCAGCGGCGTCTCTGAGGAACAGGCACGCGCGCATGCCAGTGCGCTCGACAACGCGTTGCGTGATACCGTTGCGACCAAATCCGACATTCAGGGGCTTGACCTCAAA
>CAYUEM010000060.1:0-13706 GCA_964442925.1 uncultured Hyphomonadaceae bacterium
CGTCAAAGGCCGGGTCGGTTTTTGCCTTGCGATATTCCGCCTCAAGATCGAGCACGAGCGGCATCAGCGTCTCGGCGACATAGCGCCCGCCAAAATCGCCAAATCGGCCATTTTCGTCCGGCCACTGATCCCATGTATTGGCCTTCTCCATCATATTTCCTTCGCTACGGCGATGAAGTCTTTGATCATATCCGGGTCTTTTACGCCCGGTGTGCGCTCCACGCCAGAGGACACATCTAGCGCATTGGCGCAGGTGCGTCGCACGGCCTGAACAATATTGCCCTGTGTCAGCCCGCCGGCAAGCATCCAGGGCGCAGGCGGTTCCCAGCCGCTGAGGATCGACCAGTCAAATGCCTGGCCGTGACCGCCACTGCGTCCTGCCCCGCGCGGGGGCTTAGCGTCGATCAACAGCCGGTCGGCGGCACCATACCGGCTGGCAACGGCAAGATCAGCCCTTTCGCGCACGCCAATCGCCTTCCAGATCTCGGCCCCGGTGCGCGTCTTCTGCGCTTCGACACGCTGCGGCGTTTCGCTTCCATGCAGTTGCAGAATACGAAAGCCCAGCGCGAGAATGTCGTCGGTCAGGCGGTCATCTGCATCCACAAGCAGCGCGACCGGCTGCGCCTCACCACAGTCTGCGAGCAGCCCTCGCGCGGCCGCGACCGTCAGCGCGCGCGGGCTGGCGGCGACGAACACAAAGCCGATCCAGTCGGCGCCTGCCTGCGCAGCGACGCGAACATGTTCCGGCGCTTTCAGCCCGCAAATCTTTACCTTCACCATGGAGTGAGGTGATGCGCGCGCGCGATTGCGCGGTCAAGTCGCGCCACTTGAGCGCAGCCTATAGGCAGGCCGTCGTGCGCCCGCTATATGCGCCGACATGACACATTACACTTGCGATCCGCGCCGGCACACGGCTGAAACCGCAGCCTCCATGGCCGATGTGCGCTATGAGATCGACCGGCTTGACCGGTTGCTGGTGGAAATCATCGCAGAGCGTCAGTCTTTCATGGACGCCGCTGCCCGCATCAAGGCTGAGCGCGGGGCCGTGCATGATCGCGCACGGATCGAGGATGTCGTGGCAAAGGTCAGGGCCGCTGCAGAGGCTGCGGGCCTGTCCGTCGCGATTGCCGAGCCGGTCTGGCGGACCCTGATCGACCGGTGTATCGCCTACGAATTTGAATCCTTTGATGCACGAAAACCCGATGAGCCCTCCAGCCGGTGAGCGAGGCGTGCAGCCGCGTCCGTGGTGCGGTTGAGCTCTTCGCGCACATCCGCCAGCATCAGCGATGCACGTGTCGGCGAAACTGCGCCAGAGCGACCCAAAGCTTCTGCCGCCGCGCAGATCTCAGCCAGCTTGTGCGCGCCGATCGAGGCCGCTGCACCCTTTATCGTATGTGCGGCATCAGCCCAGCTTGCGGGGGGCTCTGCCGCGTTCAGCAGGCGGCCCCAGATCTCGCCCTGATGGCGAAAAATTCCGATCACTTCCACGGCAAGTGCGTCGTCGCCGCCGGTCATCATTTCGAGATGTGTCAGGTCGATAATCTCGGTTTCAGCCATGACGTGGTTTCCAGAGCGGATCGGATGTCGCGCTTGTGAGCAATAGGCTGTTAAATCTTCCAAATACTTAAAATGCCGGCCATGCCCTGCCGCACACCATATAATGGTGATTTTTGCCGCCCGCTGATTGTATGCTAGAATAAAATCGCCAGGCTTGAGGACAAGGAGAAACGCCATGTCTGACGATACCGGCCTTTCAGGCCTCGAAGGCAAGAACCGCTATCGCAATGCGCCGCGCAATGCCGACTGGACAATCGATCAGGACTGGCAGAGCTACAGCGCACAGGAGCATGACCGCTGGGACCGGTTGTTCCGGCGCCAGAAAGACGTGCTGCAGGGGCGGGCCTGCAAGGTGTTTCTGTCTGCGCTCGACGCGCTGGAATTGTCGCCATCAGGCGTTCCCGACATGGAAAAACTGTCTGACCGGCTGGAGAAGATGACCGGCTGGCGGGTGGTGCCAGTGACCGATCTCGTGCCCGATGACATATTTTTCGATCACCTCGCCAACAAGCGTTTCCCCGCCGGTGCTTTCATCCGTCCGGAAGCGGAATTCGATTATCTGCAGGAGCCTGATGTCTTCCATGACATATTCGGCCATGTCCCACTGCTCGCCGACCCGGTCTTTTCAGAGTTCATGCAAGCTTACGGAGAGGGTGGGCGGCGCGCGCTGGATCGTGGGCAGCTGGCCAATCTCGCCCGGCTGTACTGGTATACGGTCGAATTCGGCCTGATCCGCGAAAAGGGTGAATTGCGGCTGTTCGGCGCAGGGATCATGTCCTCGCCGCGCGAAAGTGTCTTTGCGCTGGAAAGCGCATCGCCGCACAGGGTCGAATTCGACCTTCTGCGCGTGATGCGCACGCAATATATCATTGACGACTTCCAGCAGACCTATTTCGTCATCGACAGTTTCGAAGGACTGCTTGAGATCTGCTATCGCGACTTCGCAACCGTTTATGACGACCTTGTCGGGGCGGCGTCGGTTCAACCTCACCAGCTTGAAGACGGTGACGCCGTGATCACACGCGGAACACTGGAACATTTCGCCGCCAGCCGGAACGCCACAGCCTGAAAACCGCGCCGGCGGCACGCGCCCGGTTCAGGCGGCGCGGCGCTCGTCCACAATCTCTGACAGGGTCACGCCAAGCTCGCCATCGGCAATCACCAGCCGGCCGCGCGCCATCAGCCGGTCAGAGACGAAAATATCCACCTCTTCGCTGGTCAGACGGTCGAGCGCGACAATCTCGCCCGGCAACATTGCCAGCAAGTCTTCCATCGGCATGCGCACTTCACCCAGGACCACATCAACACGCACCGGAACATCGATCAGATGGCGGGCAAGTGCGGGATTGGCGATTTCGCTCATGGTTTTGTCCTTGTCAGTCATGTCTGGCCGTTCAGGATTTCGGCGAGAAAGATTGACAGCTTGCAAACAGATCGCCCTGCCCGTCGAGAATGCGCTGGGCCGCCAGTGCTGCAAGCTGTGCCAGTTTTGGCGGCAGGTGCCCCTCACGGCCGAGCCGGTCAAGCTGTCGGGTCAGGGCGGACAAATCCTGCAGGGCGTGCTCGAGCCGTTGTGCAGTCGCTTCCAGACGGGCAGCGGTCTCAGTGTCCAGCCGTGATTGCGCCTGCGCGGCACCTTCGGCCTGAAGGCGTGCGCCAAGTTCAGCCAGTTCCGCCGGTCGCAACGACACTTTCGGTTCTGATGGCTGCGCTTGCGGCGGCTGGAAATCCGCGCTGAAGTCGAAGCTCCTGAGTGTCTCGATACGACGCCGGCTCATTCGATCAGCTCGTCATCTCGGCCAGCGCCAGCAATCACGATCTCGCCGCGCCGGATCAGTTCGCGCGCGGTTTCGGCCAGTCGGGCGCGCGCCGCCTCGATCTCTGCGCGCCGGACCGGCCCTGAGACCTCGATTTCCTCGCGCAGCAGCGTCGATGCCCGCGTCGTCATATTCGCGAAAAACAGGCTGGAAACCGTTTCTTTTGCACCTTTCAGCGCAAGAGCGAGATCGGCACGGTCGGTGCTGCCAAGCAATGTCTGGATGCCAGCGGGATCAAGGCGCAGGATATCGGCAAATGTGAACATCCGCGCACGCACTTTCTCGCCTGTGCCCGGCACCTTCGCTTCCAGCGCGCCGAGCAGGCCGGCCTCCGAGCGCGTATCGAGCTGGTCGAAAATGCGCGCCAGACGCTCGGTGCCATTTTCGCTTGCCCCGGCCTCAAGCCGTTCGAGTATCGCGCCGAGGCTCTGGCCGACAATCTCGGTAATCTCGGCGCTGGGCGGGGAATAATCGGTCAGCCGGTCGAGAATCGCGATGGCGCTGTCGCGCTCCAGCATCCGCACCAGTCCGGCTGCGCGGCGCGGTGGCAGATGGGCGACGATGAATGCACCGATCTGCGGGCTCTCGCGCGCCGCAATGACGGCCAGCAGCGCCGGTTCGGCACGCTCAAGTCGCGCGGCAAGCGGGTCTCCAGCTTCGGCAAGGCGCTCAGAATGTTCTGTAAATGCTGCGCTTTCGCGCAGAAACGCTTCCATGGCGTCGCTGTCGCTGCGCAAATCATCAGTGCTCAGACCATTCATCGTGTCTGTGATCAGGCGGGTTTCGGTTTCTGTCAACTGCGCCCAGACCGGCGCGGCATGATCGCCAAGCGCCCGCAGAACACGGGCGGCACGGCGCGCACCCTCTTGTGTGACAGGCTGCATCATCACGCTCATGACGTGCGCCCCTCACCGGCCAGCCAGTTGCGAATCACGCCGGCCGCCCGCGCCGGGTCCGTGAGCGCGCGGTGACGGACCTGCACCGGCACCGCCACGTGCGAGGGGCTGTGATCGGACATGGGCAAATGCGTATCATCCAGACGGCCGCGAAGCTTTGTCTCGCCAATTGCCGTCGGGGTGGGTCGGGCCGCCAGCGCAAGCCAACCCAGCCATGCCGCAAGCAGGCCGGGCAGACCGATTGCAGCGAGGCTTGCCGTTTCCATCCAAGCCCTGCCGCGCACGAATGCCATTTGCCGGTAGCTGATCGTGTCGCCTGCTGCCTCATCAACGATCCCGCTGGCCATGACCAGATCGCTGATCACCGTTTGCGGCAGCCGACCAGCTGTGCGCTCATCGACCAGCACGAGCAGCGCTGAGCTTCCGTCCGCTCGGCGATTGAGGCTCGCCTGTATATTTGCCGGGCCGGCAACCTGGCCGAGTATCCGGTTCAACTCACCGGCTGGCCCGTCGGCAAGTGCCGGTGCCGCGTGCTCATTGTGCGCGTCGAGCGCTTGCAAGGCCGCAATGGCGAGTGCAAGACAGGCAGCGACGGCAAGGGCGGCGCGTGGCACGACAGCATCTTGCCAGAAACGGGTATTCGGACCGGTACGCATACACATCTGCTCCGTGAGGCGCAGCGCGCATTTCGCTGCGCACGCGCCTGTGACTGAGACAGATTAGAACCCGGACGTGGTAAACTGGCGCTTAACCGACAGAAAGATCGCGATATTTCTGCAGTCGTGTGGCCCGAAGTCCCTTGGTTCCGTGCTGGCTGTAAAGCCGGGCCCAGCCCGCAAATTCTTCTTCACTGAGGCCATAGCGTTCAAGCGCGTCTTTCTGGCTGAGAAGTCCCCCCGAGACGGCGGCGACGACTTCGGCCTTGCGCCGTGTGACCCAGCGCGAAATGGTCGGGGGGGGAAGATCTTCAAGCGTCAACGGGCGACCATCGGGGCCGGTGACACTCATGGTGTGCGCATTCTGCTGTGTCATGATTTCTGCACCTTGCAACTGTCTTCAGCTCCCGTTCTGGAAGCCTGTCTGCAATGTGTAACGCACAGGTTTTAAGACCCGGCTGAAACCGGTCTGGCAGTTTTCGGCAAAATTGCACCTCAGGCTTTGTCTCATATTCGCAAATTGCCAGCCTGTGTCGCCGGACCGAATGTCGCCGCGATAAAGCCGCCGCCGAGCACGCGCGCGCCTTCGCCGCCATCGTAAAGCACGCAGGCCTGCCCGCGCGCAACGCCCTCTTCAGGTGTATCAAACCGCACATCCGGCTGGCCGTCGCGCAGGCCCAGACGTCCGGCGACCGGCGGGCGGGTCGAGCGCACACGCACCTGCACGTCCAGGCCACGCGCACAGGCCTCGGCAAGCCCACCCTCACCCAGCCAGTTGAGTTCCTCCAGAACCAGCGCATGGGTGGCCAGCGCATCCCGCGGACCGACAATCACACGGCGGGCCGGGGCATCGATCCTGACCACATAAAGCGGCTCACCGGTCGCAATGCCAAGACCGCGCCTCTGGCCGACAGTATAATGGATCACACCTTCATGCTGGCCGAGAACGCGCCCGTCCATATCCACGATTTCGCCGCTGCGCCCGGCACCGGGACGCAGTTTCCTGACCACATCGGCATAAGAGCCATCTGGCACAAAACAGATATCCTGGCTGTCGGGCTTGTCGGCAATCGCAAGGCCGAATTCACCGGCCAGCTCCCGCACCCGCGATTTCGGCAGCTCTCCGAGCGGGAAGCGCAGGTAATCGAGCTGCTCGCGCGTCGTGGCGAACAGGAAATAGGACTGGTCCCGCGCGGCATCGACGGCGCGGTGAAGCTCCGGTCCGAAACGCCCCTCGGTGCGCTGGATATAGTGCCCGGTCGCGAGACAATCGGCACCGAGATCGCGCGCGGTGGCCAGAAGATCAGAGAATTTGACCGTCTGGTTACAGCGGATACAGGGGATCGGTGTCGAGCCGGCAATATAGCTATCGGCGAAGTCTTCCATCACCTGCTCGCGGAAACGGCTCTCATAATCAAGCACATAATGGGGAATGCCGATCCGGTCGGCGACATTGCGCGCATCATGGATGTCCTGCCCCGCGCAGCAGGCACCTTTTTTCTGTATCGCCGCGCCGTGATCGTAAAGCTGCAGGGTGATGCCGATGACATCATAACCCTCGCGCTTCAGCATCGCGGCGACAACCGAACTGTCGACGCCGCCGGACATGGCAGCCACAACGCGCGTGTCCGCCGGGGCCTTGGCAAAGCCCAGTGAGTTCAGGTCATTCATTTTGCACTCCGTCCGGGTTCAAGGTCCGGCGCAGGTTATTTCAACAGTTCTCGCAATTAAGGCCTTGCCTGCTCTTTGTGAAGCACCGCCGCAAGGCGATTTGCAAGCAAGCAAGGGGGCTATTTGCGGAAAAACCGGGCTGCGCCGAAAATACCGCCGAGAACCGAGCCGATGCCACCCAGAACCATGACCAGCGGATTGGCGGCCTGCGCAAAATCAATCGCCTGCCTGAGCGCGGATACCTCGACAGTCACCTTGTCGCGGAAGGTGCGCACCGGAAGCAGGTGCCCATCGACGAAGGCGTAGATTTCGATCACCAGATCGTGACTGCCCGTCTCGACCGGCGTGACCCGCCATCGCCAGGTGTTTGCCGTCAACGGCGATATCTTCTGCACATCCGGCGACAATGGCTCGATTTCAAAGGCGGAGCCGATCAGGCTGGCTTTGACCTCGTCAGACACCTGCGCATTGCTTTCTGCGATCGTTCCGCGTCCGGGCAAGGCCCCGGCGGCGCTGTCTCTGCCGGTGGCGTCAATCGCCAGTGTCACATCGAACGGACGGCCAAAGGCGGCCTCGCGCGGGGTTTCATGCGCCACCGGAACGCTCCGCAGGCGCGCAGCAAGGTCGCTCGCAAAAGTGGATTGCGGGCGCACAATGGCGGTTTCGGTGCCGTCGAAACCGGGGGCAAACTCCGGGTTGAGCACGGGCGGCCGCGGTGCATCGGCAACCGGAGCTGCCACATCATTGCTTGGCGCATCCATATGCGTGAGCATTGCGGCAACGCCGAGCCCGCCGGCGAGAAGGCCGAGAATGATCAGAAGGACGGAAAACACACGCATCATTGACGCCTCCCACGGGCCACTCAGAATTTACAGATTACCGGCTCAATGGGGCAAAATTGCGCCCCGCACGCACTCGTGAAAAGCAATGGCCGCCGCATTCGACACATTCAGGCTCTCCATCTGGCCCGGCATCGGAATTCGCGCAAGCCTTTCGCACGCGCTGGCCACGGCCGGCCGCAGGCCCGAACCCTCCGCGCCCAGTACAATGGCGAGCTTGTCTGCACGCGCAAGCGCCTCATGCAGCGTTTCCGTTGCCTCGCCAGCAAGCCCTATGGTGCGATATCCCGCCCGCTCCAGTGCCTCCAGCGTGCGTGCAATATTGACCACCCGCACCTCGCGGACGGTTTCAACCGCCCCGGCTGCCGATTTGACCATTGCACCGGTGATAGGGGGTGTGTGACGGGTCTGCAGGATCATCGCGGCAAAGTCGAACGCGGCGGCGGAACGAAAGATTGCACCCAGATTGTGCGGATCGGTGATCTGGTCGAGCACGGCAAGCCGCGCCGGCGCCTGTGCCAGGACATCATCCAGCGTGGCCGGCTCCAGCGGCATTGTCAGCAAAGCGATGCCCTGATGCACAGCCCCTGCGGGCAACAACCGGTCGAATTCGCGAATCGTCACGATTTCTGCATCGCGCAGCGCCAGACGCCGCTCGGCATTCTCCGTGGCAACCAGTCGCAAGCGGCTGCGGGCCGGGTTTTGCAGTGCCGCGAGCACGGCATGGCTGCCCCACAGCCAGACCGGACCTTCCGGCGGCGGCTGAATTTGTCGCGGCGTGTGCGCATGTGGGCGGTTGCGTGCCGTTTTCTTCATACTTATAAGACGTTCTTTCGTCGGCGCAGGAAAATCTCTGCTCTTGTCGCCGCACGGGGTGCCGACGTCAAATCGCACCGGAAAGATGGCGACCTGGAGGGGTGGCCGAGTGGTTAAAGGCAGCAGACTGTAAATCTGCCCGCATTGCGTACACAGGTTCGAATCCTGTCCCCTCCACCACGTCCTTTCCGTCCAGACCCACCGCGAATCTGTTCTGGACTTTGACGGGTCTGGTCAGCGCTTTGATGCGCGGCCGGCTGGACTTGGGCGACGGCTCAAAGGCGTCCGTCTTAGCAGGCTGCTGAAAATCGCATGGAGACTGTTTCTGAAAATGTTCGAGAGAGCTTCCCTGTCCCGGGCTTGCCGCGGGACCTGCCTGTTGCCGGTCACACGCGACAGATCCCGGGTCGGGCGCAAGGTGGTCGGAACACGCTTGTCAAGCGACCTGCGAATGTGCTGTCGCGTTTCCCGCTGTGGCCTTGCTCGCCACGCTGATCGTGTCGATGGAGCGCTTGAAAGCCATCAGCATTCCGGCGTCTTCCAGCTTGTCCACAAGATCGCGAACCAGTTCTTCATGCTCACTTGATGAACTTTTGGCGCTCTGCACAGGTGGGAAGAATTCATTGATTTCAACGCCGAAAAGACAGGCGATTTCATACAGCACACCTGCAGACACCCGATTCATGCCTTTTTCGTATTTCTGCACCTGCTGGTATGACATGCCAAGGCGCTCGGCCAACTCCATCATTGAGAGTCCGGCTTGCTTGCGCATCTGCCTGATTTTCTGGCCAACGTGTTCATCAACGAACGAAGGAGACCGCGTATTGATCATGAAAATTCTCCGAGACGCGTTAATTTTTTCTTCAATGGACACGAAATATTAAAAGCACGTTAACGCGACAAACCAGCCAATTCATTGCTATGGTTCAGTAGTGTGGCGAATCAGTATTGCAAGTGCGTTGGTCTGCTTCAGTGAAAGGGAGGGTGACAGCGACACCCGGATTTCCCTCGCGCAACATCCGGTCAGACGATCTGGGAAAAGCCCGCGCCATATCCGATCGAAATGTGGAAACAGTATTGCAATTCCGCACCGTTCAGACCGCTCCCGCCTTTGGCGGGACCGGTCATCGCTGTTATTTCGCTCACGCCAGTCAGCTTTGCTGACGGCTCCGCGAGGGCGGCCCATCCGGGCCAGGCTCGCCTCGCTCGCTTCTTGCGTTTCCGCCGATATCGGAAACGCTATAGGACTGCTCCCGATCTGGGGTGAGGGAATTTGGCGAAGACGACACAGACAGGTCATACCGGCCCCAACGACCGCGCGTCATCGCCGCAAATTGCTGCCGGTCAGTGAGGTTCTGATCCGATCGGTCCGCCTGCGTCATTGCAATGGGACTGCAAAGCGTTTGACCTTGCAAAATCTGAAATTTCGGGGCTGAGCCGAAGGTGGGATCCAATTTCGGCTGCGACGAGCTTCAGTCCGTTACGACCCGAGCGAGAAAAATTGCCCGGGTTCGCCCTGAAAACAGTCGTCTCAGGCCATCCAGGTTCTCAGGACGCCGCTCTGACGGGCTCCATCTGGTCGCAAAGCACGACAAGATCATTTTGCAGTGATCGGGCAATAAGTGTCTGGGAATTACAGTCTTCGTCAGTCAAGCCGCTCTCCATCAACTCGCTGATAAGCACGTCGATCTTGATACGGAGGTCTTCGAAAGATGAAGCCGTTGTTTGTGCAATGCCTTCAAGCGCGGACAACTCCAGTGCAAGCTGCTGGTCGGCAAGTTCCTCATTTTCGATCTGTTCAGCAAAGAACTTCGAGCGAAGCCGAGCCATGGTCCAGATGCGGTGATAGTCCTTGATCGAAGTTCTCATGGTCTACTCCCAAAACCGAAGGTTGATAATTCAACCTCTCTGACAATGGTAAACGAAGAGTTACCTTTACGAAATTCTGAATTTTCGATCTCAAACCGGAGATATACGCCTTGCAATCATGCGTGGAGTCGATCGCAAAAAGCTGCAAGTGCCGCGACCCCGCGCCATTACAGGGCTTATCGCGTATCATCTGCCGGGTTTGCGCGTCGAATACCTGAAGTCTTCAGCGCGATGTCTGCGTCGAGCTTCAGGGCAGAGCCATCCCGGGTTTCTCACCCGTGACCGGCTCAGGCAAAGGCACTGATCAGGGTCGGGAAGACGAAGTCGCGCACAAAGAGCAAGCCCAGTGCCAGCACGAAGATCGACAGGTCAAGCTGTCCCAGCGGCGGCACAAAGCGCCGGATCGGGCGCGCCATCGGCTCGATCACGCTGGCGAGGACAGAATAGATCTGGCGTGCAGTCGGGTTCTGCATCGAAACCACGCCGCCAACCACCAGCCAGCCAAAGATGACATAGGCAAACAGGATGAAGAAAATCAGCGTGATCAGCGGGTTCACGAAATAGCTGTAAAGCGCGACGAGCAGTGCATACACTTTGGGTTTCTCCGTCTTGCTGGGGCCTTGATCTGTCTTGGGCTGTAGGCTGTTTCGTGATGGTCCTGCAAGGCATCTGGCCGGCGGGCATGTCGATTTCAATGCTGATTGTCATCTCCGGCTGCGCGCGTTAGCCTCATCTGCGTCACAGGTCAGCGATGTTTCTGAAAGGCCAATTGCCGATGCGACGATATCTCCTCGCCCTTGCCGGTTGCATTCTTGCCGGGGCCTGCAGCCATTTGCCAGCCGCGCGCGCTGACAGTGCGCCGCAGCCATGGCGGCTGGCCGTACATGGCGGCGCCGGCGTCATCACACGCGCCGCGCTTTCGCCCGATCAAGAAGCGGCCTATCATTCGAAACTGGCCGCGGCACTGGAAGCCGGAGCGAAGGTCCTGCGCGCAGGCGGCACTTCGCTGGATGCGGTCGAGGCAGCTGTGCTGGTGATGGAAGACAGCGCACTGTTCAATGCCGGCCATGGTGCAGTGCTGACAGCAGCCGGCACACATGAGCTCGACGCCTCGATCATGTCTGGCGAGGCACGCAATGCCGGTGCCGTTGCCGGGGTGATGCGCGTGCGCAATCCGATCCGGGCCGCCCGGGCAGTGATGGAGCGTTCCGAGCACGTCATGTTCGCCGGGGCCGGGGCCGATGCTTTCGCTCAATCGAACGGCCTCGAAATGGTCGAAAACAGCTATTTCACAACACCGCAGAGGCAACAGGCGTTGGAGCGGGTACTGGAAACGCGCGCCCGCAGCGCTGCCGATCGACATGGAACGGTCGGCGCAGTGGCGATCGACAGCAATGGCCACCTTGCCGCCGCGACCTCGACAGGTGGCATGACGGCAAAGACGCCGGGCCGCATCGGCGACAGTCCCCTGATCGGTGCCGCGACCTATGCGCAGGACGGGGTCTGCGCGGTCTCGGCGACCGGCCATGGCGAATATTTCATCCGTGTCGGGGTTGCGCGAACGCTCTGCGCACGCGCTGAACTTCTCGCAGAGCCGATTGGCGATGCGGCCAGAAACGCACTCGATCAGGTCGCGGAACTGGGCGGTGATGGCGGCGTCGTCGTCATCGACGGGGTCGGCAATGTGCGTTTCGTGTTCAATTCAGAAGGCATGTATCGCGGCGAGATCGATGCAGGCAGCCTGCGCACGGCGATTTATGAGGAAGCTCCGGCCGACGGAACATAACACAAACTTTGGTGTTGTTCGCGGTCTGTTCGCATGCTAATGGGCGTGCATGATTGTCTCGCTTTCCGTTCGTGATTTCCTGCTCGTGGATCGGCTCGACCTTGAGCCTGACCCGGGATTTACTGCGCTGACCGGCGAGACCGGAGCGGGCAAATCGATCATTCTTGACGCGCTGGCAATGGCGCTGGGTGGGGTGGCAGAACGCCGGATGATCCGCCCGGGTGCGGATATGAGCAGTGTGGCGGTGGAATTCTCTCTGCCGCCGGACCATGCTGTGTGGAGGCTGCTGGGCGATGCCGGGGTCAGCGTCAGCGAGAGCGAGACACTGACACTCAAGCGGATCGTGAAACCGTCCGGACCAAGCCGGGCCCTGCTGAATGATCAGCCGGTCAGTGCCGGGCTGCTCGCCTCTGTTGGCGCATCACTGGTCGAAATTCACGGTCAGCATGCTTCTGCGGCGCTGTGGCGGGTATCGGCTCATCGTGACCTTCTCGACCAGTATGCCGGCAATGAAAGCCTGCTCAATGAAACCGCGAAAGCGTGGGGCACTCTGAAAGCGGCGCGCGAGACACACGCGCGTCTGGCCACTGAAAGTGCCGGCCTTGATGCGATGCGCGAGACCCTGCAAGCTGACATTGTCCGCTTGCAGGAACTTGCCCCGGTAGCGGGCGAAGCGGACCGTCTGGCCGAAGAGCGAAGCTGTCTGATGCAGGCGGAACGGGTCGGCGAGGCGCTCAGCCTTGCGCGCGCCGCACTTGAAGATGGCAATATGGTCGCGCGTCTCGGTCAGGCGGCGCGGGAAATCGACCGGGTGGCGAGACTGCCGGGATTTGACGAGCCCGGTTCGCCGGCCCGGCTGGCGGCTGACGCGCTGGAACGCACGCTGATCGAGGTTCAGGAAAGCGAAACGGCGATCGAAGCGCTGGCGGGCTGCGCTGAACATGACCCTGAAAGGCTCGAAACAGTCGAGTCGCGATTGTTTGCGCTGCGCGCGGCGGCGCGGCGTCATGGTGTTGATGTGGAAGCCCTGCCCGAAACACTGGCAGATTTTCTGGCGCAGCTGGAAACACTCGGCGCAGATGGTGAGGCAGTGGAGGCCGCTGCGCGGGCCGAACGCGAAGCGGCGGCGGCGTATCATGGCGCGGCCGGACGGTTGACGGCGGCCCGCAAGGCGGCAGGCGAGCGGCTGTCGGGTGCGATTGGCGACGAACTGAAGCCGCTGAAACTGGACCATTCACTGTTGTGCTTTCGCCATTTTCTATAACCTGACCATCGCCCAATTGATCTTTACACATTTTGGTCACTATAATTTTTGTGGATTCTTTTTTAACCTGGTTTATGGCTTTGGCATCCAGGTGGTCGCCATGTTGATGGGTGAGCAGGATAAGGTCTGCTTTGGGCATTTTCGAGTAATCCGCTTCCCGGCTGACCGGATCGATGTGAATGACTTTGCCTTCGATTTCCATCATCAGCGTTCCGTGACCGATGAATGTGAGCGCCAGATCGCCCACGGATGTTTTGATGATATCTTTTTGCAAGTCCTGTGAATATGAAAGAATAGAGATGAGCAAAAAAAGTGAGACAAGAGCACGGTATTTCATTTTAACCTCCTCTTGATAAAAAGATAATTGCATTTTAAAATTGGAATGACTATTGTTCCATTCCTTTTTATATTCATTAAATTTACTATTTTTTATATGAAAGACAAAACATTCTCTGTTAAAATTATTGCAGTGGTCATCTGGTTCCTGTGTGGATCATTGGCCGGTGTGCAGGCACTACCCGTGGTTGTTAATGAA
>CAYUEM010000061.1:0-13635 GCA_964442925.1 uncultured Hyphomonadaceae bacterium
ATGACATGGGCCGCGCCATTGATCTCGAAAACCGGGTTCAACCGGCTGGCGGCGAAGGGCGCGGCGTCTTGCGGCAAGAGCGGCACGACGGCTCGCACATTCAGATCGTCCAGCAGGTCGCTTTGCACATCGAGCAGGTAACCGCCGCCGTTTGGGTTCACGAACACATCATATTGCGCCATCAGAACTGCCGGTATTTCTCAAGTGGCAAGCCGTTTTTCTCGATCCATTCATTGGAGCTGTGCAAGGCGGCGCGGTTCTCCTCCAGCCACTGTGCGGCCTTTTGCTGGCGCACGGCCTCGCGCAGGCTGGCTTCGAATGTGGCCGAAAGGTTGATGCCCAGGCCGCGCGCCTCGTCCAGAAGGGCGGTATCGACTGTCAGATTTGTCGCGCGTTTGCTCATTTGTCTCTCCTGCTTAATACCTATGCGCATTTATAACACGCATTTGACATGCATGCAAAATCGGCCATCGCGAACCAGGTGAGAGGGCTAGAATAGCCCGAAATCGACTGGCAACGCTCTGGCAACGTTAGAGGGCTTCAGGGCCCGTTTTCAGGCGACGTTATCCGACGATCGGCAACGTTACGCTTCGTTCGACTTAAATCTTTTCAATGGCTTAGCCCTCCTACGATGGCTTGACATCGTAGGGGTCACAAGTTCGAACCTTGTACCGCCCACCATTTAGAACCCAGATTACAATATAATACTTAGGCTCGTCCGCTTTTGCGAGAATTCGGCTCGCAAGCATATTGAAGGTAAAACGGCGAAATTCGGCACCGGGCCTTCCCGTTTGCGTCCCAGTGGGGCCATCCGGGAACCGGGCACGGCGCTCAAGCTTTGGTCGGCACCTGTTGCAGCCGCGAAAACTGGACTGGCAGCCGGTATTTGAGCGCAGACGGACAATCACCGTCCGGCCCCCTCGCGCTACAACGACATCGCCAGAGTGCAAAAGGCACCCCAGCACCGTGTCCTAAATAACTGTTTTTAATCAATGTTCTTTGTGCGCATACCGGTCCAACCGCTTGTCTTTTCCGTCAGGATCGTCGCCCTCGCACGGGTCCGCCGATGCCCGCATCGCCGAACTTCACGCTCGTCGGCCTGACGAAATATTCAAGCGGCCAAGTGGTTCAATTTGGCCAGAAAACGCCTTAAGCTGACGGCAGGGGGGTGAGGAGCGTCTTGCGCCGGGCCCCCGCTTGATCGAAACAGACTGGACCCATGCGCCCATCGCCCTTCGACTATATCGGCAATCTCGACACGCTGCTCGCCGTGATGATCGGCGCGCTGCTCGCCACGCTCGGCGCTCTGGTGACGGAACTGATACAGGAGCGGCTTGGCCGCAAACGACGACAGCGCGAGGCGGCCCGCTTCTTCGGAGAGATCCTGCCCTCGGTGAACGAGATTTTCGACCTTGCCAGTGAGTCCCGGAAGGTCGGCGAGCCCTGGGGCATCTATACCCAGAAACTGTTCGAGACCGCCGCGCGCGAAGGCGACATCTATCTGCGCAATCGCGAACGTCTGTTCGACATTCGTGAAATGGCGCTGCGCTTCGACATCCACGCGCATAGGCTGCGTCTGACCGTTCCGATTGCCAACATCGTTCAGCAGGGCGAGAAGATCGAAGCGATCCAGGCCCGGCTTGATGAGAACGCGGCGCTGGACGTGCGCGCTGCATCGCCCGCCATTCTCAAACGCCTTGAGCCGCTTGCCGGCATTGCCCTGAAGGAACGTTAAAGCAATGGACAGACTAAAGATCGATCAGGAGGGCGCGCGCCAAGGCGAGCTGTTTGCCCATTCCCTGCAACTGGGCGATGAGACCGTCACGCTTGGCAATATTGCGACAATGACCATCGAGAAGGAAGCGTTCCGACCTTGGGACACGCCGGCCAACAGGCGAACGCTGGGGCTTTACCTGGTGGCGCTGACGCTGGTGTTTTTCGTGTTTATCCTGGCGCTGGCGATGATCGGCTTTTCTGGCGGCAGCTGGCTGTCCGCAGGCGGCTTGCTGGCGCTTGGATGCTGCGTCGGTTTCCTGCTTCTGGCGGGTGCAAGCGCGCGGGTGGCGCTGAGGATGCGCAAGACCAGCGATTTCTTCCGGCTGAAGATCGGTGCGGCGGACGGGCGCCAGATCGCGCTGGTCGATGACAGCCGCCCGACACTGGAGAAGATCCGTGATGTCATTCGCGGAAAAATCGACGATGAGGACTGGCTGACCACGGGCCGCTTCGATCTCAATACCGACACTGTAACGCTGAACCGGCCCGGCGCCTGAGCCTCATTGCGCCGGCGCGTCCGGCGGCGGGGTCTTGGGAGTGTAGCGGCACAGATCAGCGATCACACAGCGCCAGCACTCGGGCTTGCGTGCCTTGCAGATATAGCGCCCGTGCAGGATCAGCCAGTGATGCGCGCCGCGGCGATATTGCGCCGGGGTGACACGCATCAGGCCGTCTTCGACCTGATCGGGGGTCTTGCCCGGCGCCAGCCCGGTGCGATTGGCGACACGGAAAATATGCGTGTCCACCGCAATCGTCGCTTCACCGAAAGCTTCATTCAGCACGACATTGGCGGTCTTGCGACCAACGCCCGCAAGCCGGGTCAGCTCGGCATGTGTCCGGGGCACTTCGCCGCCAAATTCCTCGATCAGCATTCGCGACAGCGCAACCACATTGCGCGCTTTGTTGCGCCACAGGCCAATGGTGCGGATATGCGCGGCAACTCCGTCTTCACCCAGCGCCAGCATCGCTTCGGGGTCGCTGGCGGCAGCAAACAGGCCGCGCGTCGCCTTGTTGACGCCGATATCGGTCGCCTGCGCGGAGAGGGCCACGGCCACCAGCAAGGTGAACGGATTGATGAATTCCAGTTCGGTGCGCGGTTCGGGGTGGTCTGCGGCCAGCCGCTCATAGAGGTCTGCCGCCTTTGCCCGCACCATGGTGCGCGGCGCGCGTGCCTTTGCCGACCGGGAACTGTTATTCGCCTGTGCCATAGATTTCCAGATTAGAACAGTTTCCGACCAAATTGCACCACTTGGCCGGAAAATGCTCTAGCGATTTGCCTGCGCGCGGCAAGGCCTCAGCGGGCGAGAACTTGCACGCACCGGCTGGCCGTGCGGAAAAGGGTGCGCAAGAGGGACTTATACCGATATGCGCTGATGAAGACCCCGGCTGAGACTGTTCTGAGCGACCTGAATCCAGCCGCACTGATTTGGCCGGAGAATCCCCAAACCTCAATGAAACCAATCCGATCCAATTATATAACGCCATATCCCAAGACCCTTCGACTTCAATCGCAATGCTCTTGGCTGTACGCAACAAGCCGGTGAGCCGCCTCGGATGCTGCGTCACCAACGGCGGGGAACTTTCTATTCAGTCACGGAAACTCTACGCCAGGCACGATAAGGAAGAGCGTCCCATATTATTCAACTCAGAATAGTTTTTAATGCGCGGGCTGCCGGTTTTATCCTCAAGACATGCTTCGCTGTTTAGTCCTTCTTAACGACATCGCTGCATTTTCCGGATTATTCAATTGACCAGAGGTGTCCAAATGATCCGTGCCAGTCTGATTGCACTTTCTTTCTCTGCGGCTTTTGCCGCACCGGCTTTTGCTTCGGGCCTGCAGGCTGAGCAGAGCGTTCATAAAATCGTCGAAACGGCAGACGCCGATGGCGCGACCGTGATCAGCCTTGTTCCCGCCGACAGGGTCGCGCCGGGCGACAAGATCGCTTACACGCTGAGCTATTCGAATGACGGCGATGAACCGGCCGGAAATGTCATCCTGACCATGCCGGTTCCTGACGAAGTGCGTTATGTCGAGAAATCGGCCAGCCGCGACGGCCTGATTGTCGGTTTTTCCGTTGATGGCGGCGAAACCTTTGCCAGCCGGGGCGATCTTGCGGTGACCGTCGATGGCGAGCCGCGCCAGGCACTGGCCGAAGATATCACGCACATCCGCTGGACGTTTGAAGAGCCGATCCCTGTCGGCAGTGTCGGCTCGGTCAGCTTCCGCGCTGTGCTCAGATAGAGCGACCGCAAGCACTTATTATCCCCGAAAAATAAAACCGGCTGCCAAAAGCAGCCGGTTTTTCTATTATAGCGCGCAATAAACACGCCAAGGTAGATTATTGCAAGCCGCTAAATAATCGCATGTGTAAATATTGAGTTTTAGACTTTCATTAATCGATCTCTGTTAATCCCGGAAGGCAATTACGAATGAGGTAAAACCACAATGAAACGCTTCAAAGCCTTTAACAGAGCCGCGCTGTTTGCTGGCGCGTCGATACTCTCAGCCGGGATGGCGCATGCGGTCGGAACGGATGCGGGTTCGAATGTGGAAAACACGTTCACGCTCGACTATGAGGTTGACGGAACGTCGCAGACGACCATTGACAACACCGGCGACCCGACGGATTTCACCGTTGACCGCCTGATCGACCTGACCGTCACCGCGACCAATTCGCCGCTGAATGTGCCGCCGCTGGGGGACAACCGGATCCTGACGTTCACCGTTACCAATACCGGCAATGACAACCAGGCCTATTCACTGAGCATTGCCGATGTGGCCGGTGATGATTTCGACGCCACAGGTCTGGAACTGACCTATAGCCGCGGTGCGGTCGATCTCAACAATGATGGCGACACGTCGGACCCTTGCGAGGCGGCGGTCACCAATGCGCTTCTGGCGCAGACCACGATTGGTGCGGCGGCGGGTTCGGCGAGTGTGACCTGCGGCATTCCCAAGGATGGCAGTTTTACCATCAGCCTGTCGGGCGATATCCCTGACGCGCTGCTTGAGAGCAACCGTGACGATCTCATCCTGATCGCGGAAACCCGCAATCCGACCGTCTGGTTCACTGAAGGCGCGCCGGCATCGCCCGCCGCGGTTACTGCTGAGGACGCCGACGGGAACAACACCATTGATGGCGATGCGGAAAACGTGTTTGCAGATGACTCCGGCTCATCGTCGGAAGTGGCAACCGATGGCCTTCACTCGGCCCCTGCGGCATATGTCATCGTCTCGCCAAACCTGACGGCGACCAAGGATGTCTGGGTTCTCGACACAGCCTCTGATGCAACCGCTTGTGCCGCGCTGGCGGTTCCGGGCGCTGCGCCGACCGATCAGTATTCTTCGCCGACAGCCTGCGTGCTTTACACAATCGCTGTCACCAACACTGCGCTGGTTGCCGGCTCGGATGCTGAGGCAATTGATATCGTCGACGTTCTGCCAGCCGACGTGGCCTTTGTGAAAGCCGAGGCCAGCGGTTTTGACGCGCCGCCGACGCTGACCTTCAAGAAGGCTGATGGCTCCACAGATTGTGACGGCGCTGTGGGCGAAACCTGCAGAGTGTTTGTCGACGGTGCAAATCTCTCGGCGACTGCGGGCGCAACCGATACAGAGGCCTCTCTCTATATTTGGGCCCTCGTTCGATAAACCCACAATACTCATTTTCTGATTGCAATACAGAGCCTCCGGAACATTCCGGAGGCTCTTTTCTATTCAGCAGTATGTTCAATTTAATGCAATGCTTTTACTGAGTTTAAGCCAACATATGAAATAAATACGTCAAGAGTTGCTTTGAGCAGGAGCAATCAAAAACAAGAACGGTGAGATCGTCGCTAAAAAAGACGGCCGCCGACCGGGTAGATGGATGATCGGTATGGGTGTCCTCACAAGGACCTTTTCTCTATGTGTGGCGCTGATGTTGTCCATGGCCGCGCCGGCAGATGCGCAGGGCATAACGCCGCTTGGCAAGGTGGTGAGCAATACCGCGCAGGTCAGTTTCGACCATTCCAGCGGTCCGCACACGCTTTACACAAATCCCGCTGACTTTACCGTGGTGGCCCGGCCAACACCCTCGACAATCGAGTTTTTCCGCTATTCGCCGAACGCGCCCGATCACTTCAAGGCACGGATCAACGGGTCCGATTACAGCCCCGAGGGTGAAATTCACAATGCCACATTCAAGCCTATCGGCGCTCCTGTAACGACCGGCGGCAATGTGCTCGACTTTTCGGGTGATGTGCCGCTGGTCGCTGCAGAGACCTATTTTTCCGGCGAGCTGATGGTGCTGCGCGTAATCGACCTCGGCCAGAACGGTGATCGCCAGCAGATCGAGACGCTGGTCATCACGGTCACAACGGATGGTGGCGACCAGATCTGCCTGCGGCTGTATGAAAGCGGCGCAGACACCGGACATTTCTACGGCTATGTTCCCAGCACGCCGCAGGCGAGCGCGCAGAATGACGATCGTCTGACAGCCCCGAAAGAAACAAAACTCACCGCGCGCTATGTTGATGCATTCGACGCGACCGAAGTGTCGGTTGATACTGCGCTGGTCGATCCGTTCGGCCGGCTGTTCGACTCGCTGAGCGGGGAGTTGATCGACGGGGCAACGGTGACAATCGTTGACGACGCGACAGGTGCGCCGGCGCAGGTTTTCGGCGTGGACGGGGTCTCTGCTTATCCCGCGACCCTCATTTCAGGCGGTGTCGTGACCGATGCGGGCGGCACGGTTTATCAGCTGGAGCCCGGCGAGTTCCTGTTCCCGCTGATGGCGCCTGGCCGTTACCGGCTGCTGATCGAGCCGCCTGGCGGTTATGTCTTCCCGTCGGGTCTGAGCGCGCCCGATTTTGAAAGCCTTGCCAATGCGCCATTCGAGATCATCGAGGGCTCGTTTGCTCGCGCATTCACCGTTGAGGCGACAGGACCGCTGAATTTCGACGTGCCGCTGGACACGACAGGCGGGCTGACCGTGCTCAAACGCTCCGGCCAGACGCGCGCAGCGGTCGGCGATTTCGTGTCCTATTCGGTCGAGGTGGAAAACCGCGCCGAGGGGACTTCGCCACTGCGGGTGCGTGATATCCTGCCGGTCGGAATGCGCTATGAGGACGGCTCGGCCCGGCTCGATGGCGAGCCGGTCAGCGATCCGGAAGTCTCGGCCAGTGGCCGCGAGCTGATCTTCGATGCCGGATTGATCGCGCCTGGCGGGCGCAACACGCTGTCCTATGTCGTCGGCATTGGTGCCGGCACGCCAACCGGCAGTGCCGTCAACAGCGCTGCAGCGATCAGTCCGATGGGCCAGGTCCTGTCGAATGTCGCCGAAGCAGAAATCCAGATCGAGGAAGATTTCCTGCGTTCGCAGCTGACCATTGTCGGCCGCGTCTCGGAGAATGCCTGCGATGGCAACGAGGAATGGGCACGAAAGATCGGGCGTCGCACCGGGGTTGCGGGCGTTCGCCTCTACATGGAAACCGGCGAATATGTCGTCACCGATGAAGACGGCCTGTTCCATTTCGAGGGCGTGGAAGCGCGCACCCATGTCGTCCAGCTCGACCGTGCAACCTTGCCGAAAGGCCTCGAACCGATGTCCTGCGAGGAAAACTCCCGCTATGCCGGTTCAGCCTTCTCGAAATTTGTCGATGCATCCGGCGGCACGGTCTGGCGCGCGGATTTCTATCTCAAACGCACCGGACAAGACAACGCCGCGATCGAAGCCGAGGCTGCACCGGCATCACAAAAGCCTGAGACCATCTATGACC
Organism: uncultured Hyphomonadaceae bacterium; assembly: GCA_964442925.1. Taxonomy (GTDB): domain Bacteria; phylum Pseudomonadota; class Alphaproteobacteria; order Caulobacterales; family Hyphomonadaceae; genus UBA5336. The sequence goes on from CAYUEM010000061.1 coordinate 7,534, forward strand.
AGTCCTGGCTGGAACAGGCAGGGACCGGCTCGCAATGGGTGTATCCCGACACCCGTCTCACCCCGTCTCTGCAAAGCGTCAATCTCGGCATCAAGACGCCGTTCCTGTCGCGCGTGGCCCTGCGCATCAATGGCCGGCAGGTGCCGGCGACGAACATTCATTCGCGTCTGACATCGAGCGACAACCGCGTTGAACTGCATCGCTGGCGCGGGGTTGATATCAGCCTTGGTGAAAACCGCGTCGAAGCGGTGATCACGCACCAGGACGGAAGCCAGGAGACCCTGAGCCGCAGCATCTGGTTCATCGCCGAAGCACAGCGCGCCCGTCTTGTCGATGACCAGTCTGTCCTTGTCGCCGATGGCCGCACGCCACCCGTCATCGCGGTCCGGATGGAAGATGCCGAGGGCCACAGTGTCCATCCCGGCCGTCTGATCGAATTTGATGTCGATGATCCCTACCGGCTGATCCGGGAGGCTCAGCTTGAAGAGCGCGCGCCGGTTGCGGCCAACACGATCGAGGCGACAGGGATCACGGTCGGTGAAGACGGTATTGCCCGGGTCGAGCTGGAACCGACACTGATCACGGGCCGGGTGCGTGTCCGCGTGCCGCTGAAGGGTGGGCGCATCGAGGAAATCACCGCCTATCTGCAGCCGGAAAAGCGCGACTGGATTCTGGTCGGCCTTGCGGAAGGCACGCTGGGGCTTGAGGAACGCGATGGGCCGGGCGGACTTTCCGCCGAGGACACGCTGCGCGATGGCCGGCTCGCCTTTTTTGCCAAGGGCATGATCAAGGGCGACTGGCTGCTGACCCTTGCGCTCGATACCGCCAAGCGGCGTGGCAGCGAGGATGATGCGGTTTTCGACCGGATCAATCCCAATGCCTATTATACGCTGTATGGCGACCGGACCTGGCAGAACCATGATGCGGAGAGTCAGTATCCGCTCTATGTCAAGCTGGAAAAGGGCACCGCTCAGCTCCTGTTCGGCGATTTCAATACCGATATGAGTGACACTGAACTCGGGCGCTACAATCGCCGCCTGTCCGGCTTGCGCGGTGTTCATGAGGGCGAAAACCTGTCAGTGACCGCATTCGGGGCGGAAACCAATCAGGGCTTCGTCAAGGATGAAATCGCCGCCGATGGCACATCGGGGCCCTATCGCCTGTCGGTTGCGCCGATCGTCCGCCTTTCGGAAATCATCACCGTGGAAACCCGCGAGCGCGCCCGCGCTGATAATGTCCTGAACATGCGCAGGCTGGAGCGGTTTGTCGATTACGAGCTTGATTATGAGACCGGCGAGCTGCTTTTCCGCGGTCCGGTGAATGCCACTGATGACGCGTTCAATGAAAACGTCATCGTGGTGGATTATGAGACCTTCAGCGATGCCGAGCGCAACCTGACCTATGGCGGACGCGCGGCCTGGCACACACGCGACAAGCGCGTCGAGGTCGGTGTCAGCCACGTCCATGAAGAGGGCCGGGCGAACCTGCCGGGGGCGCAGTCAGAGGTGACAACGCTCGATGCCACGCTCAAACTGACGCAGCAGGCCGAGATCCATGCAGAAGTTGCCCGCTCGCGCCGCAAGCCCGGTGAGGATGGCGAGGCCTCGCAGACCGCTGACGCCTATCTTGTCGAGGCCATTCACCAGACCGAGGCGGTGACCTTTTCAGGCTATGTGCGCGAGGAGCAGGCCGGCTTCGGCGTTGGTCAGACCGGCACCAACACCAATGGCCTGCGCCGCTATGGCCTGCTCGGCAACGCAAGGATCGGCGAGACCAACAATGCCGAGACGGGTGAGCGCGCGACCCGCTCGATCACCGGTCAGGCCTATCGCGAAGAGGCGCTCGGCAGTGGCGAGACCCGCTCTGTCGCCGAGGCGGGCCTGCAGCATTCCGGGCCCTTGCTGACCGCCAGTGCGGGCCTGCGTGCCGTCAATGAGACTCTCAACAGCGGTCCGCGCGAGTCGCTGCTGGCCACCGGCACGCTGTCGCGGGCATTCCCGGAAATCGGCCTGACAGTTTCAGCTTCGCAAGAACAGCCACTGGGCAGCGACAATGCTGATGAGGTCAGCCTTTTCCCGCAACGCACGATTCTCGGCGTTGACAAGCTTCTGACCCAGCGCGCCACGCTGAATCTGCGCCATGAAATCACCGAGGGCGAAAACGCTTCCGGCTCCAATACGATTGCCGGCATCAGCTATACGCCATGGACGGGCGGGCGGCTGACCGGCACGCTCAACCAGCTGACCCAGGATTCCGGCAAGCGTCTGTCGGCAACGGTTGGTGTCGACCAGACCTTCCAGATCACTGACAAATGGAGCGCCAGTCTCGGCCTTGCCGACCGCTCGCAGATCGATGGCGATGGCGCGCCGGCCGATCCGCTTGCAGACGCTGCGGTCTCGCCGCTGGCCGATGGATTGCGCAGCCCGCTGACGCTGGATGAGAGCTTCACATCGGCTTATGCCGGGATTGCCTATCGCGATGCCGCCACCGCCGGCTCGCTGCGCGGGGAAATGCGCGAAACCGCGCAATCGCAGCGCTTCGCTGTCATTCTCGGCGGCGCGCGCGAAGCGTCTGAAACCCTGTCCTTTGCCGGCACCAGCCGCTACCAGTCAGAAGTGTCGGAACTGGCCGGCGAGCGGCGCAGCGTTGATACAAGACTGGCTGCGGCCTGGCGTCCGCGCGATGACGGGCCGATCATCTTCAACCGGCTCGACCTGAAACAGGACAACGTCGTCGGTGAGTTTGACACCTGGAAGGTGGTCAACAATTTCGGCCTCAACACCCATCTCTCCGATGCCACGCAGGCGGCGATCTATAATGGCCTGAAATATACCGATGCCAGTTTTGGCGATTTCGAGGCCACCGGCTGGACCTATCTGCTCGGCGGCGAGTTGCGCCATGATCTGACGCGCCGTTTCGACATCGGCATCAATGGTTCTGTCATCCACACCAGCGCAACCGACACGACTCAATGGTCCCTGGGGCCGAATGTCGGGTTTTCACCGAAGCAAAATGTCTGGCTGTCGGTTGGCTACAACGTCACCGGTTTCGAGGACAGGGACTTCCAGGCAGCCGAATACACCCGACAGGGCGTTTTTATTAAGCTTCGATTCAAGTTCAATGAGCAAAGTCTCGACTGGATGCTGGACAAAGTGTCTCCAGATGGGCGGTAAGTTATGAATCGGATTGGGTCTCCCAGTCTGCGCGCAGTGCTTGTCGGCGCTTCAGCGCTGGTTGCTGCGGCCCTGCCGGCAGCCGGTCAGGCGACGATCGACGACCCTGACGCTTCGGCTGCACAGCTGGCAACCCGGCTCGACGGGCCCGGCATCACGATCTCCAATCCGTCAATACCCACCGCCAATGGCTCTGACACCGCCCAGCAATATGGTCTGTTCTCCAATGGCATAGCCGGTGCCTCGCTGGAGATTGACCGCGGCATCGTGCTGGCGACAGGAACGGTCGCCGATGCGCTTGGTCCGAACAATGATGACAATGCCAGTCTCGGCTCGACAATTACCTATATCGATCCGGATGTTGGCGGAATTGATACGTTCGCGCGATACAATGCGGCTATCGTGACCTTCGACCTGACCCTCGACAGCTTCGCCAGGGGTTTCGAGATCAATTACCAGTTCGGCTCGGAAGAATATCCCGACTATGTCGGCTCGCGCTTCAATGACGTGTTTGCCTTCTTCGTGTCGGGCCCCGGCATCGCCGGCACCGAGAATATCGCACAGGCACCGCTTGGTGGAAATGTGCGCATCAACACGATCAATATCGGCTCTGTCGGTTGTTTCGATGACGCCACCGCGCAGGATCTGTCTCAGTCCGCCTTCTACCGCAACAATGGCCATGTCACGGCCCTTCCAGGCGCGTGTCAGACAGGCAATGCGCTTCCCGGCCCTTTCCCTGTTGTCACCGAGTATAATGGCATTACCACCCGGCTGACCGCGCGCCGCACCGGGCTGACACCGGGCGCGACTTACCAGGTCAAGTTCGCCGTGGCCGATGTCGCCGACCAGCAATGGGATTCCGGCGTCTTCATTGAGTTTGTCAGCGCAGTCTATGATGTCGATCACGCCGACGCGCCGGCATCCTATGGCGCGCCGACGCACGAAATCTCCAGTACGCTCCGCCTGGGTGCGGGCGTCACCGGCGAGACTTCGGGCTATGATGACCCGGCTGCGGCTGGCGACAGCGATGACGGTGTGACCATTCCGTTGCTGACGACCGGTGGGGACTCCACGATACCAGTCAGCGTGTCCGGCTCAGGCGGCTTTCTCCAGGCCTGGATCGACTGGAACGGTGATGGCGACTTTGCCGATGCGGGCGAGCAGGTTGCCGCTGATGTCACCGATGGCGGGGCTGGCGACCTTGACGGCGCGGTCAACGGCACAATCGCGCTTGATGTTGACACGCCAGCCGGTGCCAGCATCGGCCAGACAATTTCGCGTTTCCGATGGTCCACCACAAGCGGCCTCAATGCCACTGCCGCCGCCCCCGATGGCGAGGTTGAGGATTACCAGCTCACCGTCCAGGCTGACCCGCTGGCGGGCGCGGCGCCTTTCGTGTGTGACAGTCTGCTGTGGCAACTCGCACGCCGGGACACGCAACTGATCTCGATTTCGCTGTCGGGATCAACGGCGACTTTCACCGATGTCGGCAGCCCGGCTGGTGGCGAGCGCAATGCCGGCTGGGGCTATAATGAGGTAGATGGACTGGCCTATGGGCTGGTTGGTACAATCATGTGGGCGGTTGATGGTAGCGGGACGTTCTACGACCTCGGCGCGGTCGGCGGTCTTGGCAGTTTTTCCGGCACGAATTCGGGCGACATCCTGCCCGACGGCACGATGCTGTTCAAGGCTGGCGGCAGCACGCTTGGCCGCATCGACCTGACCCGAACGCCCTACACGCTTGATGCGACGGTCACCCTGTCAGGCCCTGCCAGCGGAGCGAACTATATCGATTTCGCTTACAACCCTGCCGACGGGAGGGTCTATTCGATCGATGCGTCAGCCGGCCGGTTGTTCCATTTCGATCCGGTGACGGGCGTGACAGCCTATTTCGGCCCGGCAACCCATGCCGGAACCTATGGCGCGCAATGGTTCGACCAGGACGGAAACTACTTCGCCTTTGACAATGACACCAATCAGGTCCTGGCGTTCGATGTCGGCACCAATGGTTCAGGCACCGGCACCTCGACTGTACTGGCGACCAGCAGCGTCGATGAGGGCGGGCGCAATGACGGCTTCAGCTGCCGCGGGCCCAGCCCGCTCGGCTCTGCCCAGCTGGCCGCCAACAAGACAATAGCGCTGTTTGACGGCGCGGGCGGCGGCGATGTCTATGCCCTGCCCGGGGCGGATGTGATCTACATGATCACGGTGGACAATACCGGGACCGGGTCGACGGACACAGACAGTGTCGTGCTGATCGACCAGATGCCGGCGCAGGTGGAATTCTTCAATGGCGATATCGACACAGGTGGAGCGGACACCTATCCCGGCAGCGACCCTGTCGGCTTTGTCAACAATGGCTCTGGTCTCAGCTTTGACTATGCCACAGATGCCGGCTTTTCCAACGCGCCCGGCCCGCCAGCAGACTTTGCTGCCTGCAACTACACGCCCCTGCCCGGTTATGATCCGAATGTGACCTATATTTGTTTCAACCCGAAGGGGCAGATGCAAGCGGGCGACCCTGACCCGCAATTTTCACTCGCATTCCGGGCGCGGATACGCTGATCAACCCGGCGCGTTTGCCACAACCAGTCGCTCGCGGATTTCACGCTTGAGAAACTTCCCACTCGCATTCCGCGGGAACGGCTCGTCCTGAACCCAGACATAGCGGGGCAGCTTGTGCTTTGCCATGCGCGCGGCGCAATGCGCCCGGATGTCTTCCTCGCTGAGCGATGCACCGGGCTTGAGCACGATGGCAGCGCCGATTTCCTCTCCCAGCCGCTCATCGGGCACACCGAAGACGCAGCATTCCGCGATCGCGGGATGGTGGTAGATGGCCGCTTCAATCTCGGCGCAATAGATATTTTCGCCGCCGCGCAGCACCATGTCCTTCTTGCGGTCGACAATATAGATGAAGCCGTGTTCGTCG
>CAYUEM010000062.1:0-13524 GCA_964442925.1 uncultured Hyphomonadaceae bacterium
GTTCCTGCGCGACAATTATCTCTCAAACCGCGTCTTCGCCGATTATGACGCCATAATCGACATCTGCTGCCGCGCCTGGAACAGCCTCACCGAAGCCCCCTGGCGCATCATGTCCATCGGGTATCGCGACTGGGCGCATGACTGGTGATCAATGCAGATTGGTATTACTCGATGTTGATGAAGAGTATCTTCACGTCATGATATATAGCACCAGTGGATATCGTGCCAAGGCCCGAGCCAAGCGCTTCTCAAAGGCTATGAGCCAAGTGATCTATCGACTTGTGCATAAGACACCTCCTTCTCATGAAACCCCTGCCGTTTAACGATTCCGAGGGTCCTGTCAGGGAAAACCGCTTGAAGGGCATTGTCAGGGGAACTGGGCTTGAGGCGTTCAATCCTGGTACGTAGGCTCGGCCCACAAGCAAAAACCCGCTTCATTATTTCAAAACCTAGCCCGAGATCATCCAGCTTGCGGTCATGATGCATGTGCGCTTTCCGCTTTCGCTGGGTCACCATCTCTGCCGTTCTGATCCATCTTGCCGAAGCAGGGTCTCAAACGGCGACGACAAGGTCAGGACGCCAATTTGACGGCGTCCGCACCGTTGAGCTCGGGTTGAACGACCAGCCGATTGCGTCCTGCAGCTTTTGCCTCGTAGAGCGCTTGATCGGCTGAAACGATAGCCTGCTTCAGATTGGTATCCGCGTTGATCATCGCAACACCCAGACTTGCTGTAGCCTTTGAACTGTATCCCTGCGCATCGAATTGATGCTGCGCGATCCGGTTCCGCAATCTTTCGAAGATCACCTCGGACTGCGCACGGGTAACATTGCTTACAAGAATGACGAACTCTTCACCGCCCCAGCGCGCCACCTTGTCAAAGGGATGACGTAGCTCTTCGTGAAGCAGGACGGCGACCTGGCAGAGGACCTCGTCGCCAAAGGGATGCCCGAACCTGTCATTCAAGGACTTGAAGTGGTCGAGGTCTAGAAGGGCAACCGCGCCCCAATTGCCGGTTCTTTGCATCCGCGCCATTTCATCGGAAACCGCGGCCATGAAGGAACGCCGGTTCAGGAGCCCCGTGAGGGGATCGGTAGAGGCGAGCTCTTCGAGTTTCTTGTTCGCTTTTCGAATGCGGAAGTCGTACTGCGCCGCCAATCCGCCCATTGGCACCGAAACGCACAATGCGACGCCGATCGTTGTCTTCAGGAACTCCACCAGGTTATCGGGCACGCCGAGTTGAAACGTGATCGCGGCTGAGATCACGGCGAGTGCGACTGACACCAGCGGGATGAGCATAAACAGCTCAAGCGACGATTTGATATGCTCGTTTCTCAAAGGCAGAACCGGCCAACGCCTTCCTTGTCCTTTCTGCACAGGAAAGCGCTTCGGTTCGGTTGGCGCAGTGGAAAGGATGGCCTTGCTGCGCTGACGGGCTATGAAACAGGCGAGACCGAAATGTTTCTTCCTCATGGCTTTTGGTGCCTCCCTCGATCAGGCAGCTGAAGCCGCGTTGCGTTGCAACTGCATCAATAGATCTTGCTTCGAAAGTGCGCGTGCGAAGTAGTGGCCTTGTACAAAGCCACAGCCTGCTGCTCGAACGAGTGCGAGCTGACCTTCGGTTTCCACACCCTCGGCAACAACCTCGGCCCCTATAGCCCGGGCAAGATGCACAATAGAGACCAGAACCGATTGTAGCCGGGCCTCTTCGCAGAGGTCCTTTACGATCGACCGATCGACTTTCAAGCGATCAATTGGGAGATCCAGGAGCGTTCGAATATTCGAATAACCCGCACCATAGTCATCCAGCGCAACCCGTACGCCGTGGGCATGAAGCTCGTCCAGGTTCTTGCGAGCAAGGCCAATGTCTTCGACGCGATCAGATTCCGTCACCTCCAGCCAGATTTGTCGGGGATCGATCCGGTGGGTTTCCAGCTGTTGCAGCCAGCGTTCTGAGAAACCCCGGGTGCTGACATCCAGGGGGCTGGTGTTGAGGGAGAGGCTGGAGAGCCGTCCTGAGTTCAGCAGGGCGGCTGCTTGTTGAAATGCCGTTGCTCGGATTTCCTCTTCAATCGCAGCACCAAAGCCACTTTCGCGCGCAATCGAAAGGAACTCGACGGGACTAATAGGGCCAAGTGAGTCATGCTTCCAGCGGGCAAGGACTTCGGCCCCGGCCATTTGGCCAGTTTTCATCGCGACGATGGGCTGAAAGACGACTTCGAGCTCTCCGGATCTTTCGAAGACGGGAAGCGCTTTCTCCAATTGCCGGTTCCGGCGCATCTTCTCGTCAAGCCGGGAATTGTAGATGACAAGCCGGCCGCGACCGTTGCGCTTGGCGTCAAGCAGCGCGGCATCAGCATGGTGTATCATCTCTGTTTTTGTCGTGGCGTCGAAGGGATACCTCGACATGCCTGCCGACCCTCCGATGTGGAGGTCTCTGCCCATGTGGTTTACTGGACGGTACACATAGCCCATGGCGTGTTCGACATCCCTTGAGACCGCCTCCAGATCATCGAAGTCAGGCCAGTAGTTTGCATCCACAACAACAGCGAATTCATCACCACCAATCCGAGCGATTGAAAGGATTGCAGGCAAGTGGGACAGGCGTTTGCCAACGACCTTCAGTACCGCGTCCCCGGCATCGTGACCAAAGCGGTCATTGATCCCTTTGAAGTGGTCGAGGTCGAACAGAATGAGGGCAAGAGAGCAATTCTGCGTATCCACAGTTTCAAGTGCAGCCGCTAGGTCGGCATCGAAACCGAAGCGGTTCTTCAGGCCCGTGACAGGATCGGTTTGAGCCAGCTTGCGCAGCTCTGCTACAAGGTCCTGATTTCGGACAAGCTGGCGGACAAAAAAGTACAGGATCGGCGGTGGCACCAGCGCAAGGAGCGCGACTGTCGTCTTGGCGGCGTGTAACTGTACCTCGCGGGGATAGGCGATCAGATTGAAACTGAGAACTGACATGACGATGATGCAAACGGCAGCGTACATGGCCACGCCCAAAACAGCGTAGCGAAAACCGTGTTCCCCAAGAGCTTGCCTGACACTCATATCCGAAGGGTCCCGCCGTTTGATCCTTCAGTGTTCTAACCGACATTCACGAATCCCTCATGAACAATTAGAGATAGTGAGAGGTGGAGAGATCTACTATTTTTTAATCAATACGCCATCGGCGAAGATTTGTATGTCAACGGCGGAGTAAAATCCGGCCACAGGGCGGAGCAAAAACCGGCCAGTTTGGGTTTGGGCGTAATACCAATCCGCAGAGCCTCTGACTCATTGGGGATTACCCCGGTGCCCGAATGCTGGTTCCTTTCTGTTGGCAGCAGGAGGAAGAGTGATGGCAGCTCCGTTTCGGTGACGATCAGATCATGATGGGGCGGTGCTTCGGCGTCTGGCGGCGGTGTATGATGGCAAGAGCCGGAGCGCGGCGGCGGCGATTTACGCGGCCACCGCCCCGCATCTCACTCTGCCTCGCAAACCACCTGCACCGTGGCTTGCCTTGCGCGCTCGGCGATGTCGGCATTGGGCAATTGCGCGGTGCTGTTGCCGGTCGCGTAATCCACCGCATGGCTGTCGAGGAATGACTGCAACAGGCCCTTCGAAATCGCGAAATTGACATTCTGCGGCAGGTCACCGGTCGAGCCGAAGACAGCCACCGCATCGAGCTTGGACACGACAACGCCGACCACATGCCCGGCACTGTCAAGCACGGGCCCGCCGCTATTGCCCGCCTGTACAGGCGCGGTCAGCTGGAACAGCCGCCGGTCACTGCCCGGCCCGGAAAGCGCCGAGACCGTCCCCGTGGTCACATTCAGCGCCGATGTCAGGAAGTCGCTCAACGGGTATCCCGCCACGAGCGTGTCATCGCCCAGCCGTATCCCGCGCCCGGCGCGCAGGCTGAGCGGGGCGACATCGCGCGCGCCCGCCGCCTGCAGCAGCGCAAGATCCGATGACGGCTCGAACGCCTTCAGCAGGGCCACGGACCCATCACCAAACCGGATTGCGCTACAGCCGGTCACGACATGCGCATTGGTCACGACATGGCCTTGCGCGGAGACAAAAAAGCCCGAGCCGGTCGCGCCCGTAACCGCGCTTTCCTCCTGGGTGTCGGTTTCGCCGACAATATATGCGCCACTTGCAGCCGCCACGAAATAGACCAGATCGGCGGAGACCTGACCGGTCACCGCCAGCTCATTGTCGCGCTGGAACGTCTCGATCGCGGCTCGGGTCGCCGGGCCGGCCAACCCGTCAATCGCGCCATCATAATAGCCCAGTGTGGATAAGCCCTCCTGCAGAACAAGAACGAGGTCGCTCGCGACAGGGGTTTGCCGCACTTGCGGCTGCGGGCTCGGCGGGGCCGTAGCGGCGCGTGATGGTGTCGGCACGGCCGAAGTTGCAGACGTGTCCTGCCCGGGCTGCCATGCGGCGGCGCGCGCCTGAACCTCGGCGATCTGGGCGCGGGTCAGCCGTTCGCGCATAATCTCGGCGTTCGATGCGGCTTCATTAAAGCCTTGCGCCGCAGCGAGGATGAACCAGAAATAAGCTTCGGCGTCATTCTCTGGAACGCCTCGACCATTGTCGTACATCACGCCGAGATTGATTTGCGCCTCGGCGACGCCCTGCTCGGCAGCCATTAAATACCAGCGCACGGCCTCGGAGTCGTTCTCCGGCACGCCATCGCCATTGCGGTGCATATTTCCGAGATTGTGTTGCGCCAAGGCATAGCCCTGCTCGGCGGCCTTGCGATACCAGCGCACGGCCTCGGCGTCATTCTCCGGCACGCCCTCGCCTGTGGCGTACATGGAACCGAGACTGTTTTGCGCCAGATCAAACCCCTGCTCGGCAGCCATGTGATACCAGCGAATGGCCTCGGCATCATTTTCCGGCACGCCCTTGCCTAAGTTGTACATGTTGCCGAGATCGGATTGCGCCCGAGCAAACCCCTGCGCGGCGGCCAGACGGTACCAGCGCACGGCTTCGGCGTCGTTCTCCGAAACGCCTCGGCCATTGTCGTACATCGCGCCGAGATTGTATTGCGCAACCATATTCCCTTGCTCGGCAAGCTGCTGATACAATCGAAAGGCCGCTCGATAATCACCCGCCTCATAGGCGCTGTATGCCGCCTCTAATTGGCCAGACGACGGCGCATCCTGCCCCTGCGCGCTAGCAACGGCCCACACCGCAAGCCCCGCCAACAAAGCTGTTCTCAAACCACCCATGCCCAACCTCCCGCACCATCAAATCCAGATTGCCAGCCGGCGTGGCGGGCGTCAAACGCCCAGTCGCACGCCAGGGCGCGGCATGGCGCGATCACACACCGCGAGAGAGATCACAGCGCACCCCATGCCAGATGCCAATTTGCCAGAATTGCCAAAAAGGGTTCCAGCGCAGTGTTTTGGCAATTCTGGCAAATTGGCAGCAAGGCGAACCGCGATTTCTCACACTTGCCAGGGGTCAGCCGCGTCAGGCCCTACAATCTCATAATCCTTCGGCTTGCGGCCCGCGCCCTTGCTGTCAACCTCCCGCACCAGCCCCTCCTCGACAAGCTGGGCCCAGACAGCGGCCTCCACCTTCTTGTCGGAAAGGCCCGCAATGCCCCATTCGCGGCGCACCTGGCGCGCATTGATGATGTTCAGCCCTCGGCGCTGCGCCTGTTTCAGGATATCATCAGCCGCGCGATCGACGATGGACCCTTGCGCCTGCAGGACATGGCGCGCCATCGGCGCCAGATACTCCTGCCAGAGGCGGATCGCCCGGTCCACGGTCTCCACATGGATCGTCTCTGGCGGCGTGGCCTGCCCGCTGTCAGCCCAGTCCAGAAGGGCAAAAACGCCCGCAAGCCGGGCCACCAGCCCCGGTGCCTTGCCGATCCAGCCGGCCAGCATGCCGCTCGCCTCGCCCGCCATCCTGCGCACCTGCTGGCGGAAGCGGAAGAAGAACTCGGCCGCCTCCGTATCAAACCCGACCGGAACGGGACGCAGCGCGCCATCCAGCTCAGCCAGTTGCAGCTCGTGCAGCCGCGCGAACGCTCGTCCAAGCCGCGCCTGATCGGATGGCGCCGTTGCGCGCTGAAGCGGCGGCACGTCTGGCGCACAATAGATGAACCGGGCAAACAGGCCGTCATCCACACTGCCAACGACGAGTTCCGAGAGTCTTTCTGGCTGGATACCGCCAAGGATCGAAACCAGCGCACCATCCACCTCGATCGGCACCTCATGCTTGACCCGGTCAACCACGATCCGCTTGCCATTATACATTTCCAGCCAGTTCGGGCGGTTCGAGGCCGACGAGTAGCGCTCCATCGAATTGAACCAGCCAGCCAGCTCGTCGCGCCACTGCAGCACACCCTTCGGCGAAGCGTTCAGGATCACGGCCATCTTCTCGATCGTCGCATCGCGCACCAGCAGCCGCGGCACCTTCACCGGGTCTGGCGGCTCGGCATCATCCGGCTTTTCAGGTCGGTCCTTATCCCCCTTCACGGCCTTCTTGACGCGCTCCTGCCAGTCCCGCTTGACCTGCTCGGCAATCTCACAACGCGTCTGGTATTCAGCCACAGCGTCAGCATACCCGGCCCGCACAGCCTTCTCGATCCGGTCCATCTCGGCTTCAAGAGGCGCCAGCGCCGGCGTCTTGCCCGATGAGGGCGGCCCGACAATCGCGCACCACAGCGCCACCGGCTCGGCCCAGCCGGTCCGCTCAGGGTCGGGCTGGATATGCCGTGCATTGCCAATCAGCGCCGCGCCCGAGGCGAGCAGGCCAAACGCCACATAATCGGGCGGCGCAGACGTCGCGCTGGCCGCCGCTTCGATCCAGCCACGCCATGAGCCGAAAATGTCCAGCGGAAAGGCCGGCAAGGCCTTGTCAGCCCCGCCCCCTTTGCCGCTCTGGCCGAATTGCGCCGCAAGCCGGACCCTCGCATCCCTTGCAGAATCAGACATCGCCGGCCTGTGCAATCTCGATCGCAAGCCGCACGCGTTCTTCCGGCGTGGCATCGATCAGGCCAAGCAGGTCATCGTCCACCAGATCGAAAAGAAGGCATTGGACAGACCAGAGCCGTCTGACAACCGGCTCAGGATATCCTCCGTCATACCGGCACAATGCCAGCCGTGCGATGACCGGCCGCAGTATGTCTTCCAGTCCGAAATGTTCGGGTGGATATTTCATAGGCCCGCCTCCCCGTCTCCAGTGGGAAGACCGGCAAGCTCGGCCACCAACCGCGCGCGGCTCAGTGACAATCCGGTCTGGCGGGCGATCGTGCGCACCTGCCAGGGCGGGGGCGGGGTTGGATCCGTCTGGCGCTCGGCCTGCCGGCATGCCCAAATAAACAGCGGCAGATCAATATCATTGCGATAGGCAATATTCGGGTGTAGTCTTTGCATCGTCACAAAGTCCTTGTCATCGGAATTTGGGATCAGGCCCGGGCGCGTCTTGGTCGTCGTCAGCCCGGGCCGCTGTTTTTCAGCCGGTCAGGGCGCCGCGCCCTCGCCCGCTTCCTGCGCAGCCAGCCAATCCTCCAAAGCCGACACGCGGATCAGCCGCCGCGTCCCGATCTTCATCGAGGCGATTTCGTTCGCCCCCATCAGCTCATAAAATTTTGTGCGGCCCAGGCCGAGCATCTGCGCGGCCTCGGCGGGCGAGACGGCGAGGGGCCCCCGCCGTGCTTGATCTGTGTCCATCGTTCCGCGACCTCCGTGTGTTGCCTGAACACGGTCGAGATTGCCGGTGTGTTGATGGAAATGGCAGGATGGAAATCCCGCGAATTCAGGCGCGATTTCGATCGCTCTTTTAGATGGCGATCTGTTTGTCAGCCTGCAGAAAATCGCGCCGGGTACCGCCCCTTGAGCCGGTCAACGAGCGTGCGTCGCGTTACGTTACAAAGCTCAGGCTGGGCAGCGATCATGTCATTCGCCACCGGATAGGGCTGCAGAATATCTTGTCCAGGATAGGCTTCCTCAAAGAACGCGAAGACCTCGTTCCAGTCCTCTTCGGTCTTGGCGCTTTTTTCGGCTTTCTTGCCCGTCAGCGCGGCGGCGGCACGCTTCGGATTGTAGATGAGGCCACGCTTGGTGATCTCGCACACCTCATGCAGCGGCGCGGTCCGCCAACCATGGGGAAACTCTTTCTGAATGGGGTTATCGGTAAGCGCCAGGATGAGGCCCCTCTGGTCCGATGCAAAGCGCATCAGGTAGGAGTTCAAGTCCCGCATCACCTTTGGCTGATCCACATCCACAGCGAGGACAAGCTGGTAGGCGCTTGTCTTCTTCTTCCTCAAGGCTGGCCCCAGAAGCCAGGCCTGCCCCGTGCCTCCGATCGCCGACCATGGCCGGTTTCCCTCAATCGCATTCAGGCGCAGCCAGTTCAGAAGGCCGTCGGTCGAAAGCACCAGCGTATCGACATCCTCCGGCTTCAGGGCGCGCTGGTCATGTGGACACATCACAACCAGCTTTGATAGATCACCGCTTTGCTTACGCGCGACATCATGCGTCTCGCCGCAGATATCGCACCAGGCCCGTGGATGCGGTTCGCCTTTGCGCAGTATGTCGGCCTTGATCAGCGCGTTTACCGTGACCGGCAGCCAGCTGCGGCGCAGCTCAGCCACATGCTGTGGCACGACAAGCCGGGCAATATCAGAAAAGCGCGCCCTCTGGCTCCAGTCATAAGCCGGATCAATCAGACCGCTTTCGGTCAGCACGCGCTCGATGATCACGCGTTCTTCTGGAAACGCCTTGCCGAAGGAGATGGTGCCCGGCTCGCTCAGGGCGACAGAGCGCCGGACCGGCCTCTCGCCGTCATGATACCAAAATGTGAAATCGATGACGGCCCGCCACACCCGCATTCGCTTTGCAAGTCGCCGAACCTCCGGATGGTCATGGATCGCACTTTCCGGGGCATCGTCCCGGACACTGAAATTCAGCGAATTGGACGCGCCATAAAGGCGATAGCGCAGCTCGCTGATGCAGGGCCGGCCTATCCCATCCTCGACGCTATAGGCAAACGTCACCGCCGTTTTGCACCTGTCCGGAAACACGCGCAGCGCGCTCAACCTCTCCGGCGCGCCCTGACCGAACAGGACCTGCACGAGGCATTGCGCAATCGCCGCGTGCAGTTTCTTTTTGCCGAGCTGTGTGCCGACGAACAGCGTGCCACCCTGCGGATCGATGATCACGCTGATGCGCGAAAGCCGCGAGATCGAGATCACGGTTTCTTCGCCCTGGTCGATGATTTCGATACTCTCAGGGTCGTCGCCGAGCGAGATATCGCATTGCAGCACGCTGGCTGAGGGGGTCAGAAGTCCCCGCGCCGTACGCCCGAACAGGCGAACCCGGCTGATCGTCTTGTTGGGATAGGACTCCGCAAAGGCATACTCGATCAGCCCCTTCAGACGCGCCTCTTCCGTCTCCGATAGGGGCGTGTGCTGATAATCCTTGAGGCCCGGCAGTTTGAACCCCTGTTCACGGTCCATCGACCAGCGCAGCCGGTTTCCGTTCCAGATGGCGAGCGCATCGTCGAAATGGTCCGCAAAGTGGCACAACAGGGCGCAGGCGCGATCACGCGTGCTCCTGGAAGCGTCAAATTCGCACCGCGCCCAGCCTGCCTCGGTGAGAAAATCATGGACCAGCTGCGCAGCGGGCTCAGAGCCGAGCGTGGCGATGCAGATCAGGTCCTGATCAAGGTTCCGTTTCTGGTCGCGCTTCAGGGCGTCGAAATCGCCGCCCAGCACCGCCGGGCTCGCATCGATGGATCGGTAGGCCAGCAACTCCGTGCGCAGCGTCTCTCCAAGGGAGAGAAAGACCGAGCCCGGGGTCACGCTCACCGCCCCGGCCCCGGGGGTTCGCGCAAAAGCGCCAGACCGACTCCGCCCTGGGCCGCGCCACACATCAGGCAGCGCGACCGCAAGCCCCGGTTCAGTCGCGGCAGCGCCATCAGCCCGCCCACACCTTGTGCCAGAATTATCGGTGACCGCTAGATGTGGTGGACGCCGGCGAATTCAAGCATGTTTGCTGGCGGGCTTGCTTGCGCTGCTTCTGACGAGATTGTCCGGCGGCCTACCGGAGCCTAGGATCAGGCCGGTCCCGGTAGAGTCCGCCGACCTCGAAATCCCCCTTGATCTTTTTGCAAGGGGTATCAACAACATGCACAATGACCGGAATAATACTGACAACCATTAGGGGGTGAATGGTGCGACTAAGCTGGAATGAAATTCGCGCCCGGGCAGCGGCGTTTGCGGCAGAGTTTGCCGATGCAACCTATGAGAAGGGCGAGACCCAGACCTTCTACAACGAGTTCTTCAACATCTTTGGCGTCAAGCGGCGTTCGGTTGCTGCTTATGAGCGCCGCGTCGCAAAACTGTCCGGCAATACTGGCTTCATCGACCTGTTCTGGCCGCAGGTTCTTCTTGTGGAACAGAAAAGCGCAGGTCGGGACCTGACGGCTGCACGGCTACAGGCCGAGGATTATTTTCTTTGCCTCAAGGAAAACGAACGTCCTCGTTTCATCCTTGCCTGCGATTTCCAGACCTTCGATCTCTACGACCTGTCAGAGCGGACCAAGTTCAGCTTCAGGCTGGCCGACCTGCCAGACCATGTCGAACGCTTCGGCTTCATCATGGGCGTCCAGAAAGTCGCCTTCAAGGATCAGGATCCGGTCAACATCGAGGCCGCCGAACTTGTCGGAAACCTGCACGACCGGCTGCAGGAAGCGGGCTTCACCGGCGACGACCTGGAACGCTTTCTTGTGCGCATCGTCTTCTGCCTCTTCGCCGATGACACGGGCGTCTTCCAGCCGCGCAACCAGTTCCTCGACTGGTTGGAACAGCGCACGAGCGAGGACGGTTCAGACCTCGGCGGCAAGCTCTCCCTCCTCTTCCAGACGCTCGATACCCCCGAGGACCGGCGCGAGAAACATCTCGACGACGACCTCGCAGCCTTCCCGTATATCAATGGCGACCTTTTCAACGGCGGCACCCGCATTCCGTCATTCGACACTGAAATGCGCAACGCCCTGATCATTGCGAGCCAGTTCGACTGGTCGCCGATCAGTCCGGCTATTTTTGGCAGCCTGTTCCAGTCGGTAATGAACAAGGAAGAGCGGCGCAAGGCGGGGGCGCACTACACCACCGAAAAGAACATCCTCAAGGTGATCGGCCCACTCTTCATGGATAGCCTCCACGCCGAATTTGGGCGCGCGAAGGCCCTGACGCGCGGACGTCGCACCACTCTTCAGGCGCTGCAAGAAAAGATCGGCAACCTGACCATTTTCGATCCGGCCTGCGGTTGCGGAAATTTCCTGATTATCGCCTATCGCGAGATGCGTCGCCTCGAGATCGAAATCCTTAAATCGCTCGATGAACTGAGGGACAGCGGCGCCAAGAGCCGAGAATTGATAGACGTGTCTGTTCTGTCAAAAATCGATGTCGACCAGTTCCACGGCATCGAGATCGGCGAATTTCCCGCCGAGATCGCGCGCGCCGCCATGTGGATGAT
Source organism: uncultured Hyphomonadaceae bacterium (assembly GCA_964442925.1). GTDB lineage: Bacteria > Pseudomonadota > Alphaproteobacteria > Caulobacterales > Hyphomonadaceae > UBA5336. The sequence continues at coordinate 11,485 of CAYUEM010000062.1, forward strand.
GGACCACATCATGAACAATGAGCTGAGCCGAGCCTTTGGGCAGAACTATGCCCGCATCCCACTGAAGAAGTCGGCCAACATTGTCTGCGGTGACGCGCTGGAGACCGACTGGGCCAGCGTGATTGCGCCGGACAAGTGCGACTATGTGCTGGGGAACCCGCCCTTCGTGGGGGCCAAATACCAGAGCGTGAAACAGCGCGAGCAGGTGCGCGACCTTGCCCGCCTTGGTGGGTCTGGCGGCACGCTCGATTTTGTCTGCGCATGGTTCCTGAAGGCGGGCAACTACGTGAATGCTTCAAGTCGCCCCAAAGGGATCGCCTTCGTGGCGACAAATTCGATCACGCAGGGCGAACAGGTGGCGCAGCTTTGGCCGCTTTTGTTTGAGCGTTACGGGCTGGAGATCAGCTTTGCCCATCGCACTTTTGCATGGGGCTCGGATGCGCGCGGCAAGGCACATGTCCATGTGGTCATCATCGGCCTTGCGAAGCGCGCGGATGAGCCGGAGGTGAAGCGGCTGTTTTCCTATCCGGACATTAACGGGGAGCCGGAGGAGACGGGACATAAAGTTTTGACGCCGCTTTTGACAGATGGCGGCGACCTCAAGAACCGGCATCTGGTGATCGAGAGCCTTTCAAGGCCCCTAAACGCACCGAGTGTCGCGAGATTCGGATCGCAGCCAATAGATGGTGGCCATCTAATTTTAAGCAGCGAGGAAGGCAAAGATTTACTGTCGAAGCACCCAGAGCTTATAAAATTTTTACGGCCTTTCGTTGGCGCTCAAGAATATCTGAACGGAGGCGATAGGTGGATATTTGTTCTTAAAGAAGCCCCTTTTGAAATATTGAAACACCCCATTGTAGTAGAGCGTCTCAAGGCGGTCAGGGCATTCAGGAGTTCCAGCAAGAGACCGGTGACAAGGGAACTAGCGGACTTTCCAAGCGAGTTTGCGTTCACCACTTTACCAGAGGCGTCATTTCTTATCCTTCCCAGCGTTTCATCCGAGAGACGGCCTTATGCGCCTATAGGTTATCGAAGCCCCCCGGTTGTTCCGAGCAATCTTGTTTCTATCATCCAAGACGCTACCAAAGCCGACTTTGCCATCCTGCAATCGACCATGCATATGGCGTGGCTGCGCACAGTCGGCGGGCGATTAAAAAGCGATTACCGTTATTCCATCGGTATGGTCTACAACACCTTCCCTTGGCCTGACCTTGACGACAAGGCGAAGGCGGCGCTGACGCTGACCGGTCAAGCCATTCTGGACGCCCGCGCGAACCATCCCGGCGCGACGCTGGCCGATCTTTATGACCCCGACGCGATGCCAGCCGACCTGCGCAAGGCGCACCGCGAGAATGACCGCGCGGTGGACCGGCTTTACCGCAAGGCCCCGTTTGAGAGCGAACGCGAGCGGGTCGAGTTTCTGTTTGCCCGCTATGAGGCGCTGCGCGCGCCGCTCCACTCCGGTGGTCGCGGAAACAGGCGGGCTTGAAATGGCGGGTCGCAATTGCGTTGTCCTGAAACTCGGCAGTCTGATTGAAGCCGCCCGTCAGACCGGGCCAAAGCGTGCTCCCAAAGGAGCGCGTGGAACCATCGCCAAGTCCACATTGATATACGGGGACGGAGACTTTCTCGTGATTGAAACGCCCGTCCTGGCAACCGGCGTACCCATTGATGGCGGCAAATGGACTGACCGGGTCGCCTGCCATCCCTTTGACTTTCCGAAGATCCTTCAGAATGCCGCCAAGGCCTGGAAAGATGTGGGCGGACCGGATGCGAGCGTGACCCTCACTCAGTCCGGCAAAAACATTTCAATAATCTGGGAAGGCGAGACAAGTCGGCGGGTCTTCTCGGTCAACTCGTTGCGAATAGTGCCTTAGGCGCGTCGCCACCGAAGACCCGCCCGGTTGGCCAGTTCAAGAACGTTTTCGGGCTCGTCCATCAGCAGGGCCACCGGCGCGCTGAGGCCGGGTTGCAGGCCATCGCGCCAGACGAGATCGAAGATCGCAACCTGCTGCCCGCTTGCTTCGTCGGAATAGTCAT
>CAYUEM010000063.1:0-13326 GCA_964442925.1 uncultured Hyphomonadaceae bacterium
GCCATGTCGCAACCGGTGTGCGCGCCATGGTTGTACCGGGCTCGGGCCATGTCCGCGCGCAGGCCGAAGCGGAAGGGCTTGACGAGATTTTCCGGCAGGCCGGTTTCGAATGGCGCGAGCCGGGCTGTTCGATGTGTCTCGGCATGAATCCCGACATTCTGGCACCCGGAGAGCGCTGCGCCTCGACCTCGAACCGCAATTTCGAAGGCCGGCAGGGCCGTGGCGGACGCACCCATCTGATGAGTCCGCAAATGGCCGCAAGAGCCGCGATTACCGGTGAGATCGGTCCGGTCTGATTTTCGCGGGAACGATGCCCCACCCGCTTCACCGGTTCCGGAAAACGCGCTAAGCCCCCGCCATGGCCCGAAACGACACCCAGTTCATCTGCGCCAGCTGCGGCGAAGTCGCGGCAAAATGGGCCGGCCAGTGTCCGTCGTGCGGCGCCTGGAACACGATGAGCGAAGAGACGGTCTCGGCCGCTCCGGGCGGACTTGCGCCAGCCAGCCGGACGCAGCGCAAATCCGCCCGCGCGGAACTGGTCGCGCTGAACATGCAGCAGGAAAGCCCACCGCGCACGCAGATCGGCGTTGAAGAGCTTGACCGGGTGTTCGGGGGCGGGCTGGTTGCGGCCTCGGCAACACTGATTGGCGGCGATCCTGGGATCGGCAAATCAACGCTGCTGCTGCAGGTTTCGGCCCGGCTGGCCCGTCACGGGCTGAAAGTGGTGTATGTGTCGGGCGAGGAGGCCGCCGCGCAGATCCAGTCGCGCGCGCAAAGGCTGAAAGTGGCCGACAGTCCGGTGCAGCTGGCCGCCGAAACCGATCTGCGCAAGATCCTCGCCATGCTCAAGGCCAGCACGCCGGATTTCGTGGTGATCGACTCGATCCAGACGCTCTGGTCTGACAGCCTTGAGGCTGCGCCGGGCTCGGTCGGGCAGGTGCGGGCCTGCGCGCAGGAGCTGACACGCTGGGCCAAGACCTCCGGTGCCGCGCTGGTCCTTGTCGGCCATGTCACCAAGGAGGGCCAGATTGCCGGCCCGCGCGTGGTCGAGCATCTTGTCGATGCGGTGTTCTATTTCGAAGGCGAGCGCGGCCACCAGTTCCGGATCCTGCGCGCGGTCAAGAACCGGTTCGGGCCAACCGATGAAATCGGCATTTTCGAGATGCACACCTATGGCCTCGCACCCGCGCGTGAACCCTCTGCGCTTTTTCTTTCCGACGACAGTGAAGGCGGGGGCGCAGGCTCGGGTGCCGTGTTTGCCGCGATGGAGGGCTCGCGGCCCGTGCTCGCCGAAGTGCAGGCCCTGGTCGCCGAGGCGAGCCACGGCACGCCGCGCCGCTCCGTGGTCGGCTGGGAGTCCAGCCGGCTGGCGATGCTGCTGGCGGTGTTGCAGGCGCGTTGCGGGGTCAGCCTGTCAGGGCGCGATGTCTATCTGTCGGTTTCGGGCGGCTATCGTATCGCCGAGCCGGCAGGCGATCTTGCCGCGGCTGCCGCCCTGCTGAAATCGCTCGCCCCCGCCGCGCAGGCACCTGAGCGGGCGGTCTATTTCGGCGAAGTGTCGCTGTCTGGCGCAGTGCGGCCCGTGGCGCGGATGGATGCACGCCTGAAGGAGGCTGCGCGGCTCGGATTTGACACTGCCTATGTGCCCAATGGCAGCACGGCAGCGATCGATGGCTTGACGCTGCGGCCGCTAAAGCGCCTAAACGAACTCGTAGAATTTATCGCCCCGGATATGCCTGAATGACCGATGCGCTTACAGCCTTCGACGCCGTCGCGATTGCGATTATCATTCTCTCAGCCCTGATGGCGCTCGCGCGTGGTTTCCTGCGCGAGCTGGCCACTCTGGGCGCGTTTATCGCCGCGCTGGCCGCAGCTTATTATGCGCGTATCTATCTGCGCGATGGCGTTGCCGGAATGCTGCCCGATGACGGGCCAGACTGGCTGGCCGACTTATTGATCATCGCTTTCGTGTTTGTCGGGACATATGCGGTCGTGACCTGGTGGGGCCACAGACTGTCGCGCAACATTCAGGGGGTGGAAGGCGTTGGCCTTATCGACCGGCTGGCCGGGCTGATTTTCGGGATTGCGCGCGGCGCGGTGGCGGTGGTGCTGTTTGTCTATCTCCTGCAGCTGCTGCTGGAGGAAGACCGGATACCGGAATGGATTTCGCAGGCCCGCACCTATCCCCATTTTGAGGCCGCTGCCGATTATATGAATGAAAACGCGCCGCGAATCACTGAAGACATGCAGGATCTGAGTCCGGCAAGACCGGATCGCAGAGATTGATCGCCGCACGCTGCTGTGTAAGGCGCTGGGAGGACTGCGATGATCTGGGATCACGATGACGACAAGCCGCGAGAAGAGTGCGGCGTCTTCGGCGTTTTTGGCCATCCTGAGGCTGCATTGTTGACAGCGCTCGGCCTGCACGCCCTCCAGCACCGCGGACAGGAAGCGTGCGGGATCGCAACGTTCGACGGCAAGTTCTTCCACAATGAACGCCATCTCGGACTGGTTGGTGACAGTTTTGGCGGGCCGGCCATGCAGGGGCGCCTGCCGGGCCATCTCGCAATTGGCCACAACCGCTATTCCACATCCGGTCGCACCCTGCATCGCAATATCCAGCCGATTTTCGCAGACCTCGCCACCGGGGGGTTTGCTATGGCGCACAATGGCAATCTGACCAATGCCCGCGTCTTGCGCGCCGAACTCGTCAGAAGCGGCGCGATTTTCCAGTCGACGATGGACACCGAGGTGATCCTGCAACTGGTCGCGCGCAGCAAATGGGCCGAACCCGTTGACCGGATCGTTGACGCGATCCGGCAGGTTGACGGCGGATATGCTCTGGTTGGTCTGACGCAGGATGCGCTGATCGGTGTTCGCGATCCGATTGGGCTGCGGCCACTTGTTCTCGGCAAGCTGGCCGACGCTTATATCCTCGCCTCGGAAACCTGCGCGCTCGACATTATCGGGGCGCAGTTCATCCGGGAAATCGAGAATGGTGAAATGGTCGTGGTCACGGCAGCGGGCGTGGAGAGCATAAGAGCGTTTCCGGCGCGTCCGCCGCAGCCCTGCGTGTTCGAGTATGTTTACTTCTCGCGCCCTGACTCGATTGTTCAGGGGCGCTCGGTTTATGAAGTTCGCCGGCGCATGGGCCAGCAGCTTGCGGTTGAGACTGCGACCGGCGTTGACTTCGATGTCGTCGTGCCGGTGCCCGACAGCGGCGTGCCTGCGGCGATCGGTTTTTCCGAACAGTCCGGTGCGCCGTTCCAGCTCGGGATCATTCGCAACCATTATGTCGGGCGAACCTTCATTGAACCAACTCAGCTGGGCCGTGAGCTGTCGGTCTCGAAAAAACACTCGCCCAACCGCGCTGTGATCGAGGGCAGGCGCGTTGTTCTGGTCGACGATTCAATCGTGCGCGGGAACACGTCGCGCAAGATCGTGCAGATGGTTCGCGATGCCGGCGCGCGCGAGATCCATTTCCGCTCGGCCAGTCCGCCGATCACCCATCCTGACTTCTACGGCATCGACATGGCGGCCCGTACGGAACTGCTTGCCGCACAGAAAACCGAGCCGGAAATGGCTGATCATCTGGGCGTCGACTCGCTCGGCTTCCTTTCGGTCGAAGGCCTCTACAAATCGATTGCGGGCATCGCGCGCGATCCTGACGCGCCGCAATTTGCCGATCATTGTTTTACGGGCCACTATCCCACCCGGCTGGTTGACCATGACCGCAGCGAGGATCAGAAGGACCTGCAATTGTCCCTGCTGGAGGAAAAGCCGGACTGAACCGGTCGGCTTGCCGCCTGCCTTTTTCCGGAATCTCAACCCATGGCCGACATCCGACTGACACTTGTGACCGGCGCCTCGCGTGGCATTGGCCGCGCCTGCGCATTGCAGCTGGCGCGCGATGGTCATCATGTCATCGCGCTGGCCCGCTCGACCCGGGCGCTGGAAGCGCTCGATGACGAGATCCGCGCAAGCGGCGGCGAGGCGAGCCTGGTGCCGCTCGACCTCAAGGATGCCAAGGGGATCGACCGTCTCGGCGGGGTTCTGCATGAGCGCCATGGCCGGCTTGACGGGCTGGTCGCAAATGCCGGTATCCTTGGCACGCTTGGCCCGCTGCAAACCGTGGCCCCGCGCAGTTTCGAGGAAACCATCGAGGTCAACCTGACCGCAAACTGGCGGCTGATCCGCTCGCTTGCCCCGCTGCTGTTCGCCTCGGCCAGCCCGCGCGCCGTGTTCGTCACATCCGGTGTGGTGCCCCGGCCGCGCGCGTTCTGGGGGCCATATCAGGCGTCCAAGGCGGGTCTCGAAGCGATGGTTCACGCATTTGCAGATGAATGCGAACACTCTCCATTGCGGGTCAACCTGTTCGATCCGGGTGCCACCCGGACCGGCATGCGCGCAGAAGCCATGCCGGGCGAAGACCCCTTCAGCCTGCCGCCGGCAGAAGAGGTCGCCGGCCAGCTTGCCAGACTGGTGAGCGAAAGCGAAAGCCGGCACAATCAGCGCATCGTCTTCGAAAGCGGGAACACGCAGACCTGATTGACGCAGGGGTGACGACCCGGTGCAATTGCAGTAGACACATACAGGATCGGTGCCTTCGCACCCCAAGAAAGAGGCAGTGGCTTCAGACTTACGCCGACCGCGTTCAAGACTGGCTGGTTTCCCGAACACTCAAAAAAAGAAACATCAAGAAGGACTTTCCCCATGGCTTATGAGACCCTTTTGACCGAGGTCGAAGACGGTGTGGCCCTGATCACACTGCATCGCCCCGATGTCATGAATGCCTTCAACAACACGCTGATGGACGAGCTTAGCCTCGCGCTTGATGGTTTTGACAATGACCCTTCAGTCGGCTGCATCGTGATCACCGGATCGGAGAAAGCCTTCGCGGCCGGTGCCGACATCAAGGAAATGCGCGAGAAATCCTTTCCCGGCACCTATTATGAAGACTTCATCACCCGCAACTGGGAGCGCGCTTCGCGCATGCGCACGCCGGTCATTGCAGCCGTCAACGGCTATGCGCTGGGCGGGGGCTGTGAACTGGCGATGATGTGCGACTTCATCCTTGCCGGGGAAAAGGCGAAATTCGGCCAGCCGGAAATCACCATTGGCGTCTCGCCGGGCGCAGGCGGGACGCAGCGGCTGACCCGTTTCGCCGGCAAGTCCAAGGCGATGGAAATGTGCCTGACCGGGCGAATGATGGATGCGGCAGAAGCAGAGCGGTGCGGGCTGGTCTCACGCGTTGTTCCGGTTGATGAACTGGTTGACGAAGCCAGGGCGGTCGCCCGCAAGATCGCCGCAATGCCGAGGGTCACCGCGATGATGACCAAGGAAATGGTCAATGCGGCCTATGAAACGACGCTCAGCCAGGGGGTGATGTTCGAGCGGCGTATGTTCCATTCGCTGTTTGCCACGAAAGACCAGAAAGAAGGCATGGAGGCGTTTGTGGAAAAACGCTCGCCGCATTTCCGCAACGAGTAAAAAGGCCGTTCCGGGCCTTCCTGCGTCATTGACTCGCCAAGCCGGCAACTTGCGACTAATTTTACCCCGTAAGACACTCAATCAGGTCATCCGGGGGCAGACATGGCGAGATTTACACTGCATGGAATGTGGCTATCCGGCCCGTGTTACAAGGTCGGGCTGATGCTTGGCGTGACCGGTCACCCATTCGATTATGTGCATGTTGATCTTGCCGCCGGCGAGCAGCATGGTGCGCCGTTTCTCGGTCGCAACCGGTTTGGCAAGGTTCCCGTTCTGGAAGATCACGAAGCGGGGATCAGCCTGTGCGAAAGTTCAGTCATCCTGCAATATCTCGCTGAGGTGACGGGCATGCTGGGCGGTGTAAATTATCAGGAGAACCTGCGTGCGCGCGAATGGCAGAGCTGGGCGGTGATGACGCTGGCACTGCCGATTTATCGCGCCCGCGCAGCACAGCTCGGCTTCTTCGAGTTTCCCATGGCGGTCACGCAAGCCAACATCGCGAATGCGAAAGACAATCTTGGTGCTTTGGATCAGTTGATCGGCGACAGCAACTGGCTCGTCGGCAATCAGGTCACGATCGCCGATATCGAACTTTACGCCATTGTCGGATACGCGCCGCAGGCCGGCATTCCGCTTGAACCGTGGGCGAACATCACCCGCTGGATGGGCCAAATGACGGGCGTGGCGGGCTTTCTCCCGATTGAGACCGGATTGCCAAAGCAGAGCGCCGCGGCGTGAGCGTTTCGCATTCCAAAGCACCTCTGAAAAATCGCTCGGGCATGGCGTATTCTGAAAGTCCGCGATGATCAGGCAGCTTGACCATCTCGTGCTTGTCTGCCCCGATCTTGCCGCCGGGCAGGCCGCTTACAGCGCTGTGCTCGGTCGCGCGCCGGACGGACAGTCGGAAAATGCCGCGGCGGGCAGTGCGACCTGTCTGTTTGCCCTTCAGAACACATCGCTGGAAATTCTTGCGCCGAAGGGCAACGGTCCGGTCGCGGAGAGATTGCGGGACATCATCTCCGATGACGGGCCGGGCCTGAAAAGCCTTGTCTACGCCACCGATGACCTTCAGGCTGCTCAACATGTTCTGGCGCGGCGCGGCCTGCAGCCGTCTGACATCGAAGCCGGGGAGAGCCTTGATCTCGCCAGCGGCAAAGTGCGACGCTGGCACCGCTTTCGTTGCGCCGATGCGGCCATGGCCGGGCTGCGCAGCTTCGTGATCGCGCATCAGGACGCGCCGGAAAAGTCGTTGCCGGCCAAGCCCGATGCGGTCAGTCGCCTCGACCATATTGTCATCGAAACGCCCAATCCGGACCGGGCTGCGGCGATTTATGGTGCACGGCTCGGCCTGCGGCTCGCGCTCGACCGCACCGCGCCGCAATGGAACACGCGGTTCCTTTTCTTTAGGATTGGCGATCTGACAGTGGAGGTGGTCCACCGTCTTGGCGGCCTGCACGACCCGGCCGCGCCTGACCGGCTCTGGGGCCTGACCTGGCAGGTCGGCGATATCGCTGCGGCCGGGCACAGGCTGGCGGATGCGGGGCTGGACGTGTCCGACATCCGCACCGGTCGCAAGCCCGGCTCGCAGGTCTTCACCCTGCGCGACGGCACGCTGGGTGTGCCGACACTTTTCATCGCCCACGAACCTGCCTAATCCAGGGGAAAACAGGCAGGGAGCGCAAATGGCAGACCTTGTTGGCTTTGTCGGGGCGATAAAATCGATTGCTGAAGCGATCACCGGCTCGCTGGCGCATCTGAAAGGCGCAAAGGAAAAGCGCCGCCAGCGCGCCGCGCGTGTCTGCGGTCATATCAGCACCTGTCTCGACACTCTGCAGGCCGGGCTGGAGCAGCTGAACGCAGCGCGCCAGACCCATGCCAAGGCAAAGCCGCCAAGCAGCGTTCACAAGGCACTGGGCGAATTGCAGACCTATCTGGAAGAGCTGAGTGCCGCGCTGCAAGGCCTGATCGATCGCACGAAAATTGCGGCGCTTCGACGGCGCCTGAATGCGCTGGTGCGCGCACGCCGCGATGTTGTCGATGGTGCCGCGATCACCGACAAGATGATCGAGGATCTTGCTGACACGAGCGGACGTTTCAAAGCATTGGCGAATACGCTGGCATGAGGTAGAGCGGCGAGCATGAAAGCTTTCACGAAACTGACGGCGACTGCTGCGCCACTGATGGAACGCGGCCAGCTGATGGCCAATGTCGATACCGACATGATTATACCGAAACAATTCCTCAAGACGACCGAGCGCACCGGTCTGTCCACCGGGCTGTTTCATGAGTTGAAAACCCGCGCGGATGGCTCCCCGGACCCGGATTTCGTCCTGCACCGGCCGGCCTATCGTAGCGCCGGGATCCTGATTGCCGGCGAGAATTTCGGTTGCGGGTCGTCGCGCGAACATGCGCCATGGGCCCTGCTTGACCAGGGCATATCCTGCGTCATTGCGCCAGGTTTTGCCGACATCTTCCAGAACAATTGCCTGAAGAACGGAATACTGCCGGTCGCGTTACCCGCGCAGCTGTGCCGGGCGCTGGCTGATCAGGCCGGCGGCGGCAATCACGTCTTCACCGTCGATCTGGAAGCGCAGTGCGTGACCGCACCTGACGGATCCGTGCATCCGTTCGAAATCGGCGAGGCCGCGCGGCGCAACCTGCTTGATGGTCTCGATGAGATCGGGGAAACCCTGCAGGCGAGCCCTGATATCGAACGCTTTGAAACGCGTCGCCAGAAGACCATGCCATGGCTGGAAAGCCAGCCTGTCGGGGGTTCAGAGAGGACCACTGGCCGATGACGCAGCGCATTCTCCTGCTTCCCGGCGACGGTATCGGCCCGGAAGTCATTGCCGTGGCCCGGCAGATCGCTGAAGTGCTTGCGCCAGACATCGCAATGGAAACAGGGTTGATCGGTGGCGCGGCTATCGACGTTAGCGGTGATCCGCTGCCGACTGGAACGCTGGAGCGTGCGCGCGCTTGCGATGCAGTGCTGATGGGCGCGGTCGGCGGGCCGGCCTGGGACGGTCAGCCGCGCGACAAGCGACCGGAAGCCGGGCTGTTGCAGCTTCGCAAGGCGATGGATGTTTTCGCCAATCTCAGGCCCGCTTTCTGTTTCCCGGCGCTGGTTGATGCATCTTCGCTGAAACGTGAAAAGATTGACGGGCTCAATCTGATGATTGTTCGCGAACTGACCAGCGGGGTCTATTTCGGCCAGCCGCGCGGCAGCGATGTGCTCGCCGATGGCACGCGGCGCGGTTTCGATACCGCCATTTACACGGCCCCGGAGATTGAGCGCGTGGCGCGTGTGGCATTCGACATTGCACGCGGGCGTAACGGCCGGGTCTGCTCGGTCGAGAAATCGAATGTCATGGAGAGCGGGCTGTTCTGGCGCCAGGAGGTCGAGCGCCTGCACGCAAGTGCCGGCGAAGGGGTTGAGCTGCGGCACATGTATGCTGATGCCTGCGCGATGGAACTGGTGCGCGAGCCGAAACAGTTCGATGTGATCCTTGCCGATAATCTGTTTGGTGACATTCTGTCCGATCAGGCGGCGATGCTGACCGGGTCTATCGGCATGCTGCCATCAGCCGCTTTGGGCGCTGCGGGAAGACCTGGCCTGTTCGAGCCGGTGCATGGTTCGGCGCCTGACATTGCCGGACAGGGGATCGCCAATCCGTGCGCTGCGGTCCTGTCGCTGGAAATGGCCCTGCGCTGGTCACTGGATCGAGCACCGGCTGCCGACAGGTTGTTTGCCGCTGTCGACGGCGCGCTTGCGGCGGGCGCGCGCACCCGCGATCTCGGCGGCGACCTGTCCTGCGCAGCGATGGGCGAGGCGATCCGCGCGCAGCTGTAAATTGCAGTCTTTCTGCTTTCGGGATTTGCCGCGCCGCAGTTTCCGACAATATGTGTCTTTCAGGTGACACATGTGGAATGTTGTCGGTATTACGGTTCGGCAAGGCTTGTCATTGGTGCGGCGCACAATCAATCTGACCGACTTGTGCAATTCAAGCCTTCCAGGAGTGAGGCATGGTGGAAATCAGGCGCGTTGGTGTTGTCGGGGCCGGCCAGATGGGTAATGGCATTGCCCATGTCTGCGCCCTTTCGGGTTATGATGTCGTCATCAATGATATCTCGCAGGACGCCCTTGACCGGGGGATGGAGACGATCCGTTACAATCTCGACCGCCAGGCCTCGCGCGGCCAGATCGATGCCTCGGAGATCGAGCCGGCGCTGTCGAGGATCGCGCCGACGACCGGACTGGACCCGTTCGGCGATGTCGATCTTGCAATTGAGGCGGCGTCGGAAAACCGCGAGCTGAAAGAGAAGATCTTCCGCAATCTCTGCGAAGTGGTTCCGCAGGGCGCTTTCCTGGCGACCAATACCTCGTCGATGTCGGTCACGCGGCTGGCCTCGGTCACCGACCGGCCGGAACGGTTCATCGGCATGCATTTCATGAATCCCGTTCCGCTGATGAAGCTGGTGGAGATCATCCGCGGCCTTGCCACTGACCAGGACACATATGAAATGGCCACGACGCTGGCCCATCGCCTCGGCAAGACCACGACCAATGCTGAAGACTACCCCGCCTTCATCGTCAATCGCGTGCTTGTGCCGATGATCAATGAGGCGGTTTACGCACTTTATGAGGGGGTCGGCACGGTCGAGGGCATCGATACCGCCATGCGGCTGGGTGCCAATCATCCGATGGGGCCGCTGACGCTGGCCGATTTCATCGGTCTTGATACCTGTCTTTCGATCATGCAGGTTTTGCATGACGGTCTTGCCGACACCAAGTACCGGCCTTGTCCGCTGCTGGTGAAATATGTCGAAGCCGGCTGGGTCGGTCGCAAGGCTGGACGGGGCTTTTATGACTATTCGGGCGAAGCGCCAGTGCCGACGCGCTGAAGCCGCGCTTGCTGCATCGTCAGCGATTGGCTTCCATCTGGATAATGATCGCCTGCGTATCGGGCATTTCAATCCCCGGCATCGGGCGAAACGCAAAGGCCTCACCCATCACCCAGACGGTGGCGCTGGCCAGCAGGGCTGCGCTCCAGCGCAAAACGCGGCTATTGGGAACAGGGGGCGGTCGCATGCAAGCCGGTGCCTGCAAGCGGCGTGCCCACTTGCCGGCACCGGGATGAACATGATCTGAGAAATTCCTGCCGCCGGCTTAATCGATGCAAAAGTTTCGTTAACCAATTGTCGGCTACGGTTGGGGGCATTCACAGTTGCTGGCCGGTTGGGCGGAACCGGACCGGACAAAGCCTAAGACACAAGGACGCAACGCCCCATGCGTATGAAAATGTTTGCAGCCGCTACCCTTGACGACGCCCGGGCCATGATCTTTGCCGAGATGGGCGAAGACGCGGTGATTCTGTCTGAGCGCGAGGTGGATGGCGGTGTCGAGGTGCGTGCGGCAACCGATCGTATGGGTGGCGGCATGGTGCCGAGCGAACCGCTCTTCATGTCGCGATTTGCCGACAATCCGGTGCAGCTTGCGGTCGAAAATCCGCTGCGTTCGCGGGTTCGCGATGCGCTCAGCTGGCATGGTGCGCCGTCCGGATTTGTGCGCCGGGTCGCCGATGGTGCCGCGCGCGATGTTTCGCTTAAAGATCCGGCCGAGGCCATTGCGGCGGGGCTTTCTCCGCTGGTGACATGTGAACCGCTTGCCATACGTCCCGAGCGCGACATCGTGCTGGTTGGCGCGCCGGGCCATGGTCGCACGGCGACGGCGGCGAAGCTGGCGCGGCGAGCGGCTATCGCACGCAGCGAGCTGATACCTGTTGCAGCCGATCTCGATCAGGCTGCAGGCGGTGACCAGCTGGCAGCCTATCTGGAGCGTGAGCGCTCCCAGATCCGAATTGCGACCACGCCGGAAGAGCTGTTTGCTCTGCTGCGCAGAATCCACGATGCCGGTCAGCGCGCGGTGATTGATCTTCCCGCGATCATCCCGTTCGACGGCAGTGAACTGGCAATGCTGACCGACCTGCTGAGCGCCATTGATGCCGAGCCGGTGCTGGTTTTCTCTGCGGAAGGTCATCCTGACGACCAGGCGGACGCAGCCCGTGCCTTTGCCCGCGCCGGTGTGCGACGCGCAATTCTGACCAAGCTGGATGTTGCGCGCAGGCGCGGTGGCGCGATTGCGGCGCTGTCTGCGGCCGGCATCAGCTTTTCCCATTTGGCCGCTACGCCGTTTATCGGCGGGGGTCTGGTTCCGGCCGCCCCGTCAAGACTGGCGGCATTGTTGCTGGAAGATGTCTCGGGGCCGATGGCCCTGAAAGGAGCAGCCTGATGAGTTTCATGCTTAGAAAGTCGCTGGACCGAAGAGCCTCGCCGGCTCCAAGGGTCGCGCAAGCCTCGATCATTGCCGTGGCCTCTGGCAAGGGCGGTGTCGGCAAGACCTTTATGGCCATCACGCTGGCCAGCGCGTTCGGAACAGCCGGCAAGCGAACCCTGCTTGTCGATGGTGATCTCGGCCTTGCCAATGTCGATGTCCAGCTGGGCATTGCGCCCGATACCGACCTTGCTGCCGTGATATCCGGCTGGGTCGAGCTGGAAGATGCTGTCACCGCTGTCGATGGCGGGGCCGGAAATGGCGGGTTTGACGTGCTTCCGGGCCGGTCAGGCTCGGGTGCGCTGGCCGAATTGCCGCCTGAAGAGGTTGCTCGGCTCGCTGCCAGCCTGTCTGCTCTGGCGCTGCAATATGATCAGGTGATCGTCGACCTGGGTGCTGGGATCGAGGCCAATTGCATGCGGCTTGCGCGTGCGGCTGACAAGGCGCTGATGGTCATCACCGATGAGCCAACCTCGATGACGGACGCCTATGCCTTCATCAAGGTGCTGCGCGGCTATGCTCCCAATGTCGAGCCGGTGGTGGCGATCAACCAGGCCGAAAGCCGTGCGGGTGGTCAGCGAACCCACGAGGCGATTGCCCGCGCCTGCCAGACATTTCTCGGTTTTCGCCCGCATCTGGCGGGCGTGGTCATGCTTGACCCCGGTGTTCGCGAGGCCATCCGCAGCCAGAAGACGCTGATTTCAACGCGACCGCAGTCTCAAGCGGTGCAGGACGTGATTGCCATTGCTCACACGCTTATGGCTGATGGGCCGGCGGCTGCGGCGATGCATTATTGAGGAAAAAGTAAACCGACCACTGAAATTGTCTGCTCGCGTTAAATCCGTGTTAGGATTAAATTTTTATGGTCTTTGAAAGTTAACGAATGCGGCTAGTCTGGTCGCGGGACTGATTCGGGAGCGTTAAACATGCGGGTCCTTCTGATCGAGGATGACAGCGCCGTCGCCCGCAGCATCGAATTGATGCTGAAGGCCGCCGGCTTCAATATCTACATCACCGAATTTGGTGAGGAAGGTGTCGATCTTGGCAAGATCTACGAGTACGACATCATCGTGCTCGACCTGACTTTGCCGGACATCTCCGGTTATGAGGTTCTCAAGCAGCTGCGTATGGCGCGCGTGAACACACCTGTGATGATCCTGTCTGGCAATCCCGATATCGAGGCCAAGGTCAAGACGCTGGGCTTTGGTGCTGACGACTATCTGACCAAGCCGTTCAACAAGGATGAGCTGGTCGCACGGATCACTGCGATTGTGCGCCGCTCCAAGGGCCATGCCGAAAGCGTCATTCGCACCGGCGATATTCTGGTCAATCTTGATGCCAAGACGGTCGAGGTCGAAGGCGACAGGGTGCATCTGACCGGCAAGGAATACCAGATGTTCGAGCTGCTCTCGCTGCGCAAGGGCACGACGCTGACCAAGGAGATGTTCCTGAACCATCTCTATGGCGGCATGGACGAGCCGGAACTCAAGATCATCGACGTCTTC
>CAYUEM010000064.1:0-11117 GCA_964442925.1 uncultured Hyphomonadaceae bacterium
GATATCGCCTGGGTTCGCGAATTGGTGGAGGCCGAAGCGCGCGCCCTGCCGC
This sequence comes from uncultured Hyphomonadaceae bacterium, assembly GCA_964442925.1. Lineage (GTDB taxonomy): Bacteria > Pseudomonadota > Alphaproteobacteria > Caulobacterales > Hyphomonadaceae > UBA5336. The sequence continues at coordinate 53 of CAYUEM010000064.1, forward strand.
GGGCCGGGCGGCTATCGGTTGTCCAGCCCGACCTGCGTGACCCATACGCCCCCCGCACGCTGTTCAGTGCCTGTTCAACCGGCAGCCCGGACCGCGCGAATCCGGTGCTCTCCAATCCCCGCATGGTCGAGGACAAATGGCGCGCACAGTTTCGTGCGCCGCTTGTGGCCAGTGTGGACGCCGCGCTCCAACAGACCCGCCAGCCTCAGTCACCGCTGATGGAAACACTGTTCGCGATTGCCGATCGTCCCGATTTCAGCCGCGGCGGGCGCGGGTTGCGGCTGGTGATCGTGTCCGATCTCATGCAGCATTCGGAGGCCTTTTCCTTCTACCGTTCCGGCGCTGACAGGGACGCTTTCGGCGCGACGGGGCTGGCCGGCCGGGTGGCTGACCTGGAAGGGGTGGACGTGGTTGCCCGGATCGTGCCGCGTGAGGTCTATGACCTGCCACTCGGCGAGGTGCGGGCGTTCTGGCGCGACTGGTTCGCCGATGCCGGCGCCGAATATGGTTCGGTGACGTGAGCGATCAGTCCGACCAGCTGATCTTGTAGAGGTCGAAGCGGCGATCGCGCATGTTCTGCACCGTGCCTTCCGCGCGGGCCCAGTAGAGATCGGTCAGGTCGAGGTCGGCAATGGTCACGGTCTCGACATTCTCACTGGCCTCGGCGGCGATGCCATCGCGTGCAAACGGGAAATCGCAGGGCGTGAGAATTGCCGATTGTGCGTACTGGACATCCATATTCGTGACATTCGGCAGATTGCCAACATTGCCCGAAAGCACGACATAGACCTGGTTTTCGATCGCGCGGGCCTGGCTGCAATAGCGCACCCGCAAATAGCCTTGCCGGTTGTCGGTGCAGAACGGCACGAACAGGATCTGCGCACCTTCATCGGCTAGCCGGCGCGCCAGTTCCGGAAATTCGCAATCGTAACACACAAGGATGCCGATCGGGCCGCAATCGGTCAGGATGGTGGCAACCTCGTCACCGCCCTGAATGCCCCACCAATATTTCTCGTCCGGTGTGGGATGCAGTTTCTCGCGCGGATGCACCGAGCCATCGCGCAGGAAAACATAGGCGACATTCTGGATCTCGCCGTCGTCGGTGCGCGTCGGATGGGTGCCGCCGATAATGTTGATATTGTAGCTCAGTGCCATTTCCCGCAGCGCCTCGACAAAGCGCGGCGTGTAGGCGGTCAGCGCTTCGATGCTTTTTGCGGGCGTGAGTTTCTTCTTCTCCAGTGCCAGCAATTGTAGGGTGAAAAGTTCGGGAAACGTCACGAAATCACAGCGATAATCGGAACAGACATCGACGAAATACTCTATATTGCCGACGAATTCCTCGAAACTGGAGACCTTGCGGGCCTGGAACTGCACCGTGGCCACGCGCACGGTTTCGGTATGCCCATGGGCCAGATTGCCGCGCGTGCCGATGTTCTCGGCATAGGGGTTGCGCCAGACCATATGCGTTGCACATCCGCCCGAGGCCTTGTCGTCGGCGTCGTAATTCTCCAGCACGCCGATTGGCTCGAAGCCCTGACGCAGATGAAAATTGACCACCGGATCAACAACCTTGCGGTCGCCGACAGCGCGGACATAGTCGATCGGGTCAGGAAAGTCCTTGCGCCGTTTCAGCCAGTTCGGCATGCGCCCGCCAAACACGATGCCTTTCAGCTCTTCGCCTTCACAAAGCTGGCGGCGGGCATCATAGAGCCGCTGCCCGATCCGCAGCCGCCGCAGGGCCGGATCGACGCAGACCTCCATTCCATACAGCCAATCGCCCCTCGGATCATGGCGCGCGGCATAACCCCCGCCGGTAATCTCGTTCCATGTGTGCGTCGTCAGGGCGAGTGCTTCGCTGATCCGGAACGCTGCGGCATAGCCGACAAGCTGGCCGTCATACTCGACCACGAACTGTCCGTCCGGGAAGGCCGTCACCTGGCCGCGGATCATGCTTGCCGAATAGGGCGGGGCGTCAGGATAGGCCCGCAGCAGCAGGGCGACGATCTGGTCGACATCGCTCAGTTGCGCATTGCGCACAGACAGTGCGGCGTTTCTCTTGCTTGTGGTCATATGCGCTCTGGTGCGGTGAGAAAAACGGCCCGTCAAGCGCCAGAATGGGCGATCGGTGAAATTGCCCGCAATCGCCCAACCATAATTTGAGGGGTTTGTGCCAAACCGGGGCGTAGCAGAGCGGGACACGCTCGGATCGAAGCGGCGATTGCCGCATGACAAAAGGGCTGATGGCATGGCGAAGACAGTACTCGTGATCGATGACGACCCGACCCAGCGACGTCTGTTGCAGGCTGCGGTCGAGAAAGCCGGTTTCGCCTGCCGCACTGCGCCGGACGGGGAGTCCGGTTTTGCCATGGCGCACGAGGTCGGACAGGGCGTCGATGTTGTCCTGCTCGATCTGATCATGCCCGGCGTATCTGGTATCGAGACGCTGGAGCGCCTGTCGGAGCGCCGGCCCGATTTGCCGGTCATCGTGCTGACCGCCACGGGCGGCATTGACACGGTGGTTCAGTCGATGCGCGCCGGTGCGATTGACTTCTTCATCAAGCCGGCCAGTCCGGAGCGTGTGATCGTCTCGATCCGCAATGCGCTGAAAATGTCCAGCCTGACGGGCGAAGTGAAACGGCTGTCGCGCAAGGCTGAAGGCGGTATGGATTTCACCGACATGATCGCCGCGGCTCCTGCGATGCGTCAGGTGTTGAGGCTCGGCACGCGCGCGGCTGCCTCAGATATTCCCGTGCTGATCCTTGGCGAGAGCGGCAGCGGCAAGGAAGTGATCGCGCGCTGCATTCAGGGCGCCAGCCAGCGGGCGGGCAAGCCGTTCGTGACAGTCAATTGCGGCGCGATCCCGGAGAACCTCGTCGAAAGCATTCTGTTCGGGCACGAAAAGGGTGCCTTTACCGGTGCGGTTGCCAGATCCCCCGGCAAATTCGTCGAGGCCGATGGTGGCACGCTTTTCCTTGACGAGATTGGCGAACTGCCGCTCGACACGCAAGTCAAGCTGTTGCGGGCGCTGCAGGAAAGCGAAGTTGACCCGGTTGGCGCGCGCCGGCCCGTCAAGGTCGATGTCCGGATCATTTCCGCGACCAATCGCGATCTCGCTGCGCAGGTGCGCGAAGGCAGTTTCCGTGAAGACCTGTTCTACAGGCTGAATGTGTTTCCCATCGAGGTGCCGCCGCTGCGGGAACGCTGCGAGGACATTCCCGCGCTGACCGAGCATTTCATCACCCGGTTCAATGCCTCGGAAGGTGCCAAGATCATCGCCGCCTGCCCCGACACACTGAAAATGCTATGCGCCTATGACTGGCCGGGCAATGTGCGACAGTTGGAAAATGCCGTGTTCCGCGCGGTCGTTCTCGCTGAGGGTGAGTATCTGATGCCGCAGGACTTCCCGCAGATTTCCGGCCTGATGCCCGATCTGTCGGACCTTCCCGCCGCGCCGCAAACGCCTGAGGCCGCAAATGATGCCGGTCCGGTCCGCGCAGGCTCAGGGCCAGTGGCGATCTTTGACACGGCCGGCGAGATGCGCGCGCTTGAAGCAGTGGAGAAGGACATTCTGCAACTGGCGATCGACCATTATGATGGCCATATGAGCGAGGTTTCGCGCCGGCTCGGGATCGGTCGCTCGACACTTTATCGCAAGGTCCGCGAATACGATCTCAATGTCCGCGAGCGCGAGGCCGGATAGGCGGCTGTGGCCGTGACACGTCGCCGGGTGATCAAGCGGTCCATGCCCCGCAAATCCCGGCTCTTGCAGTGATCATTTCATCCGTTTGCGTCATTTTTGGCATATTCTGCCTTGAGCCTTGCCTTGCGGCATGGTCATAGTGACGCGTGTTTTGCGTGCAGACATGTGCGTGAGACCGTTATGACCACTCATTCGGGCAGGGCTGAACCGCATGCAGATTGTACTTTACGCCGCGATGGCACTTGTTCCGCTGATCTTCGCTTTCTCGATGTGGGAGATGCGCAAGCATCCGCGCGGCCTTTATGTCCTGTTTTTCGCGGAGATGTGGGAGCGGTTTTCCTATTACGGGATGCGCGCGCTGCTGATCTTCTACCTGACCTGGCACTTCCTGTTCGACAGCGATTTCTCGCTGACGCTTTACGGCGCCTATGTCGCGCTGGTCTATCTCGGGCCACTGCTTGGCGGCTGGCTGGCCGACAAGTATATCGGTTTTCGCAAGGCGGTGACCTTCGGGGCGATCCTGCTGGTGGCCGGTCATGGACTGATGGGCTTTCACGGGCCGCCGGCGAGTGAGCGGCTGGTGGTGGGTGATGTGTCCTACAGCCTCGAGCGCCCGACCTATAGCGAGACCCGCGACCAGCGCGAGATCATCGTGGACGGGCAGACCTATGCGGTGACGGCATTCGTGCAGCCAGAAACCGGCTCGCCGGTGCGCGCTGTAAGTTACACGGGTGCAGATGGCGAGGCTGTCGAGATCACGGGCACCATCGCGCGCGAGCGCAGTGTGCTTTACGAGACGATCCTTTTCGCCGCGCTGGCGCTGATCGTCGCCGGGGTGGGCTTCCTCAAGCCGAACATCTCCACCTGCGTCGGCGCAATGTATGAGCAGGGCGACCGGCGGCGCGACAGCGGGTTCACGCTTTATTACATGGGCATCAACCTCGGCTCATTCCTGGCCGGGATCGCATGTGGCTGGGCGGCGGCAAATTATGGCTGGTCGCTCGGCTTCGGGCTGGCCGCGCTCGGGATGCTCGCAGGGCTTGTCGTCTTCATATTCGGTCAGGGCTGGCTGGACGGGCGGGCCGAACCGCCGGCAAATGTCGACCTGAAAACGCCGGTCCTTGCCGGCCTCAACCGGGAATGGCTGGTTTACATTGCCGGTCTGGGCTTCGCGGCGCTGGCCTTCGTGCTGCTGCAGTTTGCAAGCTTCACTTCGGCGGCGATGTATCCGCTTGTTCTGCTGGTGACCGCCGGGATCGTGTTCTACATGCTCACCAGGCTCGATGCTGCAGCGCGAAACTCGATGATCGGGCTGTTGGTCCTGACAATATCTTCAGTCCTGTTCTGGACCCTTTTTGACCAGGGGCCGACCTCGCTCAACCTGTTTGCCGGTGCGCATGTCGTCAACGAGATTGGCGGGCAGGAATTCCCGGCGACCTATCTGCAGTCGGCCAACCCGTATTTCATCATCGTGTTTGCCCCGCTGGTGGCGGCGCTGTGGACATGGCTTGGCGACCGCGGATGGGAGCCGAACGCCTTCATCAAGTTCGGCTTCGGAATGGTGCAGATCGGGGCCGGTTTCTACATCCTCAACCTGGGCATCCAGACAGCCACACCGGACGCGGCGGGCGCGCTGCGCATCTCGGTCCTGTTCATCATCCTGATGTATCTGCTGCACACGACGGGGGAGGTTTTCCTCTCGCCGGTGGGCCTGTCGGCGGTGACCAAGATGTCGGCGCCGCAGGTTGTCGGCTTCATGATGGGCTACTGGTTCCTGGCCTCATCCTTTGCCAATGTCATCGCGGCGGAAGTGGCCAAGCGCACCCAGGTGCCCGAAGGCGCGCCGACCGCCGAGAGCCTCGCGGCCTATAATGCGGTCTATCTCCAGCTTGGCACGGCGGCTGTGGCGCTTGGGGCGGCGCTGATGCTTCTCAGCCCGTGGCTGCGCAAGCTCTCGCCAAAGGCCGACGATCACACGCGGGCAATGGAGGTCGATGCCTCCGGTGTGGCGCTGGACCGCTCCGGGCTCAAATCGCCGGGTGAGTAAGTCGGGCACGGCTGAATTTGTCACTGCCGGGCCATGCTGGCCTCTCGGCAGCCATCCGGAACCCTGACCTGTCATCGCCGCCGCCGGACATGACCGCAGGGCGTCTCGCGGCGAACGGATCGCCTTGGGTTGAAGCCTGAGGCAGACGAGGACCGCCGCGCGCGTCAAGCCCGACGCTGACAATCGGGGAGGGTCAGAAACCTGCCCAATCAGGCTTGCGCTACGTCATGCATGGATGCAGCGTTGTGGACGCGCTATACATGACAAAAGACACAACGAGCCGACAGGGAGAACAGGCCATGGCTGACGGCGATATTCAGGCGCTTGAAGGCTTTCGTCAGGATGTGCGCGACTGGCTGGAAGACAATTGCCCGGCTTCGATGCGCACGCCTTTGAAGGATGACGAGATGGTCTGGGGCGGGCGGCGTGAGACCTTCCCGAACCCCGACAGCAGGCTCTGGCTGGAGCGGATGGGCGAAAAGGGCTGGACCGCGCCGGTATGGCCGGCCGAATATGGCGGTGGCGGCCTGACCCGCGAGGAAAACCAGGTGCTGCAGCAGGAACTCAGGCGCATCAAGGCGCGCCCGCCGCTGTTTTCCTTTGGCCTGTGGATGTTCGGCCCGGCATTGCTTGAGTTCGGCAATCACGAACAGAAGATGCGCTTCATCCCGGACATCGTGAACGGCAAGACCCGCTGGTGTCAGGGCTATTCCGAGCCGGGTGCGGGCTCTGACCTTGCCGGCCTGCAGACCCGCTGCGAGGACAAGGGCGATCACTGGCTGATCAATGGCCAGAAGGTGTGGACCTCCTATGCCGATCAGGCCGACTGGATCTTCTGCCTCGTGCGCACCAGCCGCGACAGCAAGCATGATGGCATCTCCTTCCTCGTCTTCGACATGGCCAGCGAGGGCGTCGAAGCGCGCCCGATCAAGCTGATTTCCGGCTCCTCGCCCTTCTGCGAGACCTTCTTCACCGATGTGAAAGTGCCCAAGGACCAGCTTGTCGGTGAGCTGAACAAGGGCTGGACCATCGCCAAGCGCCTCTTGCAGTTCGAGCGCTCCTCGATCTCGGCGGGCGGGTTTGGCGGCACTGGCGGCTCGGGCATTCTCGGGCCGGAAGACTATGCAAAAATCCATGTCGGCACGGATCGCGATGGCCGTATCGCCGATGGCGACCTGCGCGGGCGGATCACCGACCACAAGATGTATGCGAAGGCTTTCTCGCTGACCGTTCAGCGCTCGACCGAACAGGCCAAGGCCGGTCAGGAGGTTGGCCACACCGCCTCAATCCTGAAATATGGCGCAGCCAAGATGAACCAGGACCGGCACGAATTGCTGATCGAGGCGCTCGGCACCGAGGGGCTCGGCTGGGACGGCGAGGGCTTTGACGCGGGCGCGATGAAAGCGACACGCGGCTGGCTGCGTTCGAAAGGCAACTCGATCGAGGGCGGCACCAGCGAGATCAACCTCAATGTCATATCAAAGCGCGTGCTCGGCCTGAAGGAGCATCAGTAGTGACCTTCGTTCTCACAGAAGATCAGCAGATGCTGCGCGACACCGCGATGAGCTTTGCATCCGAAACACTGCCTGTCAGCCACCTGCGTGCGCTTCGCGACACGGGCGCGAATGGCGTTGACCCGGCGGCGCACGAGAAACTCGCCGAGCTCGGCTTCTTCGGCGTTCTGGTGCCGGAAGAACATGGCGGATCGGATTTCGGCCTTGTCGGCATGGGCCAGATCCTTGAGGCGCAGGGGCGCACAATCGCCGCCACGCCGCTGTTGCAGACCGGGGTCATCGGTGCCTCGGCGCTGACGCTTGGCGGGTCGCAGGCGCAAAAGGCGGAATGGCTGCCGAAAATTGCTGCGGGCGAAGTGCTCACCGCGCTTGCGCTGGATGAGGGTGCCCATCACAACCCCGCCGGCGTCGCGACAGAAGCCGAGCGTGATGGCCAGGGCTACACGCTGACCGGCGCGAAACGCTATGTGCCTGACGGCCATCAGGCCGACCTGTTCATCATTGCCGCGCGCACCCATGGCGAGCCCGGCGACACGCACGGGATCAGCCTGTTCCTCGTGCCGAAAACAGCCGCGGGCCTGTCCGTCCAGCCGCTCAACACGGTCGACAGCCATGGCGCGGCGCATCTGACGCTCGACGGGGTGCATGTCGATGACGGCCAGTTGCTCGGCGATGCCGACAAGGGATTGGACCTGCTGGAACCCGTGCTCGACCGCGCCGCGATTGCCCAGGCCGCCGAGGCGCTCGGCAGTGCGCAGGCCGCCTTCGACATGACGCTCGACTATCTCAACACGCGCAAGCAGTTCGGCCAGCTGATCGGCAGTTTTCAGGCCTTGCAGCACCGCGCCGCAAAACTGTTCACCGAGCTGGAAATGACCCGCTCCTGCGTTGCTGCCGCGCTCTCTGCTGTCGATGAGAAAGCCGGAAATGTCAGTGAAATGGCCAGTCTGGCCAAGGCGCGGGCCTGTGAACTGGTGCATCTGGTGTCGAATGAGACCGTGCAGATGCATGGCGGCATCGGCATGACCGACGCGCATGACAGCGGCCTCTACATGAAGCGCGCGCGTGTCCAGGAAGCGCTTTATGGCGGTGCCAGCTTCCACCGCGACCGCTATGCCCGGCTGGGCGGATATTGATCCGCGCAGCTCCCGATTGCCATGTTCGGCTGGCACCATTGCGGTGCATAATACCAAGCTGCATGGATCGGAACCGATCCTTGCAGCGCCGGGCAAGCGCGACTGCGCGTCGGCGCCCCATGCGCCGTAACCGCGGATGAGTCTTCATCCGCGCATGTTGGTGTGACAGGATATCCCAAGACATGACTTGACTCCCTTCTGTTCTGGAACATAATAAGAACAAAAGGGAATGTGATGGACCGTTCAGCGCTCAAACTGGTCGATTTTTCAGGCCGTATAAACCGCGAGACAGCGGCGCAGACCTTTCCTTATGGGCTTGCGCAGCGCGGCGTGCATGAGGTCGTTGCAGCGACATATGCGGACCTGCCGGTCTTGTCGGGTTTCGCGCTGGCGGCAGGCGCACGGCAGGCTGCACCCGGCGCGCTGGTCTGGATCGAAAACGGCGCGCGCACAGGCGAGACCGGCCAGCTTTGCGCGCGTGGAATGGTCGCGCTCGGCCTGTCGCCGCGCAATCTCGTCATCATCGAGGCAAAGCGGCCTTGTGATGCGCTCTGGGCGCTTGAGGAGGCGATGAAGTCGGGCGCGGTGGCGCTGGTCGTGGCCGAACTGGCCGATGCGAGCTTTACCGCCACACGCCGCCTGGCACTGGCCAGCGAGGCGCGCGGCGTGCCCGCCATCCTGCTGATGGATCATCGCCGTGAAGGGGCAACAGCTGCGGCCACGCGCTGGCGCGTCTCGGCGCGGCCCTCATCACCCAATCGCTGGAACCCGCGCGCACCGGGACACATCCGCTGGCGGGCCGTTCTGGAGCGCGCCCGCACCTGCGCAAGCCGGGTCGGGCACGTGCATGACCTGGAGCTTGACGATGAAACGCTATCTTTGCGCATGGTTTCCGGACTGGTCACTGGACCGGCTGTGGCGGCAGAAACGCCAACGCGGGCTGAAAACCGGCGCAGCACCGGATGAGGCCAGCCCGTTTGCCCTGATCGAACCGGGCGCGCATGGCCTGCTGATCGTGGCAGCCAACCGGTCGGCACAGGCCGGCGGAGTTGTGGCGGGCCTTGGCCTGAGTGATGCACGCGCGCGCCTGCCGGACCTACGGCATGAGGAAATCGACCGCGCGGCGGACCGGCTGGCCCTGCGCCATCTGGCCGGCTGGCTCGGGCGCTATTGTCCGCTGGTCGCCCTGCATGGTGCAGATGGCGTGATGCTGGAGACAACCGGCTGCGATCATCTTTTCGGCGGCGAGGCGGCAATGGCGGCGGAGATCGCCGCGCGGCTTGAAGCTTTCGGCCTTGGCGCGCGTGTGGCCATGGCCAGCACACCGGGCGCAGCGCATGCGCTGGCCCGTGCCGGTATGCAAAGCCCGGCGATACTGGCATCGGGGGATACTCCGGTCGGACTGGCCGGCCTGCCGGTCTCAGCGCTGCGGCTGAACAGGCCGGCGCAAACGCTGCTGCGGCGCTTCGGCCTGCACCAGATCGGCCAGCTCTACGGTCTGGAGCGCAAGGCACTGGCCCGGCGTTTTGCGTCCAGAGACGCTGCCGATGACGTGGTGCGGCGTCTTGATCAGGCGCTGGGGCGGGTGCATGAGCCGCTGGCACCATTGTGCCCGCCGGCGCGTCATCTCGCCCGCCTGCCCTGCCCGGAGCCGCTGACGCATCAGGCTGGCATCGAGGCTGGGCTGGAAAGCTTGCTGGGCGAGCTGTGCAACCGTCTGGTGGCGCATGGCTGCGGAGCGCGCAGTTTCCGGCTTGTCGCCTATCGCAGCGATGCGAGCCTGTCGCAGGCAGAGGTCCACGCGGCGCGTCCGGTGCGCCGGCCCCGCCATCTCATGGCCCTGTTTCGAGAGCAGATCGCGACGCTCGACCCGGGCTTCGGGATTGACCTTCTGGTGCTGGAGGCGCGGCGTACCGAAAGCATGGATGCCGGTGCCCCTGCCCTGCCAGGTGATCTTGCCGGCCACGTGATCGATGTCGCAGAACTGGCCGCGCTTGCTGACACAATCACCGCGCGCCTCGGTCCGGGCGCTGTCAGAACACTGCATGCGCAGGCCAGCCACCTGCCCGAGCGGGCTGAAATCCGGCAGGTTTTCGAAGGGCAGTTGCCGCAGGACTGGCCCGAAAATGCCGGGCACGGCCCACGGCCCTTGCATCTTTTCGCGCGGCCGCAGCCTGTCGAAGTGCTGGCCGAAGTGCCCGACGGCCCGCCACTGCGCTTTGTCTGGCGGCGTGTGGCCCGGCGCATCACCCGCGCTGACGGGCCGGAACGGATCGCACCGGAATGGTGGCTGCAGGGCGAAACGGCCCTGCCGACACCGCTGGCCGTCATCGAGGTGAATGAGGCCCCGTCCGCCCCATCGCGCAGGCGCAGCGGGCGGTCAAACAAAGCAGCCCTGAGCCCCGACTCATGTGAGCGAAGCGATACGGGGTCAGACAAAAACAGCCCTGAGCGCGACCCATCGCGAAGCGAAACGAAGCGGGCGGTCAAACAAAACAGCCCTGAGCACGACCCATCGCGAAGCGAAGCGAAGCGGGCGGTCAGACAAAACAGCCCTGAGCACGACCCATGTGAGCGCAGCGATACGGGGTCAGACAAAAACAGCCCTGAGCGCGACCCATCGCGAAGCGAAGCGAAGCGGGCGGTCAAACAAAACAGCCCTGAGCAC
>CAYUEM010000064.1:11217-13323 GCA_964442925.1 uncultured Hyphomonadaceae bacterium
AAAAACAGCCCTGAGCGCGACCCATCGCGAAGCGAAGCGAAGCGGGCGGTCAAACGAACAAGAGACTATTACCGGGTCGAGGATGAGGCGGGCTGTCGCTACTGGGTGTTCCGCGACGGGCTGTATGACGATGGACGCGGCGGCCCGCCGCAATGGTTCGTGCACGGGGTCTTTGCCTGAACATGCCTGATTATTGCGAACTGCAATGCGTGACCAATTTCTCGTTCCTGCGTGGGGCCAGCCATGCTGAAGAACTGGTGGCGCAAGCAAAGGCGCTTGGGCTGAGCGCGCTGGGCATTGCCGATCACAATACGCTAGCTGGCGTGGTGCGTGCGCATGTCGCGGCAAAGGCGCATGGGCTCAATCTGCTGGTTGGCGCGCGGCTGGAACTTGCCGACGGACCGGACCTGTTGTGTTATCCGATGCACCGCGCCGCCTATGGCCGGCTCAGCCAGTTGCTCAGCGCCGGCAAGCTTGCCGCGCCCAAGGGAGACTGTCACCTGACGGTCGAGCGCGTCATTGCCCATGGCGAGGGACAGGTCTTCATCGCTCTTTCGCCGCAACGGCTGACGGCGGATTTCGAAGCCACGCTCTGCCGGCTCGCCAGCCTCTGGCCAGGCCGGCTGTATCTTGCCGCGAGCCATGGATTTGCCGGCCGTGACCGCGAGCGTCTGGCCCGGCTGGCGGACCTTGGCGCACGCGCCGGAGCGCCGCTCGTGGCGACCAATGACGTGCTTTATCACACCGCTCAACGCCGCCCGCTGCAGGATGTGCTGACCTGTATTCGCAACCATTGCACGCTGGATGCGGCCGGCTATCGGCTTGCGGCCAATGGCGAGCGTCACCTCAAATCGCCCGATGAGATGGCCCGCCTGTTTCGCGGCTTCGAGCCGGCGCTGGAGCGCACCATGGAGATTGCTGCGCGCTGTCATTTCTCGCTTGATGAACTGGCCTATGAATATCCCGATGAGCCGGTGCCGGCGGGAAAATCACCGCAGGAACATCTCGAGGAACTGACATGGGCCGGCGCGCAGTGGCGTTATCCCGGTGGCATTCCTCCCCGTGTCAGCCGAACGCTGGACAAGGAACTGTCGCTGATCGACCAGCTCGACTATGCGCCCTATTTCCTCACCGTGCATGACATTGTTGCCTGGGCGCGCGGTCAGGGTATCCTGTGCCAGGGGCGCGGCTCGGCGGCCAATTCAGCGGTCTGTTTCTGCCTTGGCATCACCAGTGTCGATCCGGACACGACCCGCCTTCTGTTTGAGCGTTTCATCTCCAAGGAACGGCGCGAACCGCCCGATATCGATGTCGATTTCGAACATGAGCGCCGCGAGGACGTGATCCAGTATATCTACCGGCGTTATGGCCGCGAGCGGGCTGCACTGGCCGCCACGGTGATCTGTTATCGGCCGCGCTCGGCGGTGCGTGAGGTCTGCAAGGCGATGGGGCTGAGCGAGGATGTCGCCACCGCGCTGGCCGGCACCGTGTGGGGCAGCTGGGGCCGGCAGATCCGGCCTGAACAGGTGCGTGCGGCCGGGCTCGACCCTGACAGCGCGCCGCTGCGCCTTGCGATTGCCCTGACCCGCCAGCTGATCGGCTTTCCGCGGCATCTGTCCCAGCATGTCGGCGGCTTCGTGCTGACGCGCGGGGCCCTCACCGAAACGGTGCCGATCGGCAATGGTGCGATGGCTGAGCGCACATTCATCGAATGGGACAAGGATGATATCGCCGCGCTCGGCATCATGAAGGTGGATGTGCTGGCGCTGGGTATGCTCAGCTGCATCCGCAAGAGTTTCGACATGCTCGCCTTCTACAAGGGCCAGCGCCATGACCTGGCCTCGGTGCCGCCCGGTGACACAGCGACTTATGACATGTTGTGCAAAGGCGACAGTGTCGGCGTGTTTCAGGTCGAGAGCCGGGCGCAGATGAACATGCTGCCGCGCCTGCGCCCGCGTGAGTTCTATGATCTGGTCATCGAGGTGGCGATTGTCCGGCCCGGCCCGATACAGGGCGTACGTATTCTCAAACAGTGATCTGGATATAGCCGCCGGACAGCCATCCGGACGGCGCCGATTCTTTGATTCATTTCTGTCGTACATCCGG
>CAYUEM010000065.1:0-13297 GCA_964442925.1 uncultured Hyphomonadaceae bacterium
GGCCGACAATGTGGCGGTCGAGTTCAGCCACAATGTCGCGGGGGGTCAGTTCGGTCATGTGTCGCTCATGTCTGTTTCGGTTTGCCGCCTTGGCGGGGAAGGCGCGTCACGCGTCCAGCCTCTCCAGCGTGAAGCTGGTATTGGTGTAGACGCAGATTTCTGCGGCGATTTCCATCGCCCGGCGCGCGACGGTTTCCGCATCCGTCTCATAGGCGTAAATCCCGCGTGCGGCGGCAAGCGCGAAATTGCCGCCCGAGCCGATGGCGACGACATCATGTTCCGGCTCAAGCACATCGCCCGTTCCGGTCAGCACGAGTGTGACCTCGCGGTCTGCAACGATCAGCATCGCTTCGAGCTTTTGCAGGTATTTCTCGGTCCGCCAGTCCTTGGCCAGTTCGACCGCGGCGCGTTGCAACTGGCCGGGAAAGCGTTCAAGCTTTTCTTCCAGTCTCTCAAACAGCGTGAAAGCGTCGGCGGTGGCACCGGCAAACCCGGCAAGGATGCGGCCATCCTGCAGCGTGCGCACCTTGCGGGCATTGCCCTTCATCACGGTCTGGCCAATCGAAACCTGACCGTCACCGATCAGGACGACCGCGCCGGGCTTGCGCACGGCAAGTATCGTCGTGCCATGCCAGACCGGCGGCGCTGAGGAATGTCGCTCGTTCACTTCGCTCATTTGGAGGATGCGCCCGCAGCGCGCAAGGGCCGGGGCTGCGTCGCAGCGTCTCGCGCCTCAGGCCGTTCTGGCCTGTCGGCGGGATCGCCATTGCTCCATGAACTGGGTGAAATCCTGAAGGTTCAGCGGCCGGCTGTAGAGAAAGCCCTGTCCCAGAGTGCAGCCACGTCGGCGCAGGAAGCGCGCCTGTTCGGGTGTTTCAATCCCTTCCGCGACCGTTTCAAGGCCAAGTGTTTCGGCCATGGCGAGGATCATCTCGACGATTGCGGGTGCAGATTCGTCGCTGTTCAGCCCGCTGATGAATTGTCGGTCGATCTTGAACACATCGAAATTCAGGCGCGACAGGATTGCGAGATTCGAGTGACCGGTGCCGAAATCGTCGATCGAAAGGCGCACGCCCATTGCCTTGAGCGGATGCATCACCCGCTCGAACTTTTTCGGATCGCCCACCGCCATGGATTCGGTGATCTCCAGCTCAAGATAGCGCGGCGGCAGGCCAGAGCGTGTCAGCGCGTCGATGACCGTCTCGCGAAAATCGCCGCGGTCGATCTGGCTGGGAGAGACGTTCACTGAGATCGGGATGGCATGACCGGAACGCAGCCAGCCAACAGCCGCCTCGCAGGATTGACGCAGCATCAACTTGCCGATTTCGTCGATAAGACCGGTTTCTTCTGCGACCGGGATAAAGGCTCCTGGCGAAATCGAGCGCCCGCCCTCGCGTTCCCAGCGCGCCAGCGCCTCACAGCCAGCCAGGCGGCCCGACCGGAAATCAATCTTGGGCTGGAAATGCGCACAGAACTCGCCCTTCGACAGGCCGATGCGGATTTCCGTTTCCAGTTGCAAACGGCCCTTTGCGGCACGGTCAAGGCGCGGGGTAAAGAAGCGGAAGCCCGCCCGGCCCTCTTCTGCCAACGACTCATGCGCCATTCGGGCGCGGCGTATCAGATCCTCATGGCGGTCGCCATCTTCCGGTGCGATCACGATGCCGCCCGATAGCCCGAGCCGGATGTTTCGTCCCTGATGCACAAAGGGGCGGACAAATGCCGCCCGCAAAGCGCGCGCAACAGCCGATGCTTCCCGCCTGCTGGTAATATTGGGCAGGAGAAGACCGAATTCTTCATCCTGGAAATGTGCCAGAAAATGTCTCGACACGGCCATGTTTCCGGATCCTGCCAGAGTTTTCAGTTCCGACTGCATCCGCTCGGCAGCCATTTGCAGAAGGTCAGTTCCGGCATCGGCCCCAAGAAGCTCGCAGGCACGCGCAAATTGCTCGACCCGCAGCGACAGGAAGCCGGCAGGATCATCGAAACTGGCATCGTCAAGCACGGGCGCGAACCGTCGGGCAAGACCATTGGGATTGGGAAGCTCAGTTGCTGGGCTGAAATAGGCCAGCTTGTTCAGAGCGTCCCGCTGGCGGTAAAGACGGCGGACGTGACGCAACAGGCGGCCTGCCAGTCGCCGCAACTCCCCAAAATCGATCTTTTGATCGGATGGCTGCGGGCGACCATTGGCGACAGCATCCACAGCTTCTTCGATCTGGGCGAGCGAAACCAGTATGACCCGAGAATAAAGCCGGCCAAGTAGCATTGCGAGGCCAACAGAACAGGCGGCCAGGACGCCAATCAGCCAGAGCGGCATGGCAAGGGCGGGCTGCGGGGTGGCGCGTATCATCAGTTGTGCAGCGGGAGCGCCGTCGACATGGATGTCCTCTCTGGTCAATTGTCTGGCATTCAAGGTGTCGCTATGTCCGGCCACAACCCTGCCCTGATCGTCAAGCAACACGAATTGCGCGTGTTCTGCGAGCGCGAAAATGTCGTCTGCCCATTTCGGCTCCCCCGCCGCGATCGCGCGCGCGGCAGCGCTTTTTGCGAACAGGGTTTCCTTTGCGAGAGCGTCATTGCCTCTTGCAACGCCTCCGGCAAATGCGACGCCGGTAAAAACCAGCACCAGCCCGCCAGTCAGAGCGCCTGCGATCAGGGGCTGCGACCGTTCAAGGCTGGATCGACTGAATTTGCGGTTTACCGCTGTAAAAACGCCCACGATGCCGCTGGTCCTTGGCCTGTCCAGTCGGGAAACCTGCCCGATCAGCCCCTCAACCTTTAGTTTGCGCGAAAGCCTTAGCATTTCATGAAGCAAGAACTTGTTTGCAGGGCGGCCAGCGGCAGACTAAACAGGCGATCATGGATAAACGAACAGCGCATATCACCCGCAAGACGCGGGAAACCGAAATCGAAGCCCGGCTGAAACTTGATGGCTCCGGCGTCTGCGAAGTGGAGACCGGTATCGGGTTCTTCGACCATATGCTGGAAGCTCTGGTGAAACATTCAGCGATTGATCTGGAACTTCGAGCAGTTGGCGACCTGCATATCGATATGCACCATACGGTCGAGGATACGGGCATTGTGATCGGAAAGGCGATTGCAGGCGCGCTCGGCGAATATGCCGGTATCAACCGTTTCGGCCATGCTTTCGTGCCAATGGACGAAACGCTGAGCCGGGCAGCGGTCGATTTGTGCCGGCGTCCTTATCTGATCTGGAAAGTGCAGTTTCAGCGCGACAAGATCGGCGATATGGACACTGAGCTGTTCAAGGAATTTTTCCACGCGCTCGCCGGAAATGGCGGCATGTGCCTGCATGTGGAAAATCTCTATGGTGAGAACAGCCATCATATCATCGAGAGTTGCTTCAAGGCGACGGCGCGCGCACTGCGCGATGCCGTCACGCCGGATGCGCGCCTCGCAGGTGCGCCGGCCAGCACAAAGGGCTTGCTTTAAAGCCCTTCTCTTTCAATCGCGATCATTTGGCCGCTGGAGTTTTTCGTCAGGATTAGGAGCGTGAAGCCCGGCGATGCGGGCATCGTCGGGTCTTTGCGCGACGCGAGACTGGCGGAAAAGACCAGTGGCCCGAAGGGTGTGAGGCATGATAGACCCAAATCAATTCAACGCTTTGTTCCGACCGAAGCTTGATGCGTTTCGTCCGCCCCGGACGTCGTTGCAATCCTCGCAGGATGCCAGCATCTTGGCTGCGGTATGCGCCTCGCCAGCACGAACGATCCACATCACCAAATGATCGCGATTGAAGAAGAAGGGCTTTAAGGCCATGCAGCAGCTGGCATTGATCGATTACGGGTCCGGAAATGTGCATTCGGCGGCGCGGGCGCTGTCAGAGGCTGCGCACCGTGCCGGCGTCGAAATCGCGGTGAATCTGACCGATGACCCGGAAAAAATCGCAGCCTGCGACCGGCTGGTGCTTCCCGGCGTTGGTCATTTCGCCGCCTGCATGGGTGAACTTCAACGTCGCGAAGGGCTGATTGATGCGATGGAGAGGGCTGTTCTGCGGCGCGCGGTGCCTTTTCTCGGCATTTGCGTCGGGATGCAGCTGATGGCCGATTTTGGGGCCGAGGATGGCAACACCCAAGGCCTTGGCTGGATCCATGGCGCGGTGCTCGCGCTTCAGCCCGGTGCGGGCCTGCGGGTGCCGCATATGGGTTGGAATGAGATCCTGCCGCAAATGCGCCATCCCCTTCTGCAGGAGCTTGGCGAAGCGCCGCACGCCTATTTCGTGCATTCCTACGCATTTGCGCCGGAAAATGAGACGCAGATCGCCGCAAAAGTCGAATATGGCCGGCCTTTCGTCGCTGCAATTGCGCGCGACAATCTGTTCGGTACGCAGTTTCACCCTGAGAAAAGCCAGGAGACGGGTCAGCGCCTTCTCGCCAATTTCATCACCTGGGACCCGCGATGAGTTTTGACCTTTTTCCAGCCATCGACCTGAAAAATGGCGAATGCGTCCGGCTGATCCGCGGCGAGCTGGATCAGGCGACGCGGTTTAATGCCTCGCCGGGTGACCAGGCGGCAAAATTCGAGGCGATGGGGTTTTCCCACCTGCACGTGGTAGACCTTAACGGCGCTTTTGCGGGCGAAAGTGTCAACGCCGCAGCTGTGCGCGAAATTCTCGCGGCGACGAAAAACCCGGTGCAGCTCGGCGGCGGCATACGCACGCGCGAAGCCATCGAAGCCTGGCTTGAGGCGGGGATTGACCGCGTCATTCTTGGGACGGCTGCGCTGCGCGATCCGCAGCTTGTGCGCGCGGCGGCGCGGGACCTGCCCGGACGGATCGTGGTTGGCATTGATGCCAGGGACGGCCTCGTCGCTGTTGAAGGCTGGGCGCAGACCTCGCAGATGTTGGCGCTGGAACTGGCCCGGCTGTTTGAAGGCTGCGGGGTGGCGGCTATCGTGGTCACCGATATCGGACGCGACGGGATGAAAACCGGGGTCAATGTCGACCTCACCGCCGCGCTTGCCAGTGCCGTGAGCATTCCGGTGATTGCCAGCGGGGGTGTCGCCAGCGTTTCCGACATTCGCAATTTGCGGCGAGCCGACCGATCGAGCCCGATTGCCGGCTGCATTCTCGGCCGTGCGCTTTATGATGGTGATATCGATCCGCATGAAGCGCTTGCAGCGGCCACCTTATAAAGAGATTTCCAGCCTGCTGGCCGGCCCGCAAAGGCGCAGCACGTCCAGCAGGTCGGCCTGCGCCAGCGCCACGCAGCCTTCGGTCGGCCCGTAATCGGGCGCGGCTATGTGCAGAAAGATTGCGCTGCCGCGGGCCGGCACAACCGGATCATCATTATAGCCCAGCTCGACAATCAGGTCGTAGCGGTGATCCTCGCGCCAGAGCCTTTCATGCGACGCTGGCCAGGGCAGCGTGACCGGCCGGTTGTAGAGCGGATCGCCGGGTGCATCGCACCAGCCATCATGCGGGGCGATCGGCACGCGCTCAAGCCCGGTTGCAGGCGCGCCCAGCCGGTCAGCACGCCAGAACAGGCGGCGCATTGGCCAGCTCCCCAGCGGTGAGCAGCCATCGCCCTCGCGCTTGAGGTCTGCACCAATGACGCCGCTTCGGCCAATGGCGCAGCGAAATTCCAGTCCTTCGCCCTTAAATCGACCGTCTGCATATGCTTTAAAGTGTGTGTTCACATCTTGCTCTTCAATTTGTGAAGCTGCAGGAGGCAGAAAATTGCAGCATTTGGAAGGTATTGTGACTAGCTGACGCTTGGATGACAGTGGAGACGGATAATGTCGGGTGCGAAGAATATCCTTCTGGTGGATGATGACAATGACCTGCGCGAAGCGCTGGCTGAGCAGTTCGACCTGCATGATGGTTTCGCGACGCTTCAAGCCGCGACAGCAAGCGGTGGCATTGAACAGGCCCTCAAGGAAAGGGTCGACCTTGTGCTGCTCGATGTCGATCTTCCAGATATGGATGGCCGTGAGGCGTGCAAGGTGATGCGTTCGAAGGGCGTCAGCGTTCCGATTGTGATGCTGACCGGGCAGGACAGCGATTCTGATGCGATCCTCGGGCTCGATTCCGGGGCGAATGACTATGTGACCAAGCCGTTTCGGTTCGCCGTGCTGCTGGCACGCGTCCGCGCCCAGCTACGAAGCTTCGAGCAAAACGAAGACGCAACTTTCCAGATCGGGCCCTATGAATTCCAGCCGGCGATGAAAGTGCTGCGCGAGGGTGAAAACCGCCGCATCCGTCTGACGGAGAAGGAAACCAATATTTTGAAATATCTCTACCGCGCGGAAGGCAAGACCGTGCCGCGCGACGAGTTGCTGTCGGAAGTGTGGGGCTACAACGCAAATGTCACCACACACACGCTTGAAACCCATGTCTATCGCCTGCGCCAGAAAATCGAGCCCGACCCGTCAAATTCCCGCATTCTGCTGACCGACAGTGGCGGCTATCGGCTGCAACCCTGACGCGCACACCGGTCTCGCCCCGGAGCTGAACCCAATTGCCAAGCGAGGCGATTTGCAGGCAGGCTGAAGAGAATTGGTTCAGGGCTTGCTTGGAAGAGACCAACGAGAAATATCATTCGCGCAGGAGGCGAACAGCATGCCAAAATCGAACAAATGGGCCGTGATGAGCCTGACTTTTGCGATTCTGGCTGCCCCAGCCCTGGCCGACGGCAAGGATACCGGGCAGCCTGTGGCGGGGCCAGCGCCGCTGAAGCCACATGCCAGCACCTGTGCGCCTGAACTTCAGGGTGACGCTCACTGTGCGCCGCAAAAAGTCTATCGCCGGCAGGTCCAGCACGCGCCGCGACAGGTTCAGCGCCGCGTTGTCCAACAGGTGGCCACCGCGCCAAGCTATGACTTCAGCGGCTTTTCCGGTGGTGTCGGCGCAGGCGTGGATGGCGGATATTATGGCGGTGGCGGCGGAGTGATCGCGTTCAGCAGTGACCGGCGCTTCTCCGGCGTTCTGCAGAACCCGGCCTCGGCCTTCACCTTCCGCCGGTCGAGCAGGTTCGGTGGAAAATCCCACCCGATGCCCTGCAAGGGTTGCGGCGGGATGGGTAAGCTCCACTGATCCCGCGCCGAACGTTTCGTCCTGTTTGCGAAGCGCCTGATCCGCGTTTTTCAGCAGTCCGTCAGTGAGGTTTGCGGCCAGGTGACTCGATCTGGCTGTAAATTACCCTACGATTGACGTCATGATTTCACCAGACGAACCACCGATCGTTTATCTCGACGCGGTGCTGACACCGAATGATTCGCTTAGCCCTCGGGCCTTCGCCCTGTTCATGGCGTTGGTCGCAGGGGTCAGTTTCATGTCCGGAATGGCGTTTCTCTCTCTGGGCGCGTGGCCGGTTTTCGGCTTTTTCGGTCTGGATGTGCTGCTGATCTGGCTCGCCTTTCGCTGGCATCGCGGCCGCGTTCAGGAGCGCACGCGGATTGTGATCACGGCCGATGAGATCACGCTGAACCACCGCGACCAGAAGGGCGGCGAACGCTCGGCCCGGCTGCCGTCCGCATTTGCGCGCGTGATGCTTGACGAACCGGTCGGCCCGCACAGCCTGTTGCGGATCGAACATGGTCGGTCGGGGTTCGTCATCGGGCGTTTCCTGACGCCGAAAGAGCGGTCCGGCCTGGCCAGTGCTCTTCGCGGTGCCCTGATCGCTGCGCGCCAAGAGCGCTATCGCGCGGGCTGACAAAAATAAATGACGCAGGTGTCATGGTTTTTCGCGTGCTGATATGTTAGCTTTCAGCCTGAAGGTCGGGGCGCTATGCGGTCACTTGCCGCAGGAGCGCACCGAGAGAGACCATCAGGAGGAAGACATGGCCGATACAGTTCACACTTTGTCGAAGGCTCTGGAGCGCCCCAAGGGTACGATCCGCGAGCCGCTTTATCACAATCACACGCCCGTGGGCGGTCATATCCCTGCGGCGAGCGACGTTGATCTGGCGATCATGGATGTCACGAATCCGGAAATGTGGCGCCAGAACAAGTTCTGGGATTATTTCGAGCGCCTGCGCGATGAAGACCCGCTGCACTGGTGCCCCGACAGCTTTGTCGGCCCCTACTGGTCAGTCACACGTTATGAAGACGTGATGGCGATCGATACGGATCACAAGCGTTTCTCCTCGTCGTGGGAGCATGGCGGCATCGTGCTCGGTGAACCGCTTGAGGATTTCGAGCTGCCGATGTTCATCGCCATGGACGAGCCGCGCCATTCCGAACAGCGCAAGACTGTCCAGCCGGCTGTCGCGCCAAACATGCTGAAGGACTACGAGCCGCTGATCCGTTCACGCACGCAGGGCCTGCTTGACAGCCTGCCGGTTGGCGAGCCGTTCGACTGGGTGGATACCGTTTCGATCGAGTTGACCACGATGATGCTCGCGACCCTGTTCGACTTTCCGTTCGAGGACCGGCGCAAGCTGACACGCTGGTCGGATGTGACGACAAATCGCTACAATCCGGACATCTGTCCCGGTGGCGAGGACCAATGGAGGCAGGAACTTCTGGAGTGCCTGACAGCGTTCCAGGATCTGTATCAGCAGCGCGGTGCCGAACCACAGAAGAATGACCTGATCAGCCTGCTGGCGCATGGCGAGAAAACGCGTAACCTGACGCCGATGGAGCTGCTTGGAAATGTCATCCTGCTGATTGTCGGCGGCAATGACACGACCCGCAATTCGATGACCGGCTCGGTTCTGTTCCTCAACGAATTTCCAAAGGAATTCGAGAAACTAAAGGCGGACCCGTCGCTGATCCCGAACATGGTATCCGAAACCATCCGCTACCAGACACCACTGGCCTTCATGCGTCGCACAGCCCTGGAAGATGTCGAGATGCATGGCAAGACAATCAAGCAGGGCGACCAGATCGCCATGTGGTATGTCTCGGGCAATCGCGACCCGCGCCACTGGGACCAGCCAGACGAATACATGATCGACCGCAAGAATGCGCGCAGCCACATTTCATTTGGCTTCGGTATTCATCGCTGCGTCGGCAACCGGCTGGCCGAGCTGCAGTTGCGCATCTTGTGGGAAGAGCTGCTTGAGCGGTTCTCGCATATCGAAGTGCTTGCCGAGCCGAGCCGCACCTCGGGCGCTTTTGTCAAGGGCTATACCTGGATGCCAGTGATCTGCCACCCGAAATGAGCGTCTGATCTTCGCACGGACATTGCCCCCGGATGCTCGCCATCCGGGGGGCGTTTCATTTCGGGGCGCGTGCGTGCAGCTGCCATGCCACAGGCTTGCTATCGTCATCGAGACTGAAGGGTTGTGGGGCGTCGGCTTGCCAGCCAGCAGCTGCGAACACATCGAGGAGGTTCCGCGCTGCCGTTTCGCTCAGGGCCGCGTCCAGCATTGAGGTCATGCGACCGGCATAGGCTTCGATCTCTCCGGACATGCTGTCCAGCCAGCTTGTAATGTCAGACAAGATATAGGCGCTTCGGCGCTGATAGAGTTGTTTCGTGCCTGCATAAAGGTGGCCAGCGAGCCCGTTTCGATGCGCCGCGTCATCCTGACAAAGCCTTGCAAGTGTCGCTTCAACAGACCGGAAAGCCTGCGCAGCCTGCTGTGTACGCGCGGCATTACCGGAAAAAATCGCTTCGAAAAGGTGGCGCGCCGCAGCAACAAAGCCGGTCGTCTCTATCGCGCGTGTCCGTTCGAGATTGCTGCGGCATTCAAGCGCAATCGGACTGTCGGCCATATGTGCGATCGCCGCAAAGCGGGCTCCGGGTGCGGCCAGTCGGATGGCTTCAAGCGCTGCGGGTTTCGCGCCGGCATATTCGAATCCGAACTGCGAAACAACGATGTCAAAACCTCCATCCTCCAGCCGGGTATTGGCTGCGCTGGCAACAAGGCCGCGGACCCCCGGAAGGGCTGTATTCAGCGCCAAGATGGCACCTTCGGAGACATCCACGCCTGTAAGGTTGGACAGCCCGGCCGCTTTCGCCGCGCGCAAGGCTGACCCAGCTCCGCAAGCCAAGTCAATGATCCGCGCATCCGGTGATGCTTCGGCAAACACGCCTGCCCAGAACCCGGACAGTGCGGGATCGCGTTCAATCCGCGCGCCCGCCAGCGCTTCGCCGCTTTCGCCAGCGGTTCGGCCTTGCCAGTAATTGCTCCAGTCAGCGGCGGCGCGTTCGGTCATGCGTGGTGGGTCCCTGTGTCTGGCGTGCGCATTGGTCATCTTGTGTCGCAAGGTGCGGCCCATTAATCAGACGGAATATGACAGAACATCCAAATTTCCAAGCTCAGGCAAAACTTCGTCTCGGCACGCGCGGTTCCCCGCTTGCGCTGGCACAAGCCGGTGAAATCGCGCACATGCTGGCCCAAATCAGTGCCGGCGCTGTGTCGGCCGAACCAGTGGCCTTTACCACAAAAGGCGACCAGCTGACGACCGAGCGGCTGATCAATTCGGGCGGTAAGGGGCTGTTTACGCGCGAGATTGACCTCGCGCTTGATGAAGGGCGGATCGATGTCGCGGTGCATTCGCTCAAGGATGTGCCCACTCAGCTGCCAGAAGGCCAGGTGTTTGTCGCCTTTCCGCCGCGCGCCGACCCGCGTGACGCCTTTGTCAGCGCGCATCCGGATGTCCGCCATCCGCGTGACCTGCCGAAGGGTGCGATCCTCGGTACCGCCAGCCTGCGCCGCGAAGCGCAGTCGCTCGCCATCCGTCCTGATCTGAAGATCGTGACCTTTCGCGGCAATGTGCAGACCCGGATGCGCAAGCTGCAGGACGGCGAGGCCGATGCGACCTGGCTGGCCATGGCAGGGCTGGAGCGTCTCGGCCTGACGCAGCTTGGCCATCCGGTCGATCCGGGCGATATCCTGCCGGCTGCGGGACAGGGGATCATCGCCTGCGTCGCGCGTGCGGGCGCACTGCCCGATGTGGCGCTGCAGGCTTTTGCCGCGATGACCGATGCGCCGACGCGGCAGGCCGCAATTGCCGAGCGTGCCTTTCTCGGTGAACTGGATGGCAGCTGCCGCACACCGATTGCCGCGCATCTCTTTCATCATCCGGGCCGGCTCGAACTGTGCGGGGAAGTGCTTTCGCCCGATGGTGCGCAGCGCTGGGCCGCCGCCGGAGACTGTTCGCCACAGGCCCGCGATGATGAACTGGAAGCGTTGGGACAGCGTCTTGGCCACCAGGTCCGGGAGGCCGCGGGCGGCCAGTTGCCCGCCTTTGCAGACGAATGAGCGTGCCAGCCGTCCTTGTCACGCGGGCTCGCCCGGGTGCTGATGAGACCGCTGCGCAGCTGCACGCAATGGGGCTGCACGCCATTGTCTCACCACTGCTGGAACTGCAGGCGTGCCAGCCAGACCAGCGGATGAAACTGGAGGATGTGCAGGGCCTGATCTTTACCAGTGCCAATGGTGTGCGTTTTTTCACAGAACAGGAAAGCCGCCGCAACCTGCCAGCATGGTGCGTCGGGCCAGCCACCGTGGCGGCGGCCCGGGCGGCAGGATTTTCGCCATGCTACAACGCCGATGGTGATGCGCGCGATCTTGCCGGCCTGATCATGCGCGCTGCGGATGCGGCGGCAGGACGGCTGGTGCATGTTGCCAATGCGGCGGCGGCGGGCGAGATGGCCGCCGGGCTGAGGGCGGCAGGTTTCAAAGTTGATTTCGCGCCGCTGTATGCCGCTCTGCCGGCCAGCGCGCTTACCCAGCCAGCGGCAGCGGCGCTGCGCGCGGGCGATGTCCGGGCCGTGCTGTTTCATTCGGCGAAGGGGGCAGATGCGTTTGCGCAGCTGGCGATCGGGTTTGAGCTTTCCGGCGTTTGCGCGCTTGGCGTTTCGCAAAAGGCACTCGCCCCGGTCGCCGGGCTCGGCTGGTCGCGGTGCGATGCAGCTGGCGCGCCAAATGAAACAGCACTTCTGGAGACGCTGCGCCATGTGTTAGGCATGGTGAATATCAGGGATTCCAGGTGCGAGCAGAAATCATGAGTGCGATCGAAAAGCCCGGCGACCCGAATGAAGCGGCTTCGGACCCTTTGCAGGAACCGATTGATGCGGAGTTTGAACCGGCCTCACAGCCCCCGGCGGAGCCCGCAAACATCATCAGGAAACGCGGTCCGGGCTGGATCGCGACCATGGTGATGATGCTGGCGGCAGCAGGGGCTGGCGGTGCACTCGGCTTTGGCGCGGTGCATCAACTGCCCGGGGCCGATGGCCGCCCGGCATTGGTCAGTCTCAAGGCTGCAGATGCCGGCCAGCAAGCCACTGTCGAGGCCCTGCGCGCCGAGATTTCAACGCTGCAGGAAAAAACCGCTGCAGCGCCCGCCCCTGGAGCGGTCGAGACTGTCGCGCAAAAGGTGGCGCAAGACGCCGCGCGCGCGGAAGTCTCCCGTCTGCGTGGCGAGTTTGCCGGCCTGCAGGACGAAGTGGCGCAGGCCAGCCGGGTCGAGGCGCTGGCCCGCCGGATCATTGCACTGGAAGCGGCCGGAGAGGGGGACGGCGCATCTCCGGAGGCGGTTACGCGCTCAATCTCGGCGCTGACCGCGCGGATGCAGCGGCTCGAAGAGCAGCTTTCGGCGCTGCAGCGCGCGCAGAGGGAGGCATCGGTTCCGGCGGGTGAGCAATCTGCCCGGCTTGACGAAATGGTCGGCGCGGTGGCGGGCTTGCAGGATGAGCTGGCTGACCTGAAAACCGCGCTCGATCAGCAAGCGGCCCGCGCGGCGTCCGAAGATGACGGCCTGCGACAGGCGGCGCTGGCAATATCTGGGATCGAGGCTGCTGCGCGACGCGGGCGGAGCTTTGCCAGTGATTATGACCGGCTGACCAGAGCCCTGCCGGACGCACCGGAAACCGCAGCGCTTGCGCCGGTTGCCGAACGTGGTGCGTGGACGATGGACCGGCTGCGCGAGGCATTCGATGCGGTGGCGCGCGATGTCCGACTTGCCGCGAAGCCTGCCCGTGGCGGCGGCGCGCTGGGATTTGCCGAGAGCCTTTTCGGCGATGCGCTGGATGTGCGCCGCGAAGGCGAGCTGGATGTTGCAGCCCAAATTGATGCGGCACGCGCGGCGCTGGCAGATGATGATCTGGGCGGCGCAATCCTGGCGCTCGAAGCGCTGGACGGACCGCCGGGCGAGGCGGCAGCGGGCTGGCTGGACGAAGCGCGCCGGCGCCACACACTGGAACGGGCGCTGGATGGCCTGCGCCTCAGACTTCTCCAACGGGAGGCCACGCAGGACGGTCAATGATACGCGCCACCACTCTTTTTTTCATCATCGCGCTGGCGGGGCTGGCGGCCCTTGCCGGTTACTGGCTGTATTCCCTCGAAGGCAGCGTTCAGCTGGCGATGCCGGGCGTGTCGGCGAGCCTGC
>CAYUEM010000066.1:0-13207 GCA_964442925.1 uncultured Hyphomonadaceae bacterium
GCGTGTGGTCTCCGGCCCGGCTTTCCCTGATGACATCGCGCCACCAGCCGATCATCGTATAGGCGACACCGGCAAAACCCAGACCGAGCAGCCAGATCGTTCCCTTCTCCAGCCCGAACAGGCCCTTTGTGAAAGTGATCAGCCCGACTGCCAGCAAGCCAACTGAGATCGTTCCGATCAGCGGCCAGGGTGACGGGTTCACCAGGTGATAATCGTGTTTTACTTCGCCGTGCGCCATGGCGGCATACCCCAATGGTTGATCAAATCGAATCCCGTAAGCGGTTTAGCCTGCCCTCACGCCCTGTCGCAACCATTCAGTCGAGACTGGCCTGTTTGGTCGCACCCTTCCAGGTCTCAGTCGAGAAGAATGTGTATGACAGGGTGATCGACTGAACATCACTGAGAAGGCGTTTTTCCTCCAGGTCGGGCGAGACAAAAAACACCACCGGAAGTTTCTTGGTCTCGCCGGGCTGGAAAACGCGCTCGGTGAAGCAGAAGCATTCCAGCTTGTTGAAATACGGCCCGGCCTTGTGCGGCGTCACATTATAGCTGGCGATGACCGAAACCGGATGGCTGGCGGTGTTGGTCGCCTCGTAAAAGGCCAGGCCATGCTGGCCAAGCTGAATGTCCAGGGAATTCTGCAGCGGCCGGAACAGGATTGGCGCATCTGACACATTCGCGTCAAAGCGCACCTCGACGCTGCGCGGCGAGACATATTCAGGCGCGGCTGTCGCAATCCGTGTTGTCCCGCCGAAGCCTGTCACCCGGCAGAACGTGTTGTAGAGCGGCTCTGCCGCAAATGAGATGCCTAACATCGCGGCGACAAGCGCGCCGAGCAGCAGGGCTAATTGTCGATGTGCCAATACAACTCCTGATCAGGCCCCATGCCTGTCTGGCTGAGGCGGACAACCGTCACCGCACCAACCGCCAGAACAAAACCGACAAGGGCAAGCGCCAGCCAGAGATTGCGCCGCTTTCGCGCGGCCTGTTCCTCTGGCGAGATCTCGACAAAGCGGAATTCTTCGTGATCGCTCATCCCAGCAACTCCATAACTGGCCAGTGAAGGCCGAAGCCATGTTCGACCATCAAGGCAAGGAAGATAAGAAACAGGTAGAGAATAGAAAAGGCAAACAGCTTCCCCGCAGCGCGATTGTCGCGCGGCTGAGCGTCGCGCTCGCCTGCGGTCGAAAAGCTCACCGCCACCGCCTGAACGAGAAATACAAGCCCCAGCAGGCCCGCCGTCACCGCATAGATCGCCCCGCCGAGCCCGGTCAGAACCGGTAACAGTGCAACTGGCATTAGAACCAGCGTGTAGGCGAGAATCTGGTGCCGGGTCGCCCTCGCGCCATGGGTCACAGGAAGCATCGGAACACCGGCTTTCTCATATTCCTTGTGTGCCAGCAGTGACAGCGACCAGAAATGCGGCGGCGTCCAGATGAAGATGATTGCAAACAGCAGCCAGGCATCCAGCGGCGTGTTCCCGGTGACGGCGGCCCAGCCAATCACCGGAGGAAAAGCCCCTGCCCCGCCGCCGATCACAATATTCTGCGGCGTCGCCCGCTTCAGCCACATCGTGTAGATGACGCCATAATAGAAGATGGAGAAAGCCAGAAGGCCAGCCGCCAGCGCATTGCTGGCCAGCCACATCAGCAGGACCGAAGCCGCCGACAGGATCACGCCCAATGCAAGCGCCTCTTCCCTGGGCACTGCCCCCGAAGGAATGGGCCGCGTCGATGTCCGCGTCATCACCGCATCAATATCGGCATCATACCACATATTGATTGCGCCCGCCGCGCCCGAACCCATCGCCACGGCCAGCACGGCAATTGCTGCCATCAGCGGATGCGTGGCAATACCGGTGATGCCTTGCGCCGCAACAAGACCGGCCAGCGCTGTAAACACGACAAGCAGCATGATACGCGGCTTCAGGAGCTGCACATAATCGCCGGCCGTCGCGTGGCGAATTTCGGTCGAGATCGTCTGGTCTGTCATGTCGCTCCCGGATCGTTTTGCTTCGCTGAAACGGGCTGTCTGTCTTCACGAAGCGATATCAGCGCACTTCACCTTAGTCAGAAAGACCAGATGCCCGCACCCCGAAGGAAGCGGGCACCTGCAATAAAACCGTCTCAGGCTGCCTGCTAGTGCCCACCGTCCGATTTGACGACCGGTAGGGTCGAATACTGGTGGAAAGGCGGCGGCGAGGACAGTGTCCACTCCAGCGTCGTTGCACCCTCACCCCACGGATTGGCTTCAGCCTTGCGCCGGCGGACAAACGCCTCGACGAGCCCGACAAAGAACACTGCCGTTGCGACAAGCGTAATCAAGTAGCCAATTGAGGAAACAACATTCCAGAGCTGGAACCCTTCTGCCATGTCGATATAGCGCCGCGGTGCGCCCTGAAGGCCAAGGAAATGTTGCGGGAAGAAGATCACATTCGAACCAATGAACATCAGCCAGAAATGCACCCCGCCTATCATCCCGTTATACTTCACGCCGTACATCTTCTCGAACCAATAATACCAGCCGGCAAACAGGCCGAACACTGCGCCGAGCGACAGCACATAGTGGAAGTGCGCAACGACATAATAAGTGTCATGCAGGATATGGTCGATCCCCGCATTGGCCAGCATAACACCCGTGACCCCGCCGACCGTGAACAGGAAAATGAAACCCATTGCCCACAGCATCGGCACCTTGAACTCGACCGATCCGCCCCACATCGTGGCAATCCATGAAAAGATCTTGATACCTGTCGGCACCGCAATGACCATGGTTGCCGCCACGAAATAGGCTTTCAGGTCAAGGTTCATGCCAACCGTATACATGTGGTGCGCCCACACGATGAAGCCGATGAAGCCGATCGAGACCATCGCGTAGGCCATTCCGAGATAGCCGAAGATCGGCTTTTTCGAGAAGGTCGAAACGATGTGGCTGATGATACCGAATGCCGGCAGGATCATGATATAGACTTCCGGATGTCCGAAGAACCAGAACAGATGCTGGAACATCACCGGGTCGCCGCCACCTTCCGGCACAAAGAACTGCGAGCCGAAATTCCGATCTGTCAGCAGCATCGTCAGCGCGCCGGCCAGCACGGGAAGCGCCAGCAGCAGAAGGATCGCCGTCACCAGGATTGACCACGCAAACAGCGGCATCTTGTGGATCGTCATTCCCGGTGCGCGCATGTTCAGTATGGTCACGATGAAGTTGATCGCACCAAGGATCGAGGCCGCACCCGCCGTGTGGAGAGAGAGAATTACAAGATCCATCGCCGGTCCAGGATGGCCCTTCAGCCCGGACAAGGGCGGATACAGCACCCAGCCGCCACCAAACCCGTTGCCGGAAGAACCGCCCGGAACAAACATTGATATCATCAGAAGCACAAAGGCACCGACGGTCAGCCAGAACGAGATGTTGTTCATCCTCGGAAAAGCCATATCCGGCGCACCGATCATCAGCGGCACGAACCAGTTTCCGAACCCGCCGATCAGCGCCGGCATCACCATGAAGAAGATCATGATCAGGCCGTGATAGGTGATCACCGTATTGTAGAAATGCTTGGCGGCAGCAATCGCCTCATCGCCCTCACCGGCCACGAACATCGTCATCGGACCAATGCCCGGTTGTGCCAGCTCCCA
Organism: uncultured Hyphomonadaceae bacterium; assembly: GCA_964442925.1. Classification (GTDB taxonomy): domain Bacteria; phylum Pseudomonadota; class Alphaproteobacteria; order Caulobacterales; family Hyphomonadaceae; genus UBA5336. Next base: position 3,639 of record CAYUEM010000066.1, read on the forward strand.
GCGAATCAGGCCCGAAAGCGTGTAACCGACGACACCGGCAACCAGTGCAAACAGCAGGTATAGTGTCCCGATGTCCTTATGGTTCGTCGAGAAGAACCAGCGGGTAAAGAAACCCGGCTTGTGGTCGTGATCATGACCGGCCTGATCAAGCGCGATTTCGTCCATGGGCATGGCAGTGTCCTCAGGTCTTTTCAGGGATTAGCGGGCTGACGCAAGACGCGTCGCCTCATCATCCAAAGGTTCAATTGTGGCCACCATCTGAGCGGCCGCATCAATGTCTCCGGTCAGCATCGTGTCGACCCACCGCTGAAACTGGTCTTCCGGAACGACCCGCACCTCAATCGGCATGAAGGCATGATTGACGCCGCAAAGCTCCGAACACTGGCCATAATAGACGCCCGGCTTTTCAACCAGGAACCAACCCTGATTGAGCTTGCCGGGTATGGCATCGGTCTTCACGCCAAACGACGGCACTGTCCAGGAATGGATGACATCCGAAGCATTGGTTTGATATCGGATGTAGCGGTTGGCAGGGATCACGAGCGGATAATCAACGGCCAGATTTCGCGGCTTGTCCGCCGTGTGCGCCGGATCGGTCGAGAGACCAAGATGGATGGGGTTCGACACGAATTCGAGCGCATACCCACTCTCGTCGAGAAAATCGGGATACTGGTATGACCAGTTCCACTGATTGCCCTGCGCCTTGATGGTCAGCATGTCCTTGGCTGCCGCAGCGGGGAAAATGTTCGGATCGTCAATATCGCCGGAACGGGCAATTTTCTCAAGGTCCGGCTCAGCGTCCTGATAGTAAAGGTTCGGGAAGGACGGAAATGCAATCGCGACCAGAATAAGGACGGGCACAAGCGTCCAGACCACTTCAATCGCCGTGTTGTGACTGAACTTGCGGGGCTCGCGATTGGCGCTCGTGCGATACCGGATGATCACCCAAGCCAGAAGCGCCATGACCAGAATGACCACAGCTGTCAAGAATATCATGACATAGCCGTGGAAGAAATGCAGCCGCTCCATGATCCGGGTCGCCGCTGGTTGAAGGCCGATCGCGCCATCAACAGGAACCCCTGCCTGCGCCGTCCCGGCCAACAAGCCAGCGATCAATAGTGTCAGCGATCTGCGCACAGGGCGACTCCTTTCATCGTCAGGTTTGCCCAATCAAATATCGCGACTTGCGGCCTGCGACGAGGGTCAATCCCAAGCAATATTGTCGCAGTCGTGTATTTGCGGGCGGATTCTGTGCTATCATAAAACCTATGGTGAAGGAGACACGTCATGATGAAATCCCGTTTTCTAGCTGTATCCATGCTGGCGTTGATCACGTTGACTGCGGGTGCCTCGGCGCAGGTGCTCGTGATCGGCGGCGGACTGGCCAAGGACTGTTTTCTCGAAATCGAGAGCGGAAACAACAATTACAACCATCTCGAGCGCCTTTGCACCAATGCCCTGCAACAGGAAGCGATGACACGGACCAATCGCGCGGCCACCTATGTCAATCGCGGGATCGCGCGGATGCGGGCTGAACGTTATGACGCGGCACTGAAGGATTACGACTCGGCCCTGTCGCTTGAGCCCGATCTCGGCGCGGCCTATCTCAACCGCGGCGCAGCGCTGATTTTCATGAGAGATTTTTCCGCCGCAAAGACCGCACTCGACCGTGCCGTCGAACTTGATTCGCACGACCTGCACGCCGCGCTCTACAACCGCGCAATCGCGAAGGAACAGTCAGGCGATGTGACCGGCGCCTACTATGACTTCCTCGAAGCGCAGAAACTGAAGCCGGAATGGGAGCTTGTCTCACGCCAGCTTGCCCGCTTCAGCGTCTCGTCGGGCTGACCACGTCCGGCCAGCCCGCCAGCGGTCGACCTACTCGTCAGCGGCAACCTTCATCGACACGATGCTGTCGGGTGACTTGACGGGCTCACCGCGCTTGAGCTTGTCAATTGCGTCCATGCCGTCTGTGACCTCTCCCCAGACCGTATATTGCCCGTCAAGAAAGCGCGCATCATCAAAGCAGACGAAGAACTGGCTGTTGGCCGAGTTCGGGTTCTGCGTGCGCGCCATCGAGCAGGTGCCGCGCACATGCGGAGCGTCGGAAAACTCCGCTTTCAGGTCCGGCTTGTCCGATCCGCCCGTCCCGGTGCCATTCGGGCAGCCGACCTGCGCCATGAAGCCCTCAATCACGCGGTGAAAGACGATGCCATCATAGAAGCCTTCGCGCGCAAGCTCGCGGATCCGCGCGACATGACCGGGCGCAAGCTCCGGCTTCAGGGCAATCGTCACCGTGCCCTGGGTGGTTTCCATGATGATCGTGTTTTCAGCGTCGGCCATATCGGGTTCCTTTTCATACATATGACGCGGGGTTCGACGCGCAGTGATACAGGCTCACGCCCCCTGCCGTCAAAGCCCGACAGCTATCTCTCAGCGCCGCATGTTGCAAACCGGTTGGGAATCGCTTAAACAACAACTATCGACTTTAGGCCGGACGATCAGGCAGCACGTCTCGTATACGCAGACGGACTTTCTACCACTCCATCTGAATCGAGACTTAAGGGTACGGAAATCCTTCCTCTCCCGGATAATGGCTTCCTGAAAGGAACCGACAATGACCAATGGAACCGTGAAATTCTTCAACTCTGCCAAAGGCTTCGGCTTTATCCAGCCGGACGACGGCGGCACGGACGTGTTCGTTCACGCCACCGCGCTTGAGCGCGCCGGCATGGCACCGCTGCAGGAAGGCGACAAGGTCTCCTTCACGACAGCCGTGGACAAGCGTTCGGGCAAGACAGCCGTGGACACGATCCAGGCTGCGTAAAGCACACGCTTTTTGCGAATGAAGAAAGGCCGCTCCGAAAGGGGCGGTCTTTTTTGTTGTTCTCAGCTTCGCTTGCGCTTCGCGATAGAACGCGCTCAGGGCTGCTGATAAACGCATCTTCAGGTTTTCCTCATCCTGAGGAGCGGCTGGCACGGCCGCGTCTCGAAGGATGGGCCGCGTGACCTGGTTTTTCAGCAGCCTGTCAGGGCTGCGTTTGTTGTTCTCCGCTCCGGCTGCGCCTGCGCGATTGTGTGCCAACGCGGTCCTTTTCGCATCTCGGGGCCTTGGGAACCGGACGGTCGGGCGCTGGGTGCTGCAACTGGCATGGCAACGCAGGGTCAGGAGCGCCCATGGCCTTGCCCAGCGTCAAGGCTGGACGCCGGCCCCTGCAGCGAAATAGTCTGCTTCCGCAATCAGGAATATCAAACAGCAAGGCGAGGACAACGACATGGACATCACTGGCAAGGGCATTGTGGTCACCGGCGCAGCCAGCGGGATTGGCAAGGCGTTGGCCGAGCGCTTCGTCAGGGATGGCGCGAAATTCGTTGCCTGCGCCGATCTCGACGAGGCGGGCGTGAAAGCGGTCGCCGAGGCGATTGGCCAGCCGGCATACCGCTGCGATGTCAGCCGCGAAGATGATATTGCGGCGCTGATCGAGACTGTCGAAAGCGAGCATGGCCCGATTGACCTGTTCTGCTCGAATGCCGGGATCGGCTTTGCCGGCGGCGCAGAGGTGGAAAACGACAAGTGGCAACTGATCTGGGACATCAATGTCATGGCCCATGTCTGGGCCGCACGCCACATGATCCCGCGCATGGTCGCGCGCGGCGGCGGCTATCTGCTCAACACTGCATCGGCGGCCGGTCTGCTCTCGCAGGTTGGCTCGGCGCCCTATGCGGTGACCAAGCATGCCGCTGTGGGCCTTGCTGAATGGCTGGCGCTGACACACGGCGATGACGGCATCAGGGTGTCCGTGCTCTGCCCGCAGGCAGTGCGCACGAAAATGACCGCCGGCAATGAGGATGGCGTCGCATCGATCAACGGCATGATCGAGCCCGATGAGGTTGCCGAAGCCTGCGTCAAGGCGATCGGTGAGGAAACCTTCCTTGTCCTGCCGCATCCTGAAGTGGTCAAATACATGCGCAACAAGACCAATGATTATGACCGCTGGATCGGCGGCATGCGCAAACTGAACCGCGCTTTTGGCGGCAATTCCGACGCTTTCAAGACGTCATGAAACGCCTGCTGATCGCCAATCGCGGCGAGATTGCCATCCGCATCGCGCGCACCGCCCGCGAGATGGGGCTGGCAGCAATTGGCGTCTACTGCGAAGATGATGCGGGCTCGCTGCATGTGGTGCGCAGCGATGAAGCGGCGCTGATCCCCGGCACCGGCGCGCGGGCCTATCTCGATATCGAAGCGATTGTCAGCGCCGCCCGACAGGCGCGCGCCGACGCGATTCATCCCGGCTATGGTTTCCTGTCGGAGAACCCGGTTTTCGCTGAAGCCGTCGAAGCCGCCGGCATGGTGTTTGTCGGGCCGCACGCTGACATTCTGGGCCTGTTTGGCGACAAGTCACGCGCGCGCAGGCTGGCGCAGGAGGCCGGCGTTCCAGTGCCGGAAGGCCTTGAAGGCCCGATCACGGCAAAGGACGCGCAAGCTTTCCTGAAATCGCTGCCGAAAGGCCGCGCGATCATTCTCAAGGCCGTCTCTGGTGGGGGCGGCCGCGGCGTGCGCATCGTCCGCCATGCCGGCGAGATCGCCGATGCGTTCGAGCGGGCCGGCTCGGAGGCGCGCGCAGCGTTCGGAGATGGCGCGCTTTATGCCGAGGAACTGATCGAAAACGCCCGTCATATCGAAGTGCAGATCATCGGCGACGGGCACGGCAATGTCAGCCATCTGCATGAGCGCGAATGCACCCTGCAGCGGCGCCACCAGAAACTGGTCGAAATGGCCCCCAGCCCAAGCCTTTCAGATGACCTGCGCAGCCAACTCCACAGCGCTGCAATCACACTGGCTGAAGCGGCCGAATATCGCGGTCTCGGAACAATGGAATTTCTCGCCCTGCCAGACCAGAACCGGTTCGTTTTCATCGAGGCCAATGCACGGCTGCAGGTCGAGCACACCGTCACCGAGCAAGTGCTCGGGCTTGACCTTGTCGCCGCGCAGATCGCAGTGGCACAGGGTGAAACCCTCTCCGCGCTGGGACTGATGCAAAGCCAGGTCCCCGCGCCAAACGGCTTTGCGATTCAGGCGCGGGTCAATCTTGAAACTCCAATGGCCGACGGCAGCGTGCGCCCCGGCGGCGGCCAGCTGACCGTTTTTGCCCCGCCGACCGGTCCGGGCCTTCGCACAGACACCTATGGCCAGACCGGTTATACGACCTCACCGCATTTCGATTCGCTGATCGCAAAGCTGATCGCGCATGTTCCGCAAGGGGGATACCGGCAGGCGCTTGGCCGGCTGGCGCGCGGGCTCGATGAATTCGTGATTGCCGGCGCACCCAGCAACCTGGCTTTCCTGAAGACACTGGTCACCGACCCGCGCGTGCGCGACAACCAGGTCCACACCCGGTTCATCGACACGCATATTGCCGAGCTTGCCGCACGCACCGCAGAGGACCGCACGCCAGCCCCTGCAAAAACAGGACGCCGCCGCGCCAGCGCGGACCCGCTCGCTGTGCTCGAACACGGGCGCGGCACCGGGCCGGGCGTGCACAATGCACCGGAAATCCTCAGTGCCGCAGACACGCCCGTGCCCAATGGCCTGTTCGCGGTCGTTGCGCCGCTTCAGGGCACGCTGGTCAAGTTCGAGGTCGCGCATGGTGATGCGGTCTGGAAAGGGCGCACCGTGGCGATCATGGAAGCCATGAAGATGGAGCATGAGGTGCTCGCCAGCAGCAGCGGCCATGTCCGCGCCCTGTGCATCGCGCCGGGTGACACGGTGATGGAGGACCACGCCCTGTTGCATCTGGAGCCGGGGCAAGTCAGCGAAGACACCGGCGCGCGGGAAGAGGTCATCGATCTCGATCATATCCGCCCCGATCTTGCCGAGGCGCTGGCCCGCAAGGGGGCCGGTCTCGACGCGAACCGACCCGAAGCGGTCGCAAAACGCCATGCCCGCGGCCACCGCACCGCGCGCGAGAACATTGCAGATCTGTGTGATCCGGGAAGCTTCGTCGAATATGGCTCGGTCGTGCTGGCGGCACAGCGCCGGCGCCGCAGCATCGAGGACCTGATCGCCAACACCACCGGCGATGGCATGGTCTGCGGGCTTGGCCACGTCAATGGCGCGCTGTTTCCCAAAGCGCGCTCGCGGATCATGGCGATGAGTTATGATTATATGGTCCTTGCCGGCACGCAGGGCGCGCTCAATCATTACAAGAAGGACCGGATGTTCGAGATCGCCGAAAGCCAGCGCCTGCCGGTGGTGCTGTATGCCGAAGGCGGGGGCGGCCGGCCGGGCGATACCGATGTCACCGGCGTGGCCGGACTCGATTGTCTGGCGTTCAATTATTTTGCGAAATTGTCCGGGCTCGTGCCGACCATCGGCATCGTGAATGGCCGCTGTTTCGCCGGCAATGCGGTGCTGCTGGGCTGCTGCGACGTGATCATTGCCACGCAAAGCGCAAATATCGGCATTGGCGGGCCGGCGATGATCGAAGGCGGCGGGCTCGGCGTCTATCGCCCGGAAGAGATCGGCCCGATCGATGTGCAAACCGCCAATGGTGTTGTCGATATCCCCGTTCAGGACGAGGCCGAAGCCACAGCGGCTGCGCGCCAGTATCTGTCTTACTTTCAGGGCCCGGTTGATGACTGGGAAGCGCCGGATGCGCGCGCGCTGCGCTTTGTCGTGCCGGAAAATCGCCTGCGCTGGTATGATATGCACAAGGTTATCGACGGCATGGCCGATATCGGCTCGGTGCTGGAGTTGCGCCGGGGATGGGCACCGGGCATCATCACGGCGCTGGCACGCGTGGAGGGCCGCCCGATCGGCATTCTCGCCAATGATCCCGGCCACCTGTCCGGCGCGATTGACACACCCGGCGCAGACAAGGGCGCGCGCTTCCTGCAGCTGTGTGATGCCTATGACATTCCGGTCCTCTCGCTGATCGATTGCCCCGGCATCATGGTCGGCCCCGAGATCGAGAAGACGGCGCTGGTGCGTCATGCCTCACGGATGATGGTCATCGGCGCGAACATGACGACCGCCCTGATGAGCATCGTCATCCGCAAGGGCTATGGGCTGGGCGCGCAGGCGATGGCGGGCGGCAGCTTCAAGGCACCGCTGTTCTGCGTAACCTGGCCGACCGGCGAGTTTGGCGGCATGGGCCTTGAAGGCGCGGTCAAGCTGGGTTTCAGGAAGGAACTCGAAGCGATCGAGGACCCCGATGAGCGGTTGAAGACCTATGATGAAATGGTCGCGCGGATGTATGAACGCGGCAAGGCGGTGAATATGGCCAGCCATTTCGAGGTTGACGATGTCATTGACCCGGCCGACACGCGCCAATGGATACTTGCCGGGCTGAAATCGCTGCCGCCACGCCCGCAGCGCACCGGCAAAAAGCGCCCCTGCGTCGATGCGTGGTAGCGTTTGCCCGGACGGGTGTCAGGACGCGCAGCTCACACAGCGGATCGCCGCGCTGTCCACTTCCAGCCGCCTCTGGCCGATGAATTCACCACATTCATTGCAATAGCCGAACTCGCCTTCCTTTATCCGCTCAAGCGCGGCTTCCAGCATCCGCATGCGCTGCATCCGCCGGCTTTCGGCGGCATTGGCCATCGCCTGGACCTGCAGCGAATCGATCCTTGAGACCCGCCCGATGCTCTGCTGGTCAAGATCGACCGTCGCGCGGTCCGACTGCGACAGCTTGCGCAGCGCGCGCAGCTCCTCGAGCTCCGCCTCAATGCGCGGGACGAAGACTGCGCGCAGGCTTTCCTCATCGGGTATATTGGTCAAATCGGGCTCTCAATCCTGACGAAGACCACAAGACTTGCGCCCGGAACGCAAAAATCTCAAGCCCTGTAACCTGACAGACGTTTCAGCAGCCTGCTAATACCCACCGCCGGCACCGGGCCCGCGCAGACGCGAGCGGATATCCGACTTCATCCGTGAATGATCATCTTCCAGCTGCGAACGCAGCCGGACTTTTGCCGCCGAAAGGGCTTCAGTCACACTGAGGGCGGCGCTGTGTTCGATCTGTTTCTGGGCCTGCCCGATCGGCGGGCCGGACATGCGCAGCGAGGCCTGCGATTCGATTGCGCCAATGGTCCAGTATGAATGGGGAAAGCTGTAATGAGCAAGCGCTGCATAATCGACATGCAAATGACCATTGTCGCCCCACTGAGTGCCCCAGGAATTGCGGATGATCCAGGTGCCTTCAACGTCATCATAACCAACGATCAGCATGGCATGACCTCCGCCCGGTTGCGGCCAGTCACCAGTGGCCCGCACCCGACCTGCGCCATCATTTCCGGCCGCATACATCCAGTCCTGCGGCAGAAATGCGCCGAACACGATCGGCAGTCCTGCTGCAAGCGCAGCCTTGCAGACCGGGCCCAGCGGGGTGCGGGCATATTGCACAGCTTCATGAGTGGTCGCCGCCTGATAACAGCCCGGATGCGGGCGCATCGCCCACATCGCTTCCTGATAGGGCCAGAGCCGTTCCGGGCAGGCACCATGAGCCAGCACGGCGGCCATGGCGTGGTGAATCAACGTGCCGGCGTCTTCATTCTCACGGCCTGCAAGTGCGCGGGCATTGTAATAGACAAACAGCCGCGAAAGATCGGTCAGTGGCTCACCGGCGCGGCGCTGATGATATTCCATCGCCCCGACCACTGCATTGGCAGCGCAGGAGCCGATCCGTCCCTGATCTTCAACCGGCGAGCAATACGCACGAAGATCGACACGCCCGGGAAGTCCCGTAGGCGTGGCATCCAGCGACGGTGCGGGCATTGGCGTGTCCTCGATCAGGCAGCCTCCGAGCCGATAATCACTCCAGCTTGATGGCATCACTAAATCCTCCTTCAACGCAACCGCGCAGGGCAGGGCGCGCCCGGCGCATGATCAATATGGAACTGCCCGCCCATGGGCTGGCCGGTGAATGCGTTGGGATACTGGAAACTGACATGGCAGCCGCCATCCCAGCTGACTGTGCCGCTGGCTGTTGCGCCCGACCAGGTGCTGGTCACGCTGTACTGGCCGACACCCTGTCGTGGCAGCCGGCCGGAAATCTGCATGTTTTCACCTGTAGGCGCGGTGCCCGATCCGGAAAAACTGCCATTGTCCGCGACGGTGATGCGATAAATCATGATCCCGTCATTCCAGCTCCCGCTGAGACGAGACAATGACGGCGGTGAAGGCGGAGGTGGCGGAGGCAGGGGTTCGGGATCCTCATCGTCCCAGACGGGTTCTTCCCAACCGGACGTATCGACATCTTCCTCCCAGTCGACAAGTGACAGGCCCCCACCGACAACGACCACTCCGGCAGCCGCAATTGCGCTCCAGCGCAGCCATGATGAGGAACCGCGCTCCTCTGGCGGGTGATCAATCTGTATGCCCGGGCCGCGGCCTTTCTCTTTGTCCGAGCGCCACTTCATGTTGACCGCATCGACAAGCGCGCTGCGATAATCTGCGGCGCTTTGCGGGCGGGCTTGCGGGCGGTTTGAAAGGCCCTGCTCGATCAGAGCGTCAATGCCGGGCGGAACATCGCTCCGCCCTCCCGAAGGCGGCTGCCAGTGGC
>CAYUEM010000067.1:0-13192 GCA_964442925.1 uncultured Hyphomonadaceae bacterium
ATGGCGCCGGGCAGGAAGCCGATCTGCTCGCCGGCCTCAACCGCCGGACGCGACAGCACAATGCGTCCGACCGAGCCCTTCAGCAGCGCCTCGACCGCCTTGGCAATCGCCAGATAGGTCTTGCCGGTGCCGGCCGGGCCGAGCGCACAGACAAGCGAATGGGTGTCGAGCGCGCGCATCAGTTCCGCCTGATTCTCCGAGCGCGGCTTGATCGTCTTCTGGTAGCGCTGCTCACGCTGCGGCGCTGCCGCACCGACCGGCGGGGTATGTTTGCGATCTGCATCATCAGGGTGCCAGCCGCCGTCTATGGCCACAAGATCAGCCCGGCGAGCCCCGCCGGCCTCATCGAAAAAACGGCCCGCATCAATCTCTGCGGCCGCTTTCATGCGCTTGGCGACATTGCGTTTTCCCATGGATGACTCCTTCTCGCTGGGCACAAAAAAACCGCCAGGCGGATCGCGCTGGCGGTCATTGGGTAGGGTCGGGTCAAAAGGGAGGGGTTCCCTCTCCGCGCCCGAAGGCGCAGGATACATCCGACCGGTATCACATGTTCGATGCGGCATCTTCAGGCGCAAGCCCTTCTCCACGCGAATCTGTTTACGAGTAGAACCTATCAGCGTTAATCAACGGTTACATGACATTTCGCAGTCGAAACAATCTACCGACAGTTCGCGCAGGAAAGGACGCCAGATGGCAATTTACGAGATAGACGGCATCCGCCCTAGCCTGCCGGTCGAGGGCGACTACTGGATTGCGGAAAATGCCAGCGTCATCGGACAGGTGAGTCTCGCTGCCGGTGCCAGCATCTGGTATGGCTGCGTTCTGCGCGGCGACAATGACCCGATCACTATAGGCGAGAATTCCAACATTCAGGACGGCTCCGTCATTCATACCGATATTGGAAAGCCGTGCACGGTCGGGCGCGATGTCACGGTTGGGCATATGGTCATGCTGCATGGCTGCACGATTGGCGACGAGACCCTGATCGGCATTGGCTCGACCATCCTCAACGGGGCGCAAATCGGGCGCAACTGCATCATTGGTGCCAGTTCCCTGATCCCGGAAGGCAAGCAGATCCCGGACAATTCCCTCATCATGGGCGCGCCCGGCAAGGTCGTCAAAACCGTCAGTGACGCGCAGGTGCAGATGATCCGGATGTCGGCGGCCCATTATGTCGAAAATGCGCGAAGGCACGCGGGAAAGCTGAGACGGCTTGACCGTTAACAGGCGGCTGGAAAACGAGTCCAGAAGGTACGCCCCCCCCCCCGGACCAGGTCCGGGGCAGTCGGGAAAAACAGGATGGTCTGTCCTGCAACACTGACTGCGACGCGGCCCTGTCGGGCAAGTTTCCGTCGATGTCGGAAACGCTATAGGCAGGGCGAGGCGCGCATCGCGGGCGCGGCTCAGGGGCCTTTAACCTCGTATCCGCGCGCGCGAAGCATTTCTGCGACACTGTCGGGCCCTGCAAGGTGGCCTGCGCCAACCGCCAGCAGGAATGTGCCCGGCTTGTCGGCCATCAGATCAGCGATCTGTTCGGTCCAGTTGCGGTTGCGCTCGACAATCAGCACGTCATACACCGCAGGGCTTCCCATCGCGGCCGGATCGGCCATCATCCGCGCAATCTCATCAATATCGCCCTGCCCCCAGTCTTCGACCAGATCATCAAGCAGGTTCGGATTGTCTTCGATCTGCTGGGCAGACGCGACCAGAAAATCAATCTGATCGTCTTCCGCCATGTCCGCAAAGAACCGCAGCTGCTGTTCGCCCGTTTCGAGGAACTCGAAGGATTTTCCGGCCTTGCGCGCATCCTCTGTCAGTATGCTTTCAACGCCGCTATCGGGGGCATAGCCCTGCTGGACAAGCGCCTGCATCGAGATCTGGACCGTGGCGAGCCAGGGCTTCATCGGCTCGATTGCAGCCATCGGCACGCCGATCAGTTCCAACGCTTCGCGCACTTCACGCGCCTGGTCGGGCTCCAGCCGGTCGGAAAGCCGCGTGCCATCACTGTAAACGCCGAGCTGCGGGACCAGCCGCGCCATATTCTGCTGGGCCTGCGGACTGGCGACATCGGCTTCGAAAATCACCGTATCAACCGTTTCGAATATCGCATCGAATTCCGGCGTGCGCCATTGCATGTCCGGCTTGAGAATGTGAACCGTGCCGAACAGGTGAATGGTGGTGTCCTCATCGGCCAGCGTCCACATCACCGGCGCGCCCGGCAAGTTGCCGGTGTCACCGGTTGCGCTGGCTGGCGCATTGGGCAGGTCAGCTTCAGGCGAGGCGACCGAGGCGGACGTCTCGACCGGTGGTGCCGGCATGTCCGCCGCCGGCTCGCAGGCGACAACGAACAGGCCTCCAAAAACCAGAAGGGCAAGCGCGAGTGCTCTTGAACAGGTCGCGGAGCGAATGGCAACAATCATGGTGAACTTCCCCGAAGCCAGCTTGGATGAGCCGTGACCAATCGATTAGGCGATCTGCCAGACAGCGTCCAGTGCAATCGGGCAGAACGCTGGCAACGCAGCGGATTGCACAGATGGCGAGTTTGCCCTAAACCACGCTGGTGATTACCAAGCTTATGATCAGACTTCTATCTTGCAGGTCTGTCCAAGTGGCGTAAAAAAGACGGTTCCTTAGCTCAGCTGGATAGAGCGCTGCCCTCCGAAGGCAGAGGTCACAGGTTCGAATCCTGTAGGGACCGCCAAATATTCTCAAAAAACAAGTGTTTAGCACCTTTAAGTGAGCGGGTTGCGCGTGCTGATTCTCGAAAACAACTGCCATGCACCCACCATGTACCCACCGATTGAATCATCTGGCCTTCAGTCCTCAAAAATCCGGAGAACAAACCAAAAAGCGCATCATGGCGAATGATGCAAAATTTCTTATTGACTTTGCCGACTCTCGCGACGATAAGTGCTTCATGTCGAATGATGCAGTCTTAAGATGCTTGTTGGCCATTGCTGATATCGCGGCGGGATATTCCCTTCGCGCGGCTGCGGACTCGCTTGAGCCGGGCGACGTGCCTCTTATCCAGCTACGCAATCTTGACCCTGCTGGAGGCATTGATTGGCCCTCCGTAAGGATGGTTTCGCTCCCCTCGAAGCGTGAACCGCAATGGCTGACATCACACAGCATCATTTTCGCTGCGCGCGGGTCGCGGAATTTCGCCTACACGCTCGACGGCGTCCCGCGTCACACGGTCTGCGCCCCGCAGTTCTTTGTCATCACCCCGCGTGACCATGGCGCTATCGACCCGGCTTTCCTCGCCTGGCAGATCAACCAGCGGCCGGCACAGGAATACATCACCCAAACCGCCACCGGTGCAGCGATGCCAAACATTCGGCGCAAAGCGCTGGAGGCGCTCCCCATCGTCCTGCCACCCATCAAGCAACAGCGCCAAATCGCAGAGCTAAATCGTGCAGTGCAAGACGAGCGCGCACTTCTCGCGCGACTCATGGAAAACAGGGACACGCAGATGGAGGCGCTCGCCTGGGGCCTCCTCGAAACCGCAAAAGGGGATCGCGCATGACAGATCAGGTCAAGCAAGACGACATCAACGCGGCGGTTTGGAACGCTTGCGACACGTTCCGGGGCACAGTCGATGCCTCCATCTACAAGGACTATGTCCTGACCATGCTGTTCCTGAAATACATCTCTGATGTATGGCAGGATCACTATGACAGCTACCAGGCCGAGTATGGCGACGAATCAGAACTCATCACCGAAATGATGAAGACCGAGCGGTTCCAGCTGCCGCCCGACGCCAGCTTCTACGCACTCTACGACCGCCGCCACGAGCCCGGAAATGGCGAGCGCATCGACAGGGCGCTGCATGCCATCGAGGAAGCCAACATCGCCAAGCTGCGCGACGTCTTCCAGGACATCAGTTTCAACTCCAACAAGCTGGGCGAAGAAGCACAGAAGAACGAGCTGCTGCGTGAGCTGCTACAGGATTTCCATGGCCCCAAACTCGACCTGCGGCCCAGCCGGATTGGCGATCTCGACATCATCGGCAACGCCTATGAGTACCTGATCAAGCAATTCGCCGCTGGGGCCGGAAAGACGGCGGGAGAGTTTTACACCCCGCCAGAGGTTTCCCAGCTCATGGCCGAACTGGTCGACCCAAGGGAAGGCGAGGAGATTTGCGACCCGACCTGCGGGTCCGGCTCCCTGCTCATGAAATGCGGTCGGCTGATCCAGTCTCGCTTTGGTTCGAAGAAATACGCCCTGTACGGACAGGAAGCGATCGGCTCCACCTGGGCGCTCGCCAGGATGAACATGTTCCTCCATGGCGAGGACAATCACCGCATCGAGTGGGGCGACACGATCCGCAATCCCAAGCTGCTCGACAAGGATGACCGCCTGCGCAGCTTCGACATCGTCGTTGCCAATCCGCCCTTCAGCCTGGAGAAATGGGGCCACGCCACCGCCGAGGACGACCCCCACCACCGGTTCCGCCGGGGCCTTCCGCCGCGCACCAAGGGCGACTACGCCTTCATACTGCACATGCTGGAGACGCTGAAGCCGAAGACCGGACGCATGGCCGTGGTCGCGCCACATGGCGTGCTGTTTCGCGGCGGGGCCGAGGGCAGGATTCGTCAGAAACTTGTGGACGAGAACGTTGTCGATGCCGTGATCGGCCTGCCGGAAAAGCTGTTCTACGGCACGGGCATTCCTGCCGCGATCCTTGTCCTGCGCAAGAGGAAGGCGGACGAGGCGACGCTCTTCATCGATGCCAGCCGCGACTTCGCCTCAGGCAAGAACCAGAACCAGCTGTCCCGCACGCATCTGGACCGCATTATCGCGACCTATCGGGCGCGCCAGGCGGTCGACAAATACGCCTATCTCGCCAGCCGCGAGGAGATGGCGGGCAATGACTACAATCTCAACATCCCCCGCTATGTCGACACGTTCGAGCCCGAACCCGACATCGACCTCATGGCCGTGCGCGCCGAGCGCGAGGCGCTGAAAGCCGAACTCGCCGAACTGGAAGCGAAGATGGACGGATATCTCAGGGAGCTGGGATATGGTTCCTGAGGGGTGGTCGACACACAAGATATCTGATCTGCCCGGGTCCCACGGTCGACCCGTCACCAAGTTAGGTCCGTTCGGTTCGGCGCTTAAGAAGTCCGACTATACCCCCTCAGGCTATAAGGTTTATGGGCAACAACAAGTGTTGGCTGGCGATCAACATTTTGGCGACTATTGGATCGGCGAGGAGAAATTTGCCCGCCTAGAAGCGTGCTCTGTGCGTCCAGGCGATATCCTACTTAGCACAATGGGCTCCTTCGGGTCCGTGCTGCGACTGACCGACGGCTGCGAGCCTGGAATAATCAATCCGCGACTGCTTCGACTTAGTGTAAATCGTCGTTTAGCGCTTCCTGAGTATCTTGAGATCTTTTTGAAGTCTGATTTGGCAATGCGCCAGTTTGTGAGTTTTGCTCAGGGTGGAACAATGCCGGCCGTAAACGGAGCGAGTGTCAGCTCTCTCCAGGTTCTGCTCCCCCCCATCGACGAGCAGCGGCGGATTGCGGAGATTCTCGGCACCTGGGATCGCGCCATCGAGACCACCGAAAAGCTCATCACCGCCAGCGAGGCCCAGAAAAAGGCCCTGATGCAGCAACTCCTCACCGCCCGCAAACGCCTCCCCGGCTTCACCAAACCCTGGCGCCGCACGACGCTGGGAGGGTTGGGGGAGGTCATCGTTTCGAACGTCGACAAGAAGTCGGTCGAGGGTGAGACGGCCGTACGGCTCTGTAACTACATGGACGTCTACGCTCGCGATCGCATCGATGCCGATCAGGACTTCATGCCTGCCACCGCAACGGCCGCTCAGATTGCCCGCTTCGGCCTGCATGCAGGGGATGTGATCATCACGAAGGACTCAGAACGTCCCGACGACATTGCGATTCCGTCCGTTGTGGCATCAACCGCGCCTGACCTGATCTGCGGCTACCATCTAGCCATCATCCGGCCCGGACAGCACGCCGATGGCCAGTTCGTAAAATACCTTCTCGAAGAACCCAGTGTTCGACATCACTTCGCAACGCGCTTCGGGCTCACACTTGACGCCATTCAGGGCGCGCCCCTGTCCATTCCAGTTATCGACGAACAGCGCGCGATAGCCCGCGTGATCGCGAGCGCGGAAGCCGAGCCCGCGCTGCTCACCTCCCGCCTCCAAAAACTCAAAACCGAAAAAGCCGCCCTGATGCAGCAACTCCTCACCGGCCGGCGACGCGTCAACCTGCAGGAGCTGGCGGCATGAGCAGTGCGTCTTGCGTAGCCACCCTGAACGGAACGGGAGGACAAGCGTCCACATTTCGTGGACTGAACGCGGGCGAGATATTGACAGAACGTACTAGTTGTGTATATTTAATCGTAATAGTCCCTGCCACGCCTCTCAACGATGCGCACCAGGTGGGGCTTTTTTATATGTGCTCGTGGCGGGTGGATGTCCATTGACCCGCGTGCCGTTCACCAAACCGTCCTTATCGATTGATGACCAGATCGGCTATCTGGCGCGGTTTGGCATGGACATTGACGCCGATGACTGGACCCGTCGGCAGCTTCAGCAGAAGAGCTATTACCGACTCAGCGCCTACTGGTTGCCGTTCGAAGTGCCCAAGACCGACCAGACTCCGACCCATCGCTTCAGGCCCGGAACCTGCTTTCGCAAAGTCGTCGAAATCTATGAGTTCGACCGGATACTCAGGCAGCGCGTTGCGCAGGCGATCGAGATCGTCGAGGTCGCCCTGCGGGCAAGCTGGGCGCACACGCTCGCCATGAAGGGCGACCCCTTCACCTATCTTGAGCCAGCACTCTACAAGTCCGGACGCGGCTTCAATTACGCGCAGAGCAAGCAGCGCCTGCTTGACGAGTTTGAACGGTCCAAAGAGACGTTCGCGGAACACTATCGCCGCAAGTATGATCGCCGTGAACCTCCCGTCTGGATGGCCTCGGAAACGCTCTCGCTGGGCACATTGTCTAGATGGTATGGCGGACTGAAACAGCGCGCGTTGCGCACTGCGATCGCTGAACCCTTCGGGCTTTATGACCCCGTATTCGCGACCATGGTGCATCATCTCACCGTCGCCAAGAACACCTGCGCGCATTACAGCCGCCTGTGGAACCGGGGCGTGCCAACGGTAGAACTGCCGGAACCCGACAAGGTGCCGGACCTGGCGGCCAGTTTTTCAGCGCCCAGAAGCACGACTTACAACACGCTGACCTTGCTGACCTTTCTCCTCGCAAAGCTCAATGAGCTGCACGATTGGCGCGATCAGGTGATCGCCCATCTCGACACGTTGCCGCACGGCTCCCTCTCGCAAATGGGCTTCCCGGACGATTGGCAGACGCGGCCACTCTGGAATCGGCGGGCC
The DNA here is from genome assembly GCA_964442925.1 of uncultured Hyphomonadaceae bacterium. Lineage (GTDB taxonomy): Bacteria > Pseudomonadota > Alphaproteobacteria > Caulobacterales > Hyphomonadaceae > UBA5336. The sequence goes on from CAYUEM010000067.1 coordinate 7,377, forward strand.
GCCCCATGACCACCCCGTCCACCAACGAGCTGGTCATGGCGCAAATCCCGGCCCTGCGGCTGCTCATGTCGATGGGGTGGCGTTACCTGTCGCGCGAGGACTGTCTGGCGGCGCGGGGCGGGAACACTGGCCTGGTGCTGACCGATGTGCTGGTCGAACAGCTCAAACAGCGACGCTTCGAGTTCAAGGGCGAGACCTACCCGCTCTCGACCAACGCCATCGACCAGATCGTGCGGGAACTGACGGCCCCGCCCATGCAGGACGGGCTGCTGTCGGCAAATGAGGCGATCTACAACAAGATCACGCTCGGCATCACCGTGACCGAGTTTGTCGGCGGCCAGAGCGCTTCGCCCACCGTCCCGATCATCGATTGGGAGAATCCCGAGAATAACGACTTCACCGTCACCGAAGAGTTCGAGCTGCTCAGCACGTCCGGAACGCACACACGCAGGCCGGATATTGTGTGCTTCGTGAATGGCCTGCCATTGGTCGTGATCGAAGCCAAGCGGCCAGACAGCGGCAATCCGAACAAGTCGATGATTGAGGAGGGCATCAGCCAGACCATCCGCAACCAGAAGACCGACGAGATCCCGCAGCTCTTTGCCTACTCTCAACTGTTGATGGCGATCAGCGGCGATGATGGCCGCTACGCCACAACGAAGACACCACGCAAGTTCTGGTCCCGCTGGCGCGAGGAAGAGCTGCCAGAGAGCCATTTTTCAGAGCTGAAGTCAGCGCAGCCCCGCGAGGAAACACGAACGCTCCTGCGCGATCGCAAGCGCGGCGTGCAAGAGCAAATGGCGACCTTCTTCGGCGCGCCCCAGGCGGTCACCGACCAGGACCGGATGATCGCCAGCTTGCTGTCAAAGAAGCGGCTTCTGGAGTTCATCCGCTTCTTCATCCTGTTCGACCGGAAAGTCGGCAAGATCGCCGCGCGCTACCAGCAATTCTTCGGCATTCGCGCGCTGATCCGGCAGGTGTCGAAACTGCGGCTCGATGGCGGGCGTGAGGGCGGTGTCATCTGGCACACGACCGGATCAGGCAAAAGCTTCACCATGGTGCTGCTTTGCAAGGCCATGCTTCTGCAACGCGGATTGAGCGATTGCCGCTTCGTTGTTGTGACCGACCGGATCGACCTCGAAAAACAACTGTCGAAGACCTTCGTTTCGGGCGGGGCAGCAGGCTCGAAGGCCAAACCGCGCGAACTGAAGGCAAAGAGCGGCCAGGACCTTGCCGAACGTCTCGTCAGCGGCGCTGACCGGGTACTGTTTTCAACGATCCAGCGTTTCGCAAGTGCTGCGAAAGCCCATGCCTTCGAGCAGGATACACCGAACCTCATTGTCCTTGTCGATGAAGCCCACCGCAGCAATGAAGGTGAAAGCCATGAACGCATGCGCAAAGCGTTGCCCCAGGCCGCATTCATTGGTTTTACGGGCACGCCGCTGCTCAAGGACGACAAGGACGCGAACAAGTTCGGTCCGATTGTGCACGCCTACACGATGCAACGCGCGGTCGAGGACGGAACAGTGACGCCGCTGCTCTATGAGGAGCGTCGGCCGGTGCTGGATATCAACGAAGCGGCGATCGACAATTGGTTTGACAAGATCACCGTCGACCTCAGCGATCAGCAACGTGAAGACCTGAAGAAGAAGTACGGCAAGCGTGGGCAGCTCTACGGGTCAGGCAATCGGATCGATCTCATAGCCTGGGACATCGCGGTTCATTTCTACGAGAATTTCAAGTCACTCGGGCGCGACCTGAAAGGGCAGCTGGCGACGGACAGCAAACTATCCGCCGTGCGATACAAGCGGGCGCTGGACGCCACCGGTCTGGTTTCCAGTGCAATCATCATTTCTCCACCTGACACGCGCGAGGGGCATTCCGATGTCGATGAGGCCGAGTTGCCTGAGGTGCAGCAATGGTGGAAGGACAATGTCCGCAGCGACGCCGAGGACTATGAACGAGATGTACTTGAAGCCTTCGCCGAACCGGGTGATCCGGACATACTCATAGTGGTCGACAAACTACTGACCGGATTTGATGAGCCTGCGAACGCGGTCCTCTACATCGATAAGCCTCTGCGCCAGCACAACCTGATACAGGCAATCGCCCGCGTGAACCGACTTCACGAACAGAAGAAATATGGACTCCTCATCGACTATCGCGGAATTCTCAAAGAGTTGGATAGCGCGATCTCCGACTATCAGGATTTAGCGGAGCAAACCCAGAGCGGTTTCGATATAGAAGATATCGAAGGCCTCTATTCAGATGTCTCTTCAGAGTATCGCCGGCTGCCCTCGCTACACGATGAGCTGATTGCAATCTTTTCCAGTGTCAGGAACAGGGCCGACCGCGAGCAGTATCGCCAAGTGCTGATGCCGCATTTCGAAAACGACGCGAACGGCGACCTTGTCGATATCCGCCAATCTGTTCGAGAGGACTTCTACGAAGCACTCACGGAATTCGGAACGTGTTTGAAGATCGCTCTCGGCTCCCGAGCCTTCTTCGATGAACCCGGCTTCGGCGAGCAGAAGATTGCAACATACAAGCGCGACCTGCAATTCTTCAGCGAAATCAGGCGCCGGGCGAAGGAGGACGCACAGGAAACTGTCGATTTTTCTGCCTACGAGGATCAGATTCGGCGCCTTGTCGACAAGTATGTGGTGGGCGAGGACATCGCCGAACCTGATGGTGTCTACCTGGTCAATGAGCTTGGCAGGAGCAAGGCGCCAGAAGAATGGCCAGAAGACAAACTGCGCAACGAAACCGACTTGATCCGGTCTCGGCTGAGGAAAACAATAGAACAAGACCTAGCCGATGACCCATTCGCCAAATCTCACTTTTCAGAGCTTTTGCGACAAGCTTTGAAGCAAGCTGAAGCGCTGTTCGATCACCCGTTTAAGCAGTACGCGCTATTCAAAGAGCTTGAGGAGGAGGTCGATGAGCGATGGATTGAAGCCATACCCGATGAATTGAGGTCCAATCGGCACGGTGCGGCATATTATGGTATTTTGCTCAGTTCGTCAGATTTGGCAGGATTGGATGCTGACCAATCGGATAGATTCGTCGGCCTTAGCTTGGCGATCGACGAGATCGTCTCGAGTGCAGTTGCCGAACACTCATTGAGCCCTCAGGATATCGAATCTGCAGTTCGCAAAGACTCGCTGCCCCTCCTGTTTCGCGAGTTAGGCTTGGAGCGGGCGAAACGGGCTGTTGAGCAGATTGTCGAAGTGACGCGCGTCGGCTTGGTAAAGGGGACGCTTTGATGGCGGCTTCGATGACGTATGGCGATCAGGCTTTTGAGTACAAGGTCATCAGAAGCCCGGCCCTGACCACAAAGACAAGAATTCATGTTTATCCCGATGGATCAGTCGAGATCGAAGCGCCCACTGGAACCGAAGACGCGTCGATTCGGTTGGCGCTTCGCAAGCGAGCGCGTTGGGTGCTTGCGCAATTGGAGTTAGCATCCAGAACACGAGAGCACGTTCTCACCCGCACTTATGTATCCGGGGAAACACACTTCTACCTAGGCCGCAGATACGTTTTGAAAGTTCTGCAGAGCCAAGCATTGCCGCGCAATGTGGCGCTCAAGTCCGGCAAGCTTCAGGTCGTGGTCCGAGATGGTTGGCCTGGGGAAGTTCGGGATCTGCTATCGCTCTGGTATCGGCGTCGCGCAAAAGAGTACCTTTCGAGACGAATGGTTGTTCTCTCAGAGGGCCTTCATTGGGTTAGCGCTCCCCCGCCGCTTACGCTTCGCAAAATGAAATCACAATGGGGTAACTGCCGGCCTTCGGGCGCAATCCAGCTGAACCCAGCCCTCGTGCGCGCGCCTCGCGAATGCGCAGACTACGTCATCCTCCATGAACTGTGCCACTTGGCTGAGCACAATCATAGCAAGCACTTCTATGCCTTACTGGATCGCCATGCGCCGAATTGGAAGCACGTGAAGGCGCGGCTTGATGGAATGGCAGAATTGTTATTGGCTGAGTGAGCCAGTCGACCACTCCTCGAAATAGTCTTCATCAACCTTCTTGATGTGCAGCACGTCCTCGTCCCGGCACCCGATATTGTAGCGCAGCATGAGGCGCGCGAGTTGGTTGCCGTCGATCAGCACGATCCGGCTGCCCAGGCCGCGCGCCGTTTCAATGGCTGACGAAGAGAATGTCGAGGTCGTGACGAAGATGCCTTTCGTCGCCCGTTTCAAACTGAGCGCTCCGAAAAAATCACGAATGGCCCCAGCGCCTACGCTGTTGCCTTCGGCGTATCGCTTCGCCTGCAGGTAAATCTGATCGACGCCTAAAGGATCCTGGTCGATCAAGCCATCTACGCCATCGTCGCCAGACCGGCCAAGCGCGCGGCCCGCCTCCTCGCTCGACCCGCCATATCCCACGGAGACGAGCAGGCTGACGATAAGGGCCTCAAAGAAGGCCGGTGAAGCGCTTCTCACCCGGTCCAGAAGGTCGGCAGCAAGGCTTTCATTGATCGTCTTGTGGGCGGCGCGCAGCGCCTCGTCCGGTGTGATGTCGTTCGGGGCGTCGTCGACCTCAGCCGGCGCGTCACGGTCGCTGCTTCGATTTTGAAATGCCCGGAACTCTTCGAACTTTTTGAGGTAAGCGTTGTCGATCGTTGCACTCTGATCAGCGAGCGCAGCCTGCCCGCGTTCAGTGATAACAAAGTGGGCGCGGCGGGTCGGGCGCACGAGCCCGGCCTGTTTCAGATAGGTCTTCGCCCAGTGCACCCGATTGGCGATCACGGTTTGCTTGCCACTTGGCAGCAATTCCGCGCGCTCGTCTTCGGTAAGGCCCAGTTGATCGCTCAGCGTGTCGATCAGGTCGCCGATCCGCACCTCGCCTTTTGAGGCGTGTTCGAGCACAGGGCGCATCAAGGATTGGTAGTCTGGGATCATAGAAAAACCTTTGCAGGATTTTCCGGGTCTTGAAAGCTTCCCCGCGTCGGTCTGGGACGGCGGGCGCGTTTGCCAGGGCGCCGTCGGCGCGCAAGGGCGGCGGGGTGTTTGGGCCGTCTGCGTCTGCGGCGCGTCCTACCTTTGCCCGTGCCCGCCGCCTCGTCGCGCCCTGCCAGCCGCTTGCTTGCCGCCCCATCCCGACTGTCGGGAAAAGTGTTGCCGGGGCGGGAACGGAGCTGCCATGACCACGACCCCGCAAACAGAGGCGCCCCTTGTCGCGACCACCGCAACAGAGCGTCCCCGAATCTATATCGCTTGCCTCGACCTCCTTAAGGACGGCGAGCACATCGGCAGGCCTGATGTCAGAGATGCGCATCGTGACCAAGAGCAGGTCGCGCCATGTCGAGCAGCCACATCTTCTTGGATAGCGTTGTCTCGGCAATGCCCTCCCGCTTGCGTTTCTCCAGGAACTCGTCGGCGATGGCGTTATAGCTGTCAGGTCGGTTTCTTACGGACGGCACCTGGTTGCGCCGCATGACCGCGCCGGGATCGACACCATCCTTCAGGAAGCCTTTTGCGGCGAGGCGTTTGGCCCGCGCGGCTTCAATCGAGACAATCGGATACTCGCCAAGCGACAGCGGTTTCTGCCGGTCGTCAAAACGGTAGTTCATCCGCCAGAACTTCGAGCCCGCAGGCGTGATGTAGAGATAGAGGCCTTTGCCGTCAGACCGCTTGTACGGCCTGGCAGCAGGCAGCAGGTTTTCGATCTCGTCTTCTGTGAACGGCATGAACGGGCAGCAAAATCGCGTGACGTTCAGGCTAACCGAGCGGAGAGCCTAAGCTCAACCCAGATGGCACCAAAGAAAACAAAAAACCAATTAAAACAAGTTATTGGTGCCCAGAAGAGGAC
>CAYUEM010000068.1:0-13192 GCA_964442925.1 uncultured Hyphomonadaceae bacterium
CCGCAGCGGTTTCCACCACGCTGACGCGCCACATGATGTGGCGGATGCTCGGTGCGGGTCATCCGATGGATGCGCATATCGTTGACAGCGCGGCAATTTATGAACGCGGCCAGAGCCCCGATGCAAAAGAGGGCGTGATGAGCTTCCTGGAAAAGCGCAAGCCCGAATACCCGGTCAAGATCTCAGACGGCCTGCCGAGTTTCTGGCCATGGTGGAACGAGCCGCAATTCGAATGGATCAGCAAGAAGGGCTGACCGGCGAGCACGCATCCAGATCGCCGGCGGGGAAGAGACTTAACAGGCTGCTGAAAAACCAGGTCACGCGGCCTATCCTTCGAGACGCGGCCGTGCCGGCCGCTCCTCTTCGATGAGGTATCTCGTTGGCTTTCCTCATCGGTGAGGTGCGAGCGAAGCGAGCCTTTAAAGGACGAGGAAAACCTGAAGACGGGTTTTTCAGCCGCCTGTTAAACCCGCCGGTTCGCGCGCCTTTCAGGCCGTGTCGGAATGGCGCATTTTCCAGATCGGCGTGCGCGCAATCATCCAGATGATCAAAAGTGCCATTCCGCTCGCCGGCACAATCGCAACGCGCTGTGGCTCGTCAGGAAACAGGTCGGTCAGGAAGCCCATCAACGCGGCACCCAATGGCGCGCCGGCCATGAAGCCAAGCTGGTAGATCGACAGCACCCGCGCCAGCTGGTTTTTCGGGGCAGCGTCCTGAACGATCGACCGGCTCATCGCGATTGAAATGCCCGCCGCCAGGCCCCAGACAAAAACGATGCTTAGGAATATCCAGTGCGGCGGGCGCGCCAGCATCAACAGCATCGACAGTGCGCCCAGCGCCTGCGCGCTCAGCAGCAAGGCGCCCTGACGCTGGATCCGCCGGAACACCGAAAGCACCAGCGAGGATGCAAATGCACCGAGCCAGAACGTAACAAACATGTCGCGGATCCCGTCACTGTCGAGGCCGTAAAGATCGCGATTGATAATTGGCAGCACGACGAGGAAGGACCCGATCACGAAGATTCCGACCCCGAACATCAGCGCGGTCATCGCCCACAGCCGGGCATCGGCGCGCACCGCGGCAAAGCCCTCCGCAATGTCGCCGAAAGCCGCCCCGATGCCGGAACGCCCCGTCTCGACCTTGCGTCCGCGCGCCAGGAACAACGCAAAAAACGCACCCAGCGCCAGAATGCACGCCTGAACGGCAAGCAAGTCTTCACTCGGGATCGGGCCAATCCCGAAACCGCCCAGCCATGCGGGCATCCGCGTGATCTTGTCGGCATAACCGGCCAGGATCAGCCCGATGATCTGCGAGACGAACTGCGCCATCGTCGCCAGCGTCACGCCGAGCTGCAAGGTCACAGCCGAGCCAAGGCGTACGCGCCGTGCCACCACTTCATTGATGATCGCATCGCGCGCCGGCATCATGAATGCACCAACCGTTCCGATTGTCAGCCCGTAGATGATCATCAGCGGATAATTCAGCCGGTCCTGCCAGATCGCCGCCGCAAGCCCGAGCGCCGGCACCGCCGCCAGCAAGTGCAAAAGGATCAGGAGCCGCTTGCCATCCGCGCGCTCTGCGATCACCCCTCCGATCAGCAGGAACACCACCGATGGCGCGGACAGGGCCATATTGGCGAGCCCGAGCTCCAGACCATCAAGCCGGAGATAGTTCGGGCTGGTGATCAGATAGGGAAACAGGACCATCTGAAGACCAAAGGCCATGAACCATGATGACTGCACTGCCAGATAGCCGGGCAATTCACGGCGCACCCCGCTGCGCACCTGTTTCGCCTTCAGCGTCTGTGCGGTGACCAGCAAGCTTGCGCCCGCCGACAATGCGCTGTCCAGTCCGGTAACCGGCGAGCGCGTCTCATTGCCTGCGCCGTCTTCAGCGTGTTCATCAGATACGGGCAGGTCACGCGCGCCTGCGCCATTCTCCCCCGGCCTGTCGCTGCCTGCCATCGCTGTTGCCTGTGAGCCAAATCATGAAACACGACCTGTTTAGGCCCGGCGCGCGCCAGAAGGAAAGTGCGACTTTGCCGCTGAGCCCGGGAAAGGCTCAGCCGCGCGCCCGAAACCCTTTGGCAACGACAAAGATTTCTGGCGAACCAGAGCGGCTCGCGGGCGGCTTGATATGGCGCACTTCGGCAAATCCGTGCCTGAGCGCTTCAAGCACGTCATGGGTCGCCCCGCCCTGAAACACCTTCGCGACGAAGCTGCCGCCGGGCGCGAGATGCGCCTGCGCGAAGGCGAGCGCCATCTCGACCAGGGCCACGGTGCGAAGATGGTCGGTCTGCCTGTGACCTGTGGTGTTGGCGGCCATGTCCGAAAGGACGATATCGGGCGGGCCGGTCAGCCCGTCCAGCATCGCGGCAACATCGCCGGTCTGGTTGATGTCACCCTCCACGATATGGGCACCCGTCACCGGCTCGGTGAACAGAAGGTCGATGCCAACGATTTCCCTTGCGCCCTTTTCCGCCGCGACCTGTAACCAACCGCCCGGCGCACAGCCAAGATCGACCACGCGCTGGCCCTTGCGAAACAGGTGCGCCTTTTCGTCGATCTCGATCAGCTTGAAGGCTGCGCGCGAGCGATAACCGGCGGCCTGCGCCTTGCGCACATAAGGGTCGGACAATTGCCGCTCGATCCAGCGTTTCGAGCTTTCACTCGATGCATTGTGTGCCTTGATCTTGCGCTCACCGCGCTGGCGCCCGGAGTCCTTGACCTTGTCTGCGCCTGCCGGTTTTTTCCAGCGGCGCTTGCCGTCATCGGTCATGACTGTCTGTCCCTTCGGTGGTTTCCGGCGGTTTTGGCCGCGTGGCTTTGCGTCGCCTTCGGCGTGCGCGTGGCGGTCCATACATCATGCTGAGCAGGAGGCCTTCGCGCAGGCCCCTGTCTGCAACACGCATCCGCTCGGCCGGGAAGACCTGCCAGGCCGCTTCGAGTATGGCGCAGCCCGACAGCATCAGCCCGGCGCGTTCCGGCCCGATTGTCGGCAGGCGCCCGCGCCCTTCCGGCCCGGCGTCGCGCAGAAGTGCAATTGCATCCATTGCAGCTTCGCGGTGCATCCAGCTGCCATCAACCCGGTCGCGCCGATAGCGCGGCAAGCCAAGATGCACGCCGGCAAGGCAGGTCACCGTGCCGGATGTGCCGATCAGATGTCCGCCCGCAGCGGACAGTGTAGCGTTGACGCGGCGCACGGCTTTCCAGCCGGATATGACCGTATGGGCATGGTCGCGCATGGCGCTGTAGGCTGCCGCTTCGGGCAGATGGGCAAAACTTTCCGACAGGGTGACGACCCCAAGCGGCAGCGATGTCCAGTCGCGGATTGCATCTGACCGCGTCAGCGCCGTTATGTCCGCAGCGGCGCGCATCGTGTCGGCATCGACCAGTGAAATTTCCGTCGAACCCCCGCCAATATCCAACACGAGAACGCTGCCCGCCTCCGGATCAACCAGGTCGCGGCAGCCGATCATGGCCAGCCGGGCCTCTTCTGCCGGTGAGATGATCCTGAAACTCAGGCCCAATTCATTGCGCACACGCTCGACAAACTGGCCGCCATTGCCCGCGCGCCGGCACGCTTCAGTGGCAATACAGCGCACATGTGCAACCCGCCGCGCCTTCAGCTTGTCACGGATATTCACCAGGGCATCCATCGCCCGGCTGATCGCCGCTTCCGACAGGACGCCGCTGTCGGCCAGCCCCTCGCCGAGTCGCGCAATCTGCGAATGGGAATCGACCACGCGAAAGCGCGGCTCCGCCGGCTGTGCAATCAGCAGGCGGCAATTGTTCGTGCCCAGATCAACCGCCGCATAGAGCGGGGCGGCTGTGTCCTGTTTCCCGCTGCGCCGGGCAGAGCCGCGCGGCCGGGCTTTTCCGTGCGCCATTTTTAAGGCCTGAATCTTGTCCGTTGGCCAAAGCTGTAGCACAAGCATGAAGAATGAGTAGTCTGTTCCGCTTCTTCGCGCGTGTTCTTTCCGGCCGCAACCGGTCTCGCCCGGTCCGTTCAGACGGTGCCGAAACGCCGCGCACGCAAGTCGGCAGCGTGCCCGCGCAGGAAAAACTGCAAGATGTGGTGAAACCCATGGATCATGCGAAATTCTCCATCGGACAGGTGGTCAAGCACAGGTTCTTTCCATTCCGCGGCGTGATTTTCGATGTCGATCCGCACTTCAACAACACCGAGGAATGGTATCAGGCGATCCCGGAAGAAGTGCGCCCGCGCAAGGACCAGCCCTATTATCACCTGTTTGCGGAAAATGAGCGGACCCATTATGTCGCCTATGTCTCCGAGCAGAATCTCGAACCCGACGACAGCGACAAACCCGTCAGCCATCCCGATATCACACACATGTTTGAGGTGCTTTCGGCGGGAGAATACCGGCTGAAACCGGAAATTCGCAATTAGGACGGTTTCATCCGTTTGGCGATTGTTTTTGCAAGCGCGGCTTCCAGGTCTGTCGGCCTGAATTGCGGCAGAAGCGCAGAAAAGCGCTCGCTTTCCACGCCATGCGGCGTGTCCCAGAGATAGCGCATCTCCAGCACTTCGCGGACCAGTGGCGAGACCGGGGAAATCAGGCGCAGCACCGGCCACGCAAAGCGCGAGACTTTCAGCGACCTGCCGCAAACCCGCTCCAGCGCGTCGATCATTTCATGACCCGTGAGATTGTGGCCCGGAAAATTCACACGCTCGAAATCGGCCAGCCGGTCCGTCAGATCGGCAAGCGCAGCCATCGCGCGGGTCATGTCCGGCAGGTAAGCCCATGCGTGCACGATATCGCGCCGACCGGGCCAGGTTAATCTGCCCTTGGAGATTTTCGGCGTGATGTAATCCTCAAACCAGTTGCCCCGGCTTTTCGGTCCAAAGAAATCGCCGGCGCGCAGAACCAGAGTGCGCACACCCTCATCAGCGGCGCGAGCATAGGCTTCCTCCATCTCCTCGCGCAGCCGGCCCTTGCGCGTTGTCGGCCTGTGGGGCGTGGATTCCAGCAGTGTTTCGGGCATATCCGCGCCATAATTGTAGACGTTTCCGGGAATGATGACGCGCCCGCCCGTCACTTTCGCCGCGCCAATCACCGCGGCGCTGAGGCGCGGCAGATCACGCCGCCATGCCGGATAAGGCGGGTTGAGTGCATTGACGACAATCGCCGAGCCTTCGCAGGCGCGCGCCAAAGATTGCGCGTCAAAAGCATCGCCCGTGACGGCCTCAATGCCCGGCGGCACCGCTTCCGCCGGCCAGCTTCGTGCAAATCCGCGCACCGTCCAGCCCGCCGCCAGAAAGGCCCACATCGCTTCACTGCCAAAGCGGCCCTTCGCGCCGAGTATCGTCACCTGCCTGTCCATATGTCTGGCTCCTTGTGTATATGGAGCAGAACTATCCATTTGTTTAAGGATATACACTCCGCCAATTTTGCACTATTCCATCCAAATATGAATGGAAATGCCACGCCGGACTGGTCGCTCCTTGAGGCCTTCGTCGCTGTTGCGGAGGCCGGCTCACTCTCGGCCGCGGCACGCGCGCGAAGCACGAGCCAGCCGACGCTCAGCCGGCATCTGGCCGCATTGGAGGCCAAGCTGGGTCAGCGCCTGATGCAGCGCGGACGTGACGGGGTGACGCTGACACCGGCCGGCCTGAAACTGTTCGACGAGGCCCGGAAAATGGCCGACGCAGCGGCGCGGATCTCGATGCTGGCTGAAAACGGCCATGATGCGCTGTCCGGGACCGTGCGGATCACGGCCAGCTGCGTGGTCGCAAGCCTGCTGCTACCGGCGATGCTGACCGGCTTGCGCCAGCAGGAGCCCGGCCTTGCGATCGAGGTCGTTGCCTCTGATGAAACCTCGAACCTGTTGCGCCGCGAGGCCGATATTGCGATCCGGATGTATCGCCCGACACAGCCGGATGTGATCACGCGCAAGGTCGCCGAATACGCCACCGGTATCTTTGCCGCACCATCCTATCTCGCCCAATGGGGCTTGCCACGTACACCGGAAGACATGCTTGACCATGACGTGATCGGCTATGATCGCAGCATGCTGGTGATTGACGGGCTTGAGGCCGCCGGGGTCAAGGTTGAACGCGACTTTTTCGCCTTCCGCAGCGATGATCAGGTGGTCTGCTGGCAGATGGTGGTGGCCGGATACGGCATCGGCTTCATGAGCCGGCCGGTTGGCAGGGCCGAGCCGCGTGTGGTCGAAATCGAGACCACGGCACCGATGCCGTCCCTTCCGGTCTGGCTGACCGCACATGGCGAACTGCGCAGCCAGCCACGCGTGCGCCGCGTCTATGACTGGCTGGCGCAGGAACTGGCGAAATTAACCTGGCGCTAACCAAAGCTGACGAAACCCTAACGCGCCGGGCAGAAGGCTGCGGCGCGCAAGAGGGGCCTCGCCAATGGTTTTCTATCGCGACCTGCGCAATCGCCGGCTGTTCACACAGCCGGAAGCCGACTGGGTGTCGCGCAGGCTGCTCGACCTGCGCGCGCAGCTCAGCGGTGGGCCGCCGCAGGGCGCACCGCGTCGCACGCAGCAAAGCTCGATCATCATCGGCACGTGGAACCTGCGCGACTTCGACAACAACAAGTTCCGCCATGGCCCGCGCCGGCGCGAAAGCCTGCTTTATATCGCCGAGATCATATCCGCTTTCGATGTCTGCGCGCTGCAGGAGGTCAGCGAAGACCTTGAACCGCTGCGCCAGGTCCTGCGGCTGCTGGGGCCCGACTGGGATTTCATCGCCACCGATGTCACCATCGGCACGTCGGGCAATCGCGAGCGTATGGCCTTTGTCTATGACAAATCCAAGATCAGCTTCCGCAATATTGCCGGCGAGCTCGTCCTGCCAAAAACCGCTTTGCTGCCCGATGAGGAACAATTCGCCCGCACGCCCTTCCTTGTCTGCCTGCAGGCGGGATGGTTCAAGTTCACCTTGTGCACAGTTCACATCTATTTCGGGTCGAACAGCTCCAATTCCGACGGCTACAAGCGCCGCGTCGCGGAGATCGAAAACCTCGCAAAGCAAATGGCTGCGCGCGCGGACCGGGAAGATGAGAATTACATTCTGCTTGGGGACTTCAACATCAAGAACACCGTTGATGAGACGATGCAGGCGCTGACAAAAGCCGGTTTCATTCTTCCCCCGGAACTGTTTCCGTCAAACCTGCTCGGCACCAAATATTATGATCAGATCGCCTTTCGCACCCGCAAGGACAATCTGACTTTCCTGTCGGCGGGCGTGTTCGACTATGCCCGGTCGCTGTTCAAGCCTGAGCATTATGAGCATTACGCGCCGGTCCTGCCGGAGCGCCACCGCGACCTTAAAACTGACGGATCACCAAAAGATCGCGCAAAGGACAAGGACTACTACCTGTCACGCTGGCGCACCTGGCAGATGTCTGATCATTTGCCCCTCTGGGTCGAACTGGCGATTGATTTTTCCGACGAACACCTGATGAAAAATCTTGTCGAAGGCGCGACAGACCTGCCGGCCCAGCATGAACAGGCAAGTGATGCGGCAGAAGATCTGTCACGATATCACGGTGAGGCCCCGCGCCTGCCGGAAGACGCGCCGAAAAAGGCCGCTGGGGAGCCCGTTCCGGCAGAAAAAAACCGGCGGCGCAAACGTCGCAAACCGAAAATCCCGGAAAAGGCAAAGGTCGGCACAGCACGGCCAGACAATCCGCTGGGCCTGAAAGAGGCGTGGAAGATCTTCTGGTTTGTTGCGTCCGGGAAAGCCGATGCGATACGCAAGCTGCGCAAGGATCAGCAACGCAAATCCCGCAAGGGCGAATAAGAAAACCCCCACGCCACTTGGCGCGGGGGTCGTCTCGCTCAAGCCTTGCCGTGGGCGGGACGGCTCAGAAACCGCCGCAATTGCAGCCGGCCGTCCCGATATTGATGATGATCTGTGTTCCGCGCACCGTTTCATAGCGGGTCGGAGCGGTGACCGTCTCGGTCTGCGGGCGCAGGATGCGACGCTCGACCGGCTGGACCATGGTGCGCACGATCGGCTGGTAGATGTCACGCCGGGCCACGACATCATAATACTCTTCCCTGACCTCTTCGACCCGGTTTTCTGTCACTTGCGGAATGTAGTTGACAATTGTTTCCGGCACGCGTGCCTCTTCTATGATCACCGGAAGCACGTCTTCCTCATAACGCACCGGATCGGTCAGCGTTTCAGCGCGTGGGCGAAGGATACGACGCTCGATCGGCTGGATATTGGTAATTTCAATCGGCTGGATCACATTGCGTGTGATCTGGTCGATATAGACGTCCTCGACCTCATAGACGACGCGTTCGGAAACCTGCGGGATCACATTTTCAACCACCTGGGGCACCGGATCGGTTTCGACACGGGTCGACAGCACGTCTTCTTGATAGATGGTGTCGCGGGTGATGGTCTCGGTGCGCGCCTGCGGAATGCGGCGGGTGACCGGCTGGACAATCGTACGCTCGACTGGCTGGTAAACATTGCGCTCGGCAATATAGTCAATCTCGACCTCAGTGACGTCCTGCACCCGGTTTTCCGTGATTTGTGGCGTGTAGGTCTCGATGACCTGCGGGACGGGATCTTCCTGAACGATGGTCGGCAGGATGTTTTCCTCATACCGGGTCGGGGCTGTCACTGTTTCCGTCTCGGGACGCACGATGCGCCGTTGCACGGGAACAACCGTCGTGCGCTCAATCGGCTGGATCACATCACGGCGGGTGACGGCGTCGAAATAGGTTTCGGTCAGCTCTTCACGCGTCTCGACCGTTTCCTGCGGAATGACATTCTCGACCAGTTCCGGAGCGGGCTGCTCCCGAATGAGCACAGGAAGGACCTCTTGCTCAAAGCGAACCGTTTCGGTGACGTCCTCGGTCCGGGCGCGCAGGATCTGGCGCTCGACCGGCTGGATGATGGTGCGTTCGACCGGCTGGATGATCTCGCGTGACGTGACCGCGTCGAAATAGGTTTCGGTGATGTCCTCAACGGACTGTTCCGTGACCTGCTCTTCAACCGGCTCGCAGCACACTTGGGTCTCGATCGCGGTCTGTGAGCCGCCAACATACTGGACTTCGGCCTGCTCCCGGCTGACCGTCATACCGGCACTGCGCGAGCGCTCAATCAGCTGCGTGATCTCATCGTCTGTGAGCACCCGGTCCGCCGTTGCGCCGGCAGGCACCACATAAGGCTGGTCAGAAACGCTGCCATAAGACTGCGCCAGGGCGCTCATAGGCAGCACAGCCGCCGCGACAAGGCCAGCAATGGCCGACTTGATAACCAGTTTCATTCCGCAACCCCTTTTGGTCGTCCTGATTGTTTTGACCGAAAGCATTGGTGCCAGAATCGAACACCTGCTCTTTCACGCAAAACGGCAATGCAATTTTATTGCCTATAAGTAACGAAAAGGCGCTGGCAAAAGGCGATTCCCTTGATGGTTGTGGATTTTTTGCAGTTGAGTATTTGCAGGCAACTGGTTTTGCGCCGCAATACTTTGGTTAACGTCGAACTGGTGTGCGCTGAAAGGACAAGCGCCGCGAACCCTGAAGGCTCGCAGCGCCATTGCGCGGGTACTCTGGCCGCGCGGCTCAGGCCGTCGGGCCGGCCTCGATCACATCCTCGACCGTCCGAAGGCCCGGACGCGGGCTCTGAACAAGCACAGCCATATTGCCCGGAAGATGGCGGTTATCGAGCATCTTTTCGTGCGCGTCGGGAATGTCGCTCCAGGGCAGCACTTCCGACATGCACGGGTCGATGCGCCGGTCAATAACCAGCTGATTCGCCGCGCTGGACTGTTTGAGATGGGCAAAGTGCGAGCCCTGCACCCGCTTCTGGCGCATCCACAGAAACCGCGCATCCATCGTCAGGTTGAAGCCGGACGTGCCCGCGCAGATTACCACCATTCCGCCGCGTTTGACGACAAAGACCGACACCGGGAACGTGGCTTCGCCGGGATGTTCGAACACGATATCGACATCCTGCTTGCCGGTAATGTCCCAGATTGCCTTGCCGAATTTGCGACATTCCTTCATGTAATCGCTGAATTGCGTCCCGTTGACGGCAGGCAGCTGGCCCCAGCAGTCGTAGTCCTTGCGGTTGAGAACACCCTTTGCGCCCATGGAATAGACGAAATCGTACTTGTCTGCGCTCGACACCACACCGATCGCCTTGGCTCCGGTAACGGCGCACAGCTGCACACCGAAACTGCCCAAACCGCCGGACGCACCCCAGATCAGCACGTTCTGGCCGGGCTTGAGCACATGCGGGCGGTGTCCGAACAGCATCCGGTAGGCCGTCGCAAGCGTCAGCGTGTAGCAAGCGCTTTCTTCCCAGGTCAGGTGTTTGGGGCGCGGCATGCACTGGCGCGCCTGCACCCGGCAGAACTGGGCAAATGATCCATCCGGCGTTTCATAGCCCCAGATCCGCTGGGATTTGGAGAACATCGGGTCGCCGCCATTGCATTCTTCATCATCGCCATCATCCTGATTGCAGTGGATGACGACCTCGTCTCCCGGCTTGACCCGCGTAACCTTTCGCCCAACCGCCCAGACAATGCCCGACGCATCCGAGCCGGCGACATGATAGTCCTGACCATGGCCATCAAACGGTGAGACCGGATCGCCGAGCGCAGCCCAGATACCATTATAATTGACCCCGGCCGCCATCACCAGAACGAGCACTTCGTCGCTGTCGATCTGTGGCACCGGCACCTGTTCAAGCTGCATCGCTGTGGCCGGCCGGCCATGACGCTCGCGCCGGATCGCCCAGGCATGCATCATTTTCGGCACGTGAAACTCCGGTGGAATCTCGCCAATCTCGTAGATGTCCTTCTGGACGCGTCCAGCTAGTGTGTCGGCCATGGCCTTAACCCTCCCAATTGTGGCTCCATCCCGCTTTGCGCTTGTGACAGACCCCTGCATGACCCCAGATAGTGGATCAGCTGGTGTGCCAATGCAAGCAGAATTGGTGCGGTGCAACACGCGCGCCAGAACGACATGACTGCCGCGCAGGTGAGCGCATGGCGAAAACGCAATACGAGGAAATCCGATGACGACTTGTCCCTGGGTCTGGCTGGATGGCGATTTTGTTGCCGCCGAAAACGCCAGGATTTCCGTTTTTGACCGCGGTTTCCTGTTTGCACACGCAGCCTATGAGGTCACGGCCGTTTATGCGGGACGCATGATCGATCTTGATGCACATCTCGCCCGGCTGGCGCGAACACTTGCCGCGATCGCGCTGCCCACTCCGAAAGCCGATCTTGCCGCACTGCATCATGCCATCATCGCGCGCAACCGGCTGGAAGAGGGCCTGATCTATCTGCAGGTCACAGGCGGTGACGACGGCACGCGCAGTTTTGCCGGTCCGGCGCAGATCACCCCGCGCCTTGTCATGTTCGCCCAGCAAAAAAAGCTGCTTGGGACGAGCGCCCGAACAGGGATTGCCGCGATTACGCTGCCCGATACCCGCTGGGCGCGGCGCGACCTGAAGACAACCCAGTTGCTCAGCCAGGCGCGGGCCTACCGCACCGCCGAGGCCTCAGGCGCAACCACGGCGCTGATGTATGAACACGGACATGTCACCGAGGCGGCCTCGTCGAATGTCTGGATCGTCACCGCATGCGGGCAGATCGTCACGCGCGACACGTCGCCGGCGATTCTCACCGGCGTCACCCGCGCGGCCGTGCTTGAGGCAACCCGCGGAAATGTCTATCAGCGTTCGTTCAGCCTGACGGAGCTGAGCCAGGCCAAAGAGGTCTTTACCACCTCGACCGGCGCGATGGTCCTGCCTGTTGTGACGATTGACGGCAAGGCCGTTGGTGATGGCAAACCCGGGCCCGTGACCCGTCGGCTACAACGGGCCTATTGCGCACGCATCGGCATGGCACCAGCCGACATTTCGCACGCCCTCGGATGAATTGCGCGGCGCGCCTGCAATACATCGCGCACTTTCATCGACAGGATGCCGACAGCCAGCAACAGCGTCACTGCATTGGCGAGAATCACCGGAACCGCGCCCGTCGCAAGACCATAGACCAGCCAGAGCGCCACGCCGACACTGAACATGCTGTACATGGTCAGTGAAATCGCCTGCGTTTGCCGGGTGCGCAACACCAGAATGGCCTGCGGAAGGAAAGACGCTGTGGTCAGAAAGGCGGCAAGCGTTCCGATGATATCGGCATAGGGCATTTGGAAAGGTCCTTGCGGCGGAATTATCGACGACTTAGCACCCGCAGCATCATGCAAGCAGACATAGTTTCATCATATGAAATATGCATAATCGCATATCGACTTCTGGACTTGCATCCTCATGCCATTCGCGTGATGCTGCACCGCAGCACAGGGAAGCCGGAAAACAGGCATCGACAGGAGGACACGCCCCATGGCAGACAGCGAAAATCACTATCAGCACAGCCCTGACACGCCATGGATCTTCCGCACTTATGCGGGCCATTCAACCGCTGCAGCGTCCAATCAGCTCTACCGCGCCAATCTCGCACGCGGGCAGACGGGACTGTCCATCGCTTTCGACCTGCCCACACAGACCGCTTATGATGGCGATCATATCCTGGCCAAGGGCGAAGTCGGCAAGGTCGGCGTTCCGGTGGCCCATCTTGGCGACATGCGAGCGCTTTTTGATGGCCTGCCGCTGGAGGACATGAACACGTCGATGACGATCAATGCGCCGGCGGCATGGATGCTGGCGCTGTATGTCGCACTGGCCGATGAGCGCGGCGATGACCGGACAAAGCTGCGCGGCACCACGCAGAACGACATCATCAAGGAATATCTCTCGCGCGGCACGTATGTGTTCCCGCCGCGCCCATCGCTGCGACTGATCAATGACATGATGAGCTGGTGCTACACCGAGGTTCCAAAATGGAACCCGATGAATGTCTGCTCCTACCACCTGCAGGAAGCCGGTGCGACACCCGAGCAGGAGCTTGCCTATGCGCTGGCCACTGCGGTTGCGGTGCTCGACACGGTCAAGGCCGGTGGGCAGGTGCCCGACGAGGACTTCCCGACCGTGTTTGGCCGGATGAGCTTTTTCGTCAATGCCGGCGTGCGCTTTGTCACCGAGTTGTGCAAGATGCGCGCATTCGTTGATCTGTGGGAAGAGATCGGACGCGAGCGCTATGGCGTCAGTGATGAAAAAGCGCTGCGCTTTCGCTATGGCGTGCAGGTCAACAGCCTTGGCCTCACCGAGCAGCAGC
>CAYUEM010000069.1:0-13020 GCA_964442925.1 uncultured Hyphomonadaceae bacterium
AGCTCGCTGGCGGTCTCCTCGCAGACCCCGCCGCGCCGCCCGCAAATATGCACCTCCGCGCCGAGCTTGAGAAAGCCTTCGGCCATCTCCTTGCCAAGTCCGGTGCCGCCACCGGTGACGAGGATGCGCTCTCCGCTCATCAACCCTTCGCGAAACATGAGTTTTGACGTGTCCATTTCGGTTTCCTCCTTTTATGCTGCCGACAGATTTAGCGCAGACCTTGCAGGAGACCCAGTATGAAATGGATTGCCAGCTTTCTGGTTGCCGCCGCCATGCCGATGATGGCCCATGCAAATGGGCTGGATGTCAATGGCACATGGCTGACGCAGTCGCAGACAGCGCATGTCGAGATCGCCGATTGCGGTGACGGCACACCTTGCGGACGGTTGGTCTGGATGGACCCCGCATCGATGCGGCCCGGGATGACGCCGCAAACCGCAAAGGACATCAACAATCCCGATCCGGGCCGGCGCGATCGCCCGATGCTGGGGATGCAATTGTTGTCGGGCTTCGAGGCCAGGAAAAATGACTGGCGCGGCGGCGAGATCTATGACGCGCAGTCGGGCAAGACCTATGGCTCGCGGCTGAAACGGCTCGATGATGACCGCTTGCAGCTCAAGGGATGTGTCGGCCCGCTGTGTCAGACGCAAGTCTGGACCCGCGTTGAAGATGGGTCTGCCTCACAAAGCCCGAACTGAGCCACCCGCTCAGCGCGCCGCTATTTTCGGAACGGCAGGCTGACCAGCCGCCACAGCACCCAGACCGGGACAACAATGCCCGCCCCGGCCAGCGCCGGGCGCCAGAAATTGCGCGCCATCCAGACCGCGCTGTTCCAGACATCACGCGCCAGCGAACTTGTCATCGCGCCGAGATCGACCTGCGGATTTCGCGGATCGAACTTCGCGGCCATGACAATCATGCCGACAAGAATGCACAGCAAAAGCAGTTTGAAGGCACCCCATGGGCTGATCGCAAACAGCCGCGCCAGAGCCGGCCGGCGCGTTTTTTCTGTTGCGGAGGGCGCGGCTGCCGCGGGAGGCGCTTGCGCTGTGGCCACCGATGCAGCGGTGTCGGCTTCGCCGCCGGCCTGCACGGGCACATCCGCTTCGGTTAGCTCAGCTTTTGTCATGCGCCTGCGCCACTTTTGCCTGCCACAATGCGATCAGCGGCGCGGACAGTTCAAGAGCCATCCGCGCCGTTTGCGAGAGCGGACCGAGCCCGAATTCAGCAACCGACCAGACCCGTGAAAGCCCGCCGAGAAAGATCGCGAGACAGATGATTCGCACCAGAGTCGTGTGGCGCTCAATATGCGGGATCACCCACCAGATCAGGAAGGCGAGCGAAATATAATAGGCCGACAGAAAGCGATAATGGCTGTCAAGACCAGCCGGCACCGTCTCGCCCGGCATCCAGCGGTCCACACCGAAAAACACGCCGCTGACGCCATAGGCCAGCGGGATGAGTGACACGATCGCAAGTGTGATCTGGAGTGCGTTGCGCATGGCCGCGTCCCTTCGCCGTTGATCCGTTTCTTACCAGAAGATAGCCGCGCAAGACGCCAGGGAGGAAGCAGAGGGGCCTTCGCTCGCCATCATCAAAACCGAAAATGTGCCCTACCCGGCCAGCCGCTCCATTTCCGCGTCCGACAGTTCGGAATTGTCATAGACATTCTGGACATCATCAAGCTCATCAAGCGTGTCCAGCAGCTTCATCAGCGTGTCTGCTGCTGCGCCTTCGACCGGAACGGTGTTCTGCGGCCGCCAGATCAGCCGGGTCGATTTCGCCTCGATATCTTTCCAGGTCTCATCCAGCGCGGCGGCGACGTCGTTCAGCTCTTCGCGCGCAGTGTAAACAATGAAGGTCTCGCCGTCCTTTTCGACATCCTCAGCGCCCGCCTCGATGGCCGCCATCATGACATCATCTTCCTCGCCAATCGCTTCGGGATAGATGATTTCGCCGACCTGATCGAAACTGAAACTCACCGAGCCGGTTTCGCCGAGATTGCCGCCATTCTTGGCAAAGGTGGAGCGGATATCACCGGCCGCACGGTTGCGGTTGTCGGTGGACGCCTCAACGATGATGCCAATACCGCCGGGACCGAAGCCCTCATAGCGGATATCCTCATAGGTTTCCCCGCCACCACCCGCACCCTTGTCGATTGCGCGTTTGATATTGTCCTTCGGCATCGATTCGCCGCGCGCATTTCTGACCGCAAGGCGCAATCGCGGGTTGGCGTCGATATCGGGTCCGCCGAGCTTGGCGGCAATCGTGATTTCCTTGGACAGCCTTGCGAACAGAACGGCGCGTTTCTTGTCCTGTGCACCCTTGCGGTGCTGGATGTTTGCCCATTTGGAATGGCCTGCCATACTGTCCCTCTTGTCACTCGTCAGGTTTCTGCAAGCCGCAAAGCTTACCCCAAGCCTTACCCGGATGGAAGCCGTTCACCGCGCAGCGGGCAATTGCGCTTGATACCAGCGCTCCAGATCAGCCTCGACCCGTTCCAGCGGACGCGGTCCGCCCAAAAGCAGCGTGTTATGGAAGGCTGCAAGGTCGAAACGCTCGCCAAGCACGCCCTGCGCTCGCTGGCGCAGATCTTCGATATAGTCAGCACCGGCCATATAGCTCGCCCCCTGCCCCGGCCAGACCGTCAGCCTGTCAACTTCCGCTTCGATCTCTGCGATCGGCAGGCCGGTCACTGCAGCGAGATAATCGACCGTCTCCTTCCGCGACCATTGCAACCGGTGCATACCGGTATCGGCAACCAGCCGCGCCGCGCGCATCAGTTGCGAGCGCAGAAAACCGACCCGGTCCAGCGGTGTCTCGATCATGCCGCTGTCGGCGGCAAGCCGTTCGGCGTAGGTCGCCCAGCCTTCGCCATAGCCAACCGGCCAGATCAGTTGCTGCAACATCGACCGGTTGCGCCGGCTCATGGCGAAACCGCTCTCGACATGATGGCCGGGCACCAGCTCGTGATGGACCAGCGATGCCAGAGTGTAGCGCGGCCATGCCGACAGGTCGCCAAGCGAAATATACAATGTCCCCGGACGCGACCCGTCAGCAGCCGGCGAGCGGTAAATCGCACCGCCGGTCTGGCGCTCCAGTGGTCCCGGGACTGCCGCAATCGTCATGGCACGCGGTTCATACCCCGCAATCAAGGCCATGACGCGCCGCTCGGCGAGCTGTGCGTGCGCATTCAGAGCTGCGAAAAGTTCCGCGCGTCCATCCTCCGCACCGACAAACGTCTGATCTTCGCGCTGCGAGAGCAGGGCCAGCCGCTCTGCGACACTGCCCTCGATCAGCCCCGCTTGCGCCAACGCCTCATCCAGCGCCTTGGTCAGGCGCGCGACGTGAGACAGGCCCTGCGCGTGCAACTGCTCGGGTGTAACACCCCTGTAGGTATAGAGCGCCAGCAGTTTGTCATAATACGCATCACCGCGCGGCAGCGCCCAGACGCCGGGACTGTCACCGGCATTGGACTTCATCTCCGTCACGGTGCCAGCCAGCGCGCGATAGGCCGGTTCGATCTCCTCATCGACGTAGAGACGGGCCTGCGCGAGCATCTGGCTGGCCTCCTGCGGCGTGACGTCCTGCGCGCCGGTCAGCAGGTTTTCGAATGCCAGCACCAGCGGATGCGACGTGCCAGCTTCGCGACTCTGTGTCGCCTGCAGCCTGTCTGACAGCCGGTCGAGTATGGCCAGTGGCGGCACGATGCCAGCCTCCGCATCGGCGATCAGTCGTCTGCGCTCATCCTGCACACTGTCGCCCAGCGCTGATAATCGTGAAAGATAGGCGAGTGCTTCACTTCGGCTGGTGACGGGCTGGCGGGTGATCAGCAGGTCAGGCACATCAATCCACGCGCCGGTGAGATGGTCGATTGCAAACGGTCGTGCATGGGCCGGATCAACCCGGCCATGACCGTGGGCCAGCAGGTCCGCCATGTCGCGATAGGCCAGCACGATTGCCTGCTGCTCACGCCGCAGTGGCGAGCCGGCA
Source organism: uncultured Hyphomonadaceae bacterium (assembly GCA_964442925.1). GTDB lineage: Bacteria > Pseudomonadota > Alphaproteobacteria > Caulobacterales > Hyphomonadaceae > UBA5336. The sequence goes on from CAYUEM010000069.1 coordinate 3,994, forward strand.
GGTGCCAGCGGCATGTTTTCCAGCCGGGCAAGCGCCTCGATCCGCAACAGCCGTCGGCGCTCAAATCCAGCCTGCGAACGGTCATTCAGCCGGGCGTGTGCGCTCACCGGAACGAAACGACCGGCCAGTCCGAGCCGGGTGGCCAGTTCCGGTCGCTCGGTCAGTTCCATCCGCGCAACGTCATTCATTGCAGCATCAATTGTGCGGGTCAGCCGGGTGGAGGTGTCCGCAGTTTGCGTATCGGCTCCGCATCCGCCAAACATGGCAAGTGCGGCAACCGAAAGCAACGCCGCGCGCACGGACAAGGCGGAAGTCTTCATGTCATACTCCTGAAACCGGCACCTGGTCATCGCTATAGCAAGAATTGCCACGATTTCCCTGCCCATAAACGGTTGTGGCTGCGTTTCTAATCGGTTAATCGTCCGGCGCATGAAATGAGGAGTTTCCCCGTGGACAATAACCCATCGAATCCAGGTTCCCCCCCTCCCGGCGCACCCGGCGGCGGCCAGCCGCAAGGCGGCACCGCTCAGCTCTCGGGCAATGTGCTGTTCTACAAGCAGCCTGAACCCCTTTCCCCAGAGGCACATGGCAGCCTTGGCGTACGCCAGGTTCAGCAGCCCTTCGCCTTCCTGCGAGAAGCGCATGCGGTTCCGGTCACGGTGACGGAATTCGGCATGGCCGCAAGCGCCTATCCCGTCATCTTTGTCGGCGATGACCGCGTCCCTGTCGCCGTCATGGGCATCCGTCAGGGCCAGAACCTCTACGTCACGCCGCAAGGCCAGACCGAGGCGGACTATTATGTCCCTGCATTCGTACGTCGCTATCCTTTCGTGTTTGCGTCTGATGACAACTCCGACCGCTTGCTTTTGTGTGTCGACAGGCAGGCACCGATGGTCACAGATCAGCCCGAAGTGCCGTTCTTCGAGAATGGACAACCCTCGAAATTCACCAATGACGCGATCGAGTTCTGCAAGGAATTCGAGCGCCAGCGCCGCGCAACGGCTGAGTTTACAGCCATCCTGAAGCGGTTTGACCTGTTCGAGCAGAAGTCCGTCGCGTTCCAGCCGCGTGACCCGCAAGGCAACCCGGTCGGTGAGCAGCAGAAAATTGCCGATTACTGGGCGATTTCGGAAGAGCGTCTGAATGGCCTGCCGGACAATCAGTATATCGAGTTGAAGAACAATGGCGCGGTCGGCGCAATCTATGCGCACCTGATCTCCCTGCTCAACTGGTCACGCGTGATCCAGCGGGCAATCCGTGCACAACAGTCCGCCGGCACAGCCTGAGGGATCTTTCCGGTTCATGCGATTTGATGAGGGCGGCTTCTTTGCGAGCCGCCCTTGTTGTATGCATGGGCTCGGTCACGATGCGGTGACTTTTCCTGCCGGCATCTTTCCCATCCGGCGCAGGTGCGCATATAGCTCTGTTCGTTCCGTTGCTGAGAAAGCTGGTGTCTGATGCCGATTCGATTCGCCGCGATACTTGTGAGCCTGCTCACAATCCTGATCTCACCCAACGCCCTTGCCGAGCCGTATGATGCGGGCCATGCGCGTGTGGAACTGGTATCGGAACGCGCCGCAGCCATTCCCGGCGAGACCATCTATCTCGCCCTGCATCAGGAACTGGATAAGGACTGGCATGTCTATTGGCGCAATCCCGGTGATGCCGGCCTGCCGCCACTGATCGTCTGGCAATCCGGTCTGGCGGGAGAGCGCACAGCCGGCGGTGATTTCGAATGGCCGCTGCCGCATGAACTGGCCGTGGTCGAGGGCGAGATCATGGACTATGGCTATGATGGCGCGCTCACCCTGCCCTTTGCGGTCACCGTTCCGGACGATGCCAGCGGCCCGATCCGGTTCGAGGGCACGGCTGACTATCTGATCTGCAAGGACATCTGTATCCCGGAAACCGCACCCATTTCATATACATTGCAGGTTGAGGCCGAGCAGGTGCCCGACCGGCGCGGCGCACGGCTGATCGCAAGCGCGCTCGAAACGGTTCCCGCCGCGCTGACCGGCGATGCAAGCTTCAGCACGAAAGGCGACACGATCACGCTGAGCCTTGCCGTTCCGGAACTGGCCAGTGCCCGGAAGGTCCGCTTCTTCCCCTATGGCAACGAGATTGTTCACTCTGCGGGCCAGGCCTTGAGCAGTGGTCCGCAGGGCGTCGCGCTGAGCCTGAAAGCGCAGACGCGCGAGCCTGCCGGTGAACGCCTCGACGGGGTAATTGCCGTGGAGCGCGCGGACGGTTCGCGAACCGGCTTCAGTCTGTCGGCAAGTCAGGGCCCCGCGATTGCCGGCACGAGCGGACAGACCCGGCCGCAGGGTTCAGGCGCAGGCATTGATGTCGCCGGGAGCACGCCGGGTTTTGCCGCGCTGATCGGTCTGGCTTTGCTTGGCGGGCTGATCCTCAACCTGATGCCCTGCGTCTTGCCGGTCCTGTCGATCAAGGCGAATGGGCTGTTGCACGCGGCCCAAAGCGGGGACAAGGCCAAGTTCCGCGCACACGGCCTGTTTTACACGGTCGGGGTTCTGGCCGCGTTCGCTGCGCTGGCCATCGCATTCATTGCGCTGCGCAGCGTCGGTGAATTCTGGTCGCTTGGCGCATTGCTGCAATATCCGGTGGTTGTCGCTGCGCTGGCATTGGCGGCTTTTGTGCTCGGGCTGTGGTTGCTTGGATTTATTGATCTGGGAACCTCACTTCAGAATGTCGGCCAGAAAAGCGCGGCAGCGGCTGGCAATACCGGCGCTTTTGCGACCGGCGCGCTTGCGGCAACCGCCGGTGCGCCCTGTGTCGGTCCGTTCGTGGCCGCTCCACTGGGCGCAACGCTCAACAGCCCGGACTGGCAGGTGATGCTTGTCTATCTCGCGCTCGGCTTCGGCATGGCCCTGCCTTTTCTGATGCTCAGTTTCGCGCCCGGTCTGGCGCGTCATCTGCCAAAGCCCGGTCCATGGATGGAACGGGTCAAGCAATTCTTCGCCTTCCCGATGTTCCTGACGTTTGCAGGTCTTCTTGTTGTGCTGGCCGACCAGTCGGGCACGGGTGCCGCCGGATGGCTGGTGGCTGGCGCTGCGCTGATCGGTTTCGGGGTCTGGACCCTGAAATCTGCGGGTGGTTCAATCCGCCAGGTTGCGACTGTGCTCGGCATCGCTGCCCTGCTTGGCGGCACCGTCCTGCCGCTTCGTGCCGCAATGGCCGGGACCGCACCAACATCTGCGGCCACGCCCTATCCTGAGAAATATGCCACCGAAGCCTGGAGCCCGAACCGGGTCGATGCGCTGCTGGCCGAAGGCAAGGGCGTGTTCGTCGATTTCACCGCAACATGGTGCATGATCTGTCAGGCCAACAAGCGCACGACACTGACCCGACCGGAAGTTCGCGACGCGCTCGACAAGGCCGGCATTGTCTTTCTTGTCGCCGATTTCACCGGCAAGGATGAAATCATCGCAAGGGAGCTGGAAAAACGTGGCCGGCCCGGCGTTCCGATGTATCTTCTTTGGGGGACGGGAGACAGCGAGCCCCGGATCCTGCCGCAGACGCTGACGCCTTCGCTGATGCTGCGGGAGATCGAGGCCGTTGGATGAAATGGGGGCGGACAGGTCCACCCCAACACTGCACAGTTCAAGGAGTGACAACATGAACCGACGTCATCTTATACTTGTGTCCGGCATGGCTGTCGCTGTGCTTCTCAGCGCCGGTGCCCTGATCAGTTCAACTGCCGAGGGCGAGGTCCCCGCCCCCATGACCGGTGCCGCCGCACCCGACTTTTCCGGTCTCAACTCACGCGGTGAGACAATCCGGCTGTCAGATTTCGCCGGTCAGACCATCGTGCTGGAATGGACCAACCATGGCTGCCCGTTTGTGCAGAAACATTATGACAGCGCCCATTCCAACATGCAGACCCTGCAAGGCGAGGCGGACGCAGACGGCACGGTCTGGCTCAGCGTCATCTCATCGGCACCGGGCAAGCAGGGCCATGTCAGTGGTGAGGAGGCTGATTCGCTCTCGCTTTCGCGCGGTGCCATGCCCGATCATGTCATCATCGACGAGAACGGCGAAATTGGCCGGTTGTTCAAGGCGCGCACCACGCCGCACATGTTCATTGTCCATCCTGACGGGACACTGGCCTATGACGGCGCGATTGATTCGATTGCATCGGCGCGTGTCTCCGATGTCCCGCTCGCGGAAAATCATGTTCGCGGCGCACTTGCCGCATTGGCCGCCGGAGAAACGCCAGATCCGGCCCGCACCAAACCTTATGGCTGCTCGGTCAAATACTGAGTGCGTGAAAGCGGCCGCGCGGGGCAGGTTCCAGCCTGAGAGGGCGAGGCCTCACGCGGATTGCGGTCGGCTGCAATCGCTGCGGCAGCAACCATTTCCGCATCGGAGAACATCACCGTCAGTCGCTCCAGCGCCTGCCCGCGCTGGTCACTCTCAAGCGCCAGCAACTGGGTTTCGGCTTCCTGCGCCATGCCGCGAAAGATACAGCCCAGATCCTCTGGTCCGTTTTCCGCATCAATCCATTCCGCCAGCCGCGCCGAGGTCGTCGAGAAACGCGCAATTTCGTCCTCATATCTTGATGTCGCGGCCTCACCGGAACGCAGGTGGACCGTCTCGGCATAGAGTTGTGCCGCCTTTTCGCCCCATTGACCGGCCAGTTGCGGGCTGGCCTGAGCCGGCGCTGCGATTAGTATGACAACAAGAGCAAGGCCAAGGACACTCGGTTTCATTACAGGACACGCCTCCGGTTCGCCTGAGAGGCGAAGCAATCTCCATGCCACTCGCCTTGAAACTTTCCCTCTGGCCGGGACACAACTCGCCCCGGCGTCTTCACACCGGCCCGGCAATGTTCTAACCGCTCGGAGCCGAACAGACATACGGACCGATCGCGATGGCCAAGCCCAACCCTCCTTCCGAAACCGCGCTTGCGCGCAGCCCGCGCGGTTTTCCCGACCACCGCGAAGCGCAGCTGGCCAGCGAACAATCGCTGATCACCGCCATCACCGATGTCTACCGCCGCTGGGGCTTTGAAGCGCTCGACACCGGCGCGTTCGAATATGCCGATGCGCTGGGCAAGTTCCTGCCCGACAGCGACCGCCCGAATGAAGGGGTGTTTGCCCTGCGCGATGATGATGAGCAATGGATGGCGCTGCGCTATGATCTGACGGCACCGCTCGCCCGCTTTGCCGCTGAGAACTGGCAGACCCTGGCCAAGCCGTTCCGGCGTTATGCCCATGGCCCGGTCTGGCGCAACGAGAAGCCGGGCCCGGGGCGGTTTCGCCAGTTCCTGCAGTGCGATGCCGATACGGTTGGCGCGGCGGGTCCGCATGTTGATGCGGAAATGATCGCGATGGCCGCCGAGGCAATGGCCGCGTGCGGCGCGGGTGACGGCGAATTCGTCATCCGGGTCAACACACGGCAATTGCTCAATGGTGTGCTTGGCAGTGCGGGGGTCAGCAACGAAGCTGCGCGCCTGACCGTTCTGCGCGCGCTCGACAAGCTTGACCGGCTCGGCATTGAGGGCGTGGAGGCGCTGCTCGGCGCGGGCCGGGAGGACGAATCGGGTGATTTTACCAAAGGTGCCGGCCTGGACGGCCCTGCGCGCAGCAAATTGCTCGCCTTCGCGCAGGCCGCAGGTGGAACGCGCGCGCAGGTGCTGGCGGGTCTGGAACAGGTTGCCGGTGACAGTGCGGATGGCCGGGCCGGGCTGGCTGAGCTGGAAGCGATTGCCCGCGCGCTGGAAGCCTTCGGCGTGCCCGACGCCCATGTCGCGTTCGATCCCAGCGTGGTGCGCGGACTGGAATATTATACCGGACCGGTATTCGAGGCCGAATTGCTGCGCGATATGCGCGATGAAAAGGGCCACAAGGTGCAGATCGGTTCGGTCGGTGGTGGCGGGCGCTATGACGATCTGGTCGCGCGATTTACCGGTGATAGCGTTCCGGCAACCGGTTTTTCGGTCGGTGTCAGCCGGCTGGCGGCGGCGTTTTCGATCTCTGGCGAATGCGGCCGGATGGATGGCCCGGTTGTGGTGCTGTCGCTTGACAAATCCGACCCTTCGCGCGCCCTGCAGCTGGCCACAGAGCTGCGCCGCGCCGGCATTCGCGCCGAGCCATATATGGGCAGCTCCGGCATGCGCGCTCAGATGAAATATGCCGACCGGCGCGGCGCGCCCGCCGTGGTCATCTGCGGCGGCGACGAGATCGCCGGCGGCTTTGTCACGATCAAGGATCTGAAGCTTGGCGCCGCACAGGCCGCTGCTATCCGTTCCAACGAAGAATGGCGCGACACCCGGCCCGGACAATTCACAGCCCCGCTGGAGGGCTGGGTTTCCCGCGTGCGCGAGATCGTGGAGGCTGGCGATGAAGGCTGAGGCGATTGCGCAGGCGGCAAGCGCCGTGTTTGAACGCCTTGGCGGCGGGGTGATCGACCCGCCTGGCCTGATGCCGGCACTGCTGCCACTGGAGCTTTCGGGCGAAGCGGTGCGCGCGCGGCTGTGCATCTTTGCCGATGCATATGGACAGGAATTTGCGCTTCGTCCCGATCTGACGCTTCCGGTCGCGCTCGCCGAGATCGAGGCTCGCCGCGCCGGACACACCGGGGAAAGCCTGCGCCGATACAATGCGCGCGCCTGGCGACTGGCCCGTTCTGCCGAAGACCCGGTCGAATTTGTCCAGATCGGGTTTGAGCGTTTCGGCGCACCGGCCAGCGCGCAGACCGATGCTGAAGCCTTCGCCGCAGTGCTGGACGCTGCCCGTGTGTCCGGCGTCGACCCGGACCGGATCCGCCTTGGCGACCTTGCCATCTTTCCGGCCTTTGTCGACGCGCTCGACCTGGCACCGGAAACCGCGCAGGCGGTCAAACGCGCCTTTCGCCAGCAAGGCGGCGTTCAGGCGCTGATATCAGGCGCGGGCGATGGCGATCTGCGAGGCGGACAATTGGCGCGCCAGTTGCGCGGTGCCGACGCAATGGACGCCGAGGCCATCGTGATGGATATGCTGGCCCTGTCCGGCGTGACGCCCGTCGGCGAGCGCGGCGTTGACGAGATTGCCGAAAGGCTGGCCGCCAAGGGTTCGCAGGCCGGTGCGCGCGCGGTTCCGCAGGCCGCTGGCGAGGTTCTCAGCGCAGTGCTGGCCATCGATGAGACCCCCGAAAAGGCCGTCGAGGCGCTGACCGCTCTCGCGCGCAAGGCCGGGAGATTTGCGCCGCTTGAGCAAGCCATCGAAAGTCTGAAAGACCGGCTGGAGGCGATATCCGAAGGCGGTTCGACTCTGGCCGCTGATGCGCGGTTTTCAGCCGCCTATGGCCGGCGCTTCAATTATTATGACGGCTTCCTGTTTGAGCTGTTCGCAACCGGCGCAGGTGAGCACCGCCCATTTGGCGCCGGCGGGCGGTATGACGGACTGCTTGGCCGTCTGTCACGCGGCGAGGTGTCATCCAGCGCGGTCGGCGGCGTGGTGCGCCCCGACCGGCTGGAACAGGCTGCAGGAGCGATCGCATGACCCGTCTCAGCTTTGCCATACCGTCCAAGGGGCGGCTGAAGGAAAATGCCGAAAGCTGGCTGAAATCCTGTGGATTCAGCCTGACCCAACGCGGCGGCGAACGCGGCTATGTGGCGGCATTGAAGGGGCTTCCCGACGCTGATGTCCTTTTGTTGTCCGCTCGGGAGATCGCCGAAGGGCTGATCGCGGGCCGGCTGCATCTCGGCGTCACCGGCGAAGACCTGCTGCATGAAATCTCGCCGGACCTGGCAAAGGATGCGAGTGTGATTCGCCGGCTTGGTTTTGGCTATGCAAAGGCCGTGGTGGCGGTTCCCCAAGCCTGGCTTGATGTCACCTGCATGGCCGATCTGGAAGCGGCCAGCGCACAGTTTCGCGCCCGCCATGGCCGCCCGATGCGCGTGGCGACCAAATATCTCAATCTCACCCGCCGTTTTTTCGCTGCGCGCTCGGTCGGCGAATACCGGCTGGTCGAAAGCGCGGGCGCAACCGAGGCGGCACCCGCCGCCGGCACCGCCGAACTGATCGTCGATATCACCACGACCGGCGCAACGCTCTCGGCCAATGAGCTGCGCATCCTTGATGACGGGATGATACTGGAAAGCGAAGCGGCATTGACCGGATCGCTGCGCGCAGACTGGAGCGCGCCGGTGCGTGACACGCTGCGGCAGTTGCTCGATTCGGTCGAGGCCCGCGCACGCGGGGCAGGAACCCGTCGGCTGGTCGCCAGCGGAGACATTCCGGCAAAGCTTGCCGCACAGATCGGCCTTGCGCCTGTGTTCGGCCCCGCCGCCCTGTGCCCGGCCAGAGCCGTGCCAAACGCCGCCCGCCTTCTGTGCGAGGCCGGGCTGGGACCGGTCGCCGTGCAGGATGTCGAATTTGTGTTCGATGGCAAAGATGACGCTTTTGCGAATTTCATGAAAAAGATTTAAGACCAAAGCTTGACAGCGCGGCCGATTGCCGCTCCTAATATTCGTGCAGTCTTCTGGGAGGAAACGCTGCAAGTGCGGGAAAAGCGCGGCGCCGAAACGGGTGGCCGCGCTTTTCTTTTCAGGGCTCTGGAATGTATGTTCACCGTTATACTGCACCCGGCGCTGTTTTCATCAGTTGCTGCCAGAAAAAAGGGCGGCCCGATCAGGACCGCCCCTGTGAGGCAATATCGGAGTGTCCATCAGTGACGGGCCAGAACGACCGCTCAGGGGTTGAGACAGGGGCGCTCAATTGGCCGCCTGCACCGTCCTGAATTACTGATTATCAATAATGATTTATCGCTTTTCGTCAAGCTTGATCTGCTCTCTCACTGCATTAATTCAACGTCACGCTAGGTGGGCGCGCCGGCCTGGTTGACTTGATTGCTCCGCATGGCAAAGCCTGCAGCAGCCTGCATACCCCATTGCGAACCGTCAGGAGTTCTTCGACATGTCCGATCCCCGCCAGCACATCATGCCGGTCTACAATCCTCCGGAAGAGGCGTTTGTGCGCGGCGAAGGTGTGCGCCTGTTCACGCAGGACGGCACGGCCTATCTCG
>CAYUEM010000070.1:0-12822 GCA_964442925.1 uncultured Hyphomonadaceae bacterium
TTTTATAATTCTTATACCAGAAGTCCAACGCTTTTTTAAGAGATTTTTGTTTGGTCTCCGGCGCAGATGCAAGCGTCGAGCGCGCCGCGATTGGCCGGCGGGTTTCAGAGACCGAGATCGACCTCATCAATCTGCTGGGAAAGGTCTGACGCCATGCATGAACAGCCATCTGCCGCCGAGCTTGTCAGCGCTGTGCGCGCATTTATCCGTGATGTCGCGCGCCCGCAACTGAGCGGACATGCCGGTTTCCATGCGCGTGTGGCTGAAAACGCGCTTGCGATTGTCGAGCGTGAACTCGCTGCGCGTCCCGATGCCGAAGCGGGCGAGCGCGAGCGTCTGCTTGCGCTGCTTGGCCCCCAGCCGAGTGCGAGCACCGACGCGCTTAACCGCAGACTTGCTGAAGCGATCCGCAGCGGCGAGATCACGCTAGACACGCCCGGCCTGCTTGAGCACCTGCGCCAGACTGCGATGGCACAGGTCGCGATTGACCAGCCCAGTTATTCCGGCCTTCAGATCGCCACAAAAGACAGGCACGACTCGCAGCAATGAAGCTGAAACTCGTTTTTGCCACTGCGCTGGTTGCCGGACTTGGCTGGTTCGCGCTGAAGGACAGCGTGCTGACCGCGTGGATGTCGCGCGGTGCCCCCCTCGAAGCCGCCTCCGCCCCTGATCACACAAGCGATGCGGGATGGGCAATCAAGCCGGGCGACCCGCCGCCAGCGGTTTGGGAAACCGGCTGGGTTACCGATGTCTTCCTTCTGCCGCCACTGGCATCTGCACCGCTGCGCCATGGTACGATCCGTCCCGACACCACACCTGCCCTGCGCAGCCAGATCCGCCGCGCCGAAGCGCTGGCCACGCCGCTGTTCGCGATCGGGCCGGTCTATATGCCCAAGCTGCGCCTGCCATCGCCCGCCAACAGCGCTGACAGCGCCGACTGGAGCCTGGCCCGTGAAGATCTCGCCAGCGCGCTCAATGCCTATCTGGAACAACACAACAAGGGCCGCGCAATCCTGTTCGCCGTCGCGCCCGGCAGTGAGCCCTTGCTTGACGCTGTAAGTGAAGTGATGGCCAGCGGGCCGGACGAACTGCGCCAGCGCTCGGGCGGCCTGGTCGTGTTTGAGGCCCTGCCGCAAGACACCGGCGCTCTGGAAACGATTTGCAGTCCGGCTGTCGGCGAGAACTGCGTGCTGCTGATTGCCAGTTCGCCGATCAGCGATTTCGGCTGGTTCTTCGCTCCCCACCTGCCCTCTGACAAGCCGATCCGCGCGCTCGACAATCCGGTGGCTGCGGGTGTCGATATCGAAGCGCGTCGAAATGCGGTGCTGGCTTATCTTGAGGAAAATGTCGCGCGCATGGCCGAGCCCCTGCCCGGCTTTGAGACCATCGACGTTGCGCCGATCCGCCGGCCCGGCACGACGCGCGAGGATTAGCGAGCTGCTGAAAAACCAGGTCACGCGCCCATCCTTCGAGACGCGGCCGTGCCGGCCGCTCCTCACCGATGAGGAATCTCGTTGGTTTTCCTCATCGGCGAGGTGCGAGCGAAGCGAGCCTCGAAGGATGGGGCCCAAGATCGCTTTTGTCAGCACCGTGTCAGCGAGGTTGCCGGGCATCGGTGGCGGCTGACAGGTTTCAGTTGATGGTTTCGCCTGCGCTTCTCAAATCGCCCTCACCGAGAAACAAGATCACAAGGTCCCAGTGGGCGAGCGCGTCGGTGTCAGCCTGCGCTGCAACCTCTGCAGCCCGAAGTGTCGCTATCACTTCAGCATCCTCGCCATACTGATCGAGAAGCTGCCGGGCGACGCTGCGCGCGAACGTGCGTGAATGCTCAGTGGCGTGATGATCCAAGGCTGGCCTCGCTGCGTAACGTTGCTTAACATCTGGTTTATAGATTTGGAATTTCCAGTGCCGCAAAACGATCCCGTCATCATCTGGTTTCGCAATGACCTGCGACTCGCCGACAACCCGGCTGTGGACTGGGCTGCGCGGCAGGGTTGCCCGGTGATCTGCCTCTTCATTCTGGAAGAAGACAACTCGGGTGCACGCGCGCCCGGTGGGGCATCGCGCTGGTGGCTCGACAAATCCTTGCGAGCGCTTAGCGAGGCCATCACCGCACGCGGCGGATCGTTAACGCTGCGCCGCGGCTGCGCCGATGGGGTTATCAGCGATCTTGTGCGCGAGAGCCGTGCGACGGGTGTGGCCTGGAATCGCCGCTATGAGCAGGGTGCCTGCGCCCGCGACGCCGACATCAAGGGCGATTTGCGCGCGCAGGGGCTGAACGTGAACAGTTTCAACGCATCGCTGCTAAACGAACCGTGGAGCTTCACCACCGGGTCGGGCGGGCATTACAAGGTGTTTACGCCCTATTGGAAAGCCGTCTGGTCAAATTACCGCGTGCCCGATGTGCTGGATGCTCCGGCCTCACTTGCAGGACCGAAGCTGCCGGGCGACGCCATCGAAGATTGGGGGCTGCATCCGTCGGAGCCTGACTGGTCTGTCGGTTTTGAGACGTTCTGGACACCGGGCGAGGCGGGTGCAGCCAGGCGCCTGGAACAGTTTCTGGACGGCCCGGTCAACAGCTATGGTGAGGATCGCAACCGGCCGGACATGACCGGCACATCCGGCCTGTCACCCCATCTGCGATGGGGTGAGATTGGTCCGGCGCAGATCTGGCGGGCGGTCACAGCCGCGATGGAGACTGGCAAGGTTGATGACGGAAATGCCCGTATCTTCCTGTCTGAGCTGGTGTGGCGGGAATTTTCCTATGTCCTGCTGTATCACCACCCTGATCTTTCCCATGAGAATTACAATCGTGACTTCCGCCACATGCCGTGGCAGGAAAATCCCGGACCCTTGCGGGCCTGGCAGCGGGGCCAGACCGGTTACCCGATCGTCGATGCCGGTATGCGCCAGCTCTGGCAGACCGGATGGATGCACAACCGGGTGCGGATGATTGTCGCAAGCTTCCTGACCAAGCATCTGATGGTGCCTTGGCAGCGCGGTGAGGACTGGTTCTGGGACACGCTGGTCGATGCAGACCCGGCTGCCAATGCCGCAAGCTGGCAGTGGGTCGCGGGTTCCGGCGCTGACGCAGCCCCCTATTTCCGCGTGTTCAACCCGATCACGCAAGGCGAGAAATTCGACAAAAGCGGCGACTATGTGCGCAAATGGTGCCCGGAGCTTGCAAAGCTGCCCGGCAAATACCTGCATTCACCATGGACAGCGCCGCCGGCCACGCTGTCAGCTGCCGGCATACGTCTCGGCGAGACCTATCCCCGGCCGCTGATCGACCATATGACCGCACGCAAGCGCGCTCTGGAAGCTTATGAGACATTCAAGGAAAGGCGCGAAACCGCATGAAGAGAATCGCTGTCGTCGGATCGGGAATTTCAGGTCTGGGAGCGGCTTACGCTCTCAGGGACAGTGCGGATGTGACACTGTTTGAAGCGCGCGGCCGGCTCGGTGGTCATTCCCATACGATCGATTTTGATCATCATGGCACACAGCTGAGCGTCGATGTCGGCTTTATCGTCTATAACGGACTGAATTATCCCAATCTCACCGGTCTGTTCGACGCTCTGCGTGTCGATACGCTGCCGAGCGATATGAGCTTTTCCGTCTCTGACCCGAACGGTTATGAGTGGGCCTCTTCGCCGCGCGGGATTTTTGCGCAGCGGCGAAACCTGTTCAGCCCGCGCTTTCACCGGTTCTGGCGAGACATACTAAAATTCAATGATGTGGCGCGCGAACAGCTGGCCAACCGGCAGATCGGCGAGGTTTCCCTCAAAGTCTGGCTTGATCACAACGGATTTGGCGAAACCTTCCGCGACAATTATGTCTTGCCAATGGCGGCAGCGATATGGTCAACCCCGGAGCGCGGCGTTCTGGATTTCCCGGCGCGCGCCTTTTTCGAGTTTTTTGACAATCACCGCCTGATGCACCGCGAGCGTCCGAAATGGCGTTTCGTGACCGGCGGTTCGCAAGCTTATGTCCGCAAACTTGCCGAAGTCCTTGGCAAGAGTGTGCAGACCGGAGACGGTGTTTCGCATGTCGCCCCGTTTGGATCGCGGCTCCAGCTGACACTGAAAAGCGGGCGCAATGAAGTCTTCGATGATGTCATTCTTGCCTGCCATTCCGATCAGTCGCAGGCCATTCTCGACACGGCGTTTCAGGAGCGCCGGTTCCTGCTCGGCTCGGTGCGCTATCGGCCCAACCGCATTTATCTGCACTGTGACACGTCACTCATGCCGAAGAAAAAGGATGCCTGGGCAAGCTGGAATGTGCTGAAAGGACATGGCGAGGATGTTTGCCTGACCTACTGGATGAACCGTTTGCAGAATCTGCCCGACAATTGCCCGACCTTTGTCACGCTCAACCCGGCCACACCGCCGCGCAAGGACAGCATTTTTGCGCAGCTCAGCTTCGATCATCCGCAATTTGACGGGCCGGCGGAAGCGGCTGTGCGTGCACTGAAACCCCTCCAGGGTCAGCAGGGTCTGTGGCTGGCAGGAGCATGGATGGGCCGGGGTTTCCATGAGGACGGGCTGAAATCCGGGCTTGCGGCTGCGCTTGCCCTCGGTGGGCGGGTGAGTTGGACACCTCGGGGCGTGGACATTCCCGCGCCTCCACTGCGCAGTGTAGCGCAACGCACCTCCAGCGAGGCCACCGCTTGATCCGGCAACCGCCTTCACTCTGCCTGCTTGAGGGCCGCACCAATCATATGCGATGCGAGCCGTTCCAGCGACGCTTTTCCTATCCGATATTCATGATCGATATCGATATTGACCGGCTGGACGACGCCTCGCGCCATTCGCGATTGTTTTGCGTTGACCGGGCCGGTCTGTTTTCACTGCGCCGGCGCGATCATGGCGCGCGCAAGGATGGCCCGCTGCGGCCCTGGGCCGAGCAGATGCTGGGCAAGGCTGGTGTCGACTGCGCGGGCGCTTCGATCCGGCTGATCACGTTTCCCCGCCATCTCGGCTATCGGTTCGCGCCCTTGTCGATATGGCTGGCGAGAGACCCGCGCGGCGCGGCCATCGGTGTGATCCACGAGGTCAACAACACATTCGGCGAAAGCCACGCTTATGTTGCCGCTCTTGACGGCCGCTGCAGCGAGCATAGCGCGGAAAAGCGGTTTCATGTCTCGCCATTCTTTGATGTTTCGGGGCGCTACCGATTCCGGCTGCGCGACAATGACGACCAGTTTGCGCTTGTGATCGACACGCTGCAGGGCAATGCCCGCACCCATATGGCGACCATCCTCGCCCATCGCATGCCCGCCAGCACCGACAGGTTCGTGCGTGCGGCCATCCGCCGACCGGCCTCCTCATTTGGCGTCAGTTTTGCCATTCACTGGGAAGCCCTTAAATTGTGGATGCGGGGCGCAAAATACCATTCGCGCCCTGCCGTTCCGGCCCGGGCTTTCACGATCGCCGAGGCCAGCGCAGATATCAGTGACGCGCTCAGCAGAGGATCAACAGATGTCAGATGAGATTCGTGCCAGCCGGCAGACGATCCGCCAGCTCAAGGGTGTTCCAACCAGTTTCCGGGTCGGCGGGCTCGCCTTGTTGCGGGCGCGGCGTGGTTCGATCCGGTTCACGCTGCCCGATGCGCGCGTTCTGGTGTTCGATCACGAACAGCCCGGCCCGAAAGCGGACATCCGCGTGCATGACTATCATTTTATTGGTCAGGTTCTGGCCGGCGGGGATATCGGCTTTGCCGAAGCTTATATGGACGGCAAATGGTCAACCAGCGATCTTACCGCAGTTCTGCTCTTCTTTACCGAGAATTTCGAGGCTGCGGGCCGGCTGGCGGTCGGTGGCCGGATGGTCAAGTTCGTCAACAATCTGCGTCATCTGTTCAACCGCAATTCAAAGGCCGGTGCGCGCCGTAACATCATGGCGCATTACGATCTCGGCAACCGCTTCTACGAGACCTGGCTTGACCCGTCCATGACCTATTCCTCAGCGCTGTTCACCTCACCGAACATGTCGCTTGAACACGGCCAGCAGGCAAAATACGAGGGCATCGCAAACCGGATCGGTGCCGGTCCAGACAGCGACATTCTCGAAATCGGCTGTGGCTGGGGCGGTTTCGCCGAATATGTCGCGCGCACACGCGGCTCGAAAGTGACCTGCCTGACAATATCGCAGGCGCAAGCCGATTATGCCCGCGCACGGATGCAGCGCGAAGGCCTGTCGGAGCAGGTCACGATCCTGCTGGAAGACTACCGTGACCATCAGGGCCTCTATGATGGTGTGGCCTCGATTGAAATGTTCGAGGCGGTCGGCGAAAGCTACTGGCCGTCCTATTTCGACAAGGTTTCTGGCGTGATGCGTTCCGGCGGGCGCGCGGCTTTGCAGATCATCACCATTGCCGACGAGTATTTCGAGCGGTATCGCCGGCGCGCCGATTTCATCCAGCGGTATATTTTTCCCGGTGGCATGTTGCCGAGTGAAACCGCGCTGAAGGCGCAATTTGCCCGCGCGGGCCTGCGCCATGATGAGGTGCAGTATTTTGGCCAGGACTATGCGCGAACGCTGCAACTGTGGGCGCAACGCTTCGGTTCGGCATGGCAGGAGATCGAGCCGATGGGTTTTGACCTGCCCTTCCGTCGGATGTGGGAGTTCTACCTGTCTTATTGTCAGGCCGGCTTCCTGACCGGGCGGATCAATGTCGGGCAGTTCCAGTTGGCAAAGGTCTGAAGCGAAAGCAGACTCGCTCTCAGATCTCACAGGCGCGACTGCGACTTTGCCGGTTGGCCCGACTCTGCAATTTGCTGAGAAAAAATGGCACTCCCTAGGGGAATCGAACCCCTCTTTCCAGGTTGAAAACCTGGCGTCCTAACCGATAGACGAAGGGAGCGCAGCGGCTCGAACGCGCGATATAGCGTTGCGCACCGGCTCTGGCAAGCGAAGAGATGCGAGCTTTCTGCGTGCCATGAGAAGATCAGTCCGCGCGCGCGCCATCAACCAGTTCAAGCTGCACCCGACGCCGGCCATTCCACTCATCCGCCTTGAGCCGTCCGACCAGATGCATCCGCGCGCCCGACAAGGCCGTTGCGCCAAGTTCCTCGTCTGCCATTCGCCAGGCAATGCAATCAATGCGTCCGGTTTCGTCCTCAGCCTGGAATTTCAGGTGGTTGGTCCCGATGCGCCGGGCATTGACCACACGCAGGTTACGAAAGCCAAGCACTGGCTGGCGAGAGCCGGCACCGAAGGGCCCGATCGTATCGATCTGTTCGCACAGGTCGATCGTCGCAGACCCCGTTGCAACCAGCGCATCGACAAGCAATTCACGCGCGGCGCTGCGTTCTGCGCTGAACTGCGCCATGTGCCGGGCCATCCAGTCCCGAAGCGGCCCGATCTGTTCCGGCTCACAGCTGAGCCCGCCCGCCATCGCATGGCCACCACCCGAAAGGATCACCCCTTCGCGGGCGGCCGCAGCAATCGCATCGCCGACATTGACCCCCGGCACCGAGCGCGCTGAACCCTTCGCGGTTGGCCCAAGCCCTGCGCCCCAGCCGATCACGATACTTGGCAGGTGGAAGCGGTCTTTCAGACGACCGGCAACGATGCCAATCACGCCGGGGTGCCAGCCCTCACCGGCGGCGATCAGAATGCCAATGTCAGGATCGCTCGCCAGCATCCGCTCAGCCTGCGCTGTGGCCGCATCCAGAATGTCCTGCTCCAGCGCCTTGCGGGCGTCATTGAGGGCATGCAGGCGCTCGGCCAGGACAATCGCTTCGGCGCGGTCATCACAGGCGAGCAGGCGCGCGGCCAGCCATGGATCACCGATACGCCCGCCAGCATTCAACCGCGGACCGAGAACGAAGGTTGCATGATATACGCTGTCAGCCTGCCCGATACCGGCCACTTCGCCCAGCGCCTGAAGGCCGCAATTGTCGCCGCGCGAGAGAACTTTCAGACCCTGCCTGACAAAAGCGCGGTTGGCCCCTTTCAGCGGGGCCATGTCGCACAATGTGCCCAGCGCCGCCAGATCGAGCCATTGCATCAGGTCTGGCAGGCCGCCTTGCGGGGCGACCCCGCGCTCACGCGCCAGCCGGTTTATCGCTGCGACGAAGACAAACACCACGCCGGCGGCTGCCAGGTGACCGCAGCCCGACCGGCAATCAGACCGGTTGGGATTGACCAGCGCTGCCGTTTCGGGAACCTCACCGGCCTGCATAAGATGATGATCGATCACAATCACCGGCAACGCAATCTCAAGCGCCTCTGCCAGCGCCCGCGTCGCTGCTGCACCGCAATCCACGGTGATCACAAGGTCAGCGCCGCTGGCCTTCAGGTGCCGGAAAGCTTCCGGTGACGGTCCGTAGCCTTCCTCCAGACGGTCGGGCACATAGAGACCAAGCTCGCGTCCCCAGGTCCGGAAATAACGCGCGAGAATCGCCGAACTCGTGCCGCCATCGACATCATAATCGGCAAACACAGTGACGTTGCGACCATCAAGCAGGGCGTCAAGAACCAGGCCGGCAGCCTTGTCCATGTCGGCAAAGCTGGACGGGTCCGGAAACTCGGTGCGCAGGGTCGGGCGGAGAAACCGCTCAACACTTTCGGGCGCAACATCCCTCTGCGCCAGCAATCGCGCCAGCAGGTCATTGCCGTCCAGCCTTGCCGCCAGCCGGCGCACGGCATCGTCATCGACGATGGGCATTTTCCAGTAACGCCCGGTCAGCGACTGGCGCACATCGAAAAGATACGCATCAGACGGCAAGCTGGCTGACATCGTCTAACGCTGGTCCATAACGACAACACGTTCTGACAGCGCTGCAATCGCCATTTCCGGCGTATCCGCATGAACGAGCGTGGCGCGGAATTCTTCCGGCACGAACTGGCCTTCTATGATGTGGTCCATCAGTTCGAAAAACGGGTTCCAGAACCCGTCTTCATCGAGAAAGGCCATCGGCTTGGCGTGCAGGCCGAGCCGGGCCCAGGACAGCATCTCCACTGCTTCTTCCAGTGTGCCAATCCCGCCGGGCAGCACGATGAAAGCGTCGCTTTCGTCGAACATCATCTGTTTGCGGGAGTGCATGTCATCAACGATCCGGTGCTCGACCTCATCAAAGACGCGCTCCTTCTGCAACAGGAAACGCGGCATGACGCCAAGCACATCACCGCCATCTCCATGTGCCGCGCGCGCGCACGCGCCCATCAGGCCGACCCCGCCGCCACCATAGACGAGTCGCAGCTCCTGCTGGGCCAAGGTCCGGCCCAGTTCCGTCGCCAGCCGCAAATAGGCCGGCTTCACAAGGTTCGAGGATCCACAATAGACGCAGACAGACTTCAGATTTACCATCAGGGGCTCCGGGAAAGGGCTTTTGCACGGAGCCTAAAGCGTGTTGCCCGCTTCGACCAGCCGCGAGTGACGGCGGATGGTCAGAGACGCACCGTTCCCTGAACGCGCCGGCCATTGCGTTCGATCTCGATCTGCCAAAGGCTTGTCTCGGCATCCAGCGCCGCTTCCAGTTCGACAAGTGTCTGCACCCGCGCGCCATTGACCGCGAGGATGATATCGCCCGGCCGAACGATACGGCGGGCATAGGCACCGCGAAGAATACGCGTCACAAGAATGCCGCTGTCAAATGGATCGCGGCCGATTTCCTCAGCCAGCCGCGGAGACAGTTCGGCCACTTCAGCGCCAGTGAACGGATGGCGGCCCTGTAACAGCTCGCGCTCGGCTTCGGTCGCGCCCGGCGGTGGGGCCAGTTTGACATCGAGTGTGCGCCGCTTGCCTGCGCGCAACACCTCAAGGCGCGATTGCTCTCCGGGTGAGCGCGTCGCAGCCAGGAATTTCAGGCTGCGCTCATCAAACACTTCCCGGCCATCGATTGACAGGACGAGATCACCGCGGCGCAGGCCAGCGCGGTCTGCCGGGCCGTCTTCATAGACTTCGGTGACAATTACCCCGATCGGCCGGTCCAGCCCCTGCGTGCGGGCAATGTCATAGCTGACCGCCTGCCCTTTCAGGCCAAGCCATGGGCGCACGATCATGCCTTCATTGATCGCCGCATCGACGACCCTGCGGACCATTTCAGCGGGGATCGCGAAACCGATCCCGTTCGAGCCGCCCGAACGCGAGAAGATCGCCGTGTTGATGCCGACAAGCTCGCCGGCCATATTTATCAGCGCGCCGCCGGAATTGCCGGGATTTACGGCTGCATCTGTCTGCAGGAAGAACGCATAGTCCGACACGCCGACATCGGTGCGCGCAGTGGCGGAAATGATGCCGCTCGTGACTGTCTGGCCAACACCAAACGGATTGCCGATCGCCAGCACGAGATCGCCGACCTGCAGGTCGCGCGTATCGGCATAGCCAAGCACCGGCAGCGGCTGACCGCCTGTGTCGATCTTCAGCACGGCCAGATCGGTGCGCTCGTCGGCGAGCACGAGTTCCGCTTCATATTCGCGTCGGTCGCTGAGCACCACTTTCAGCTCATCGGCATCGGCAATGACGTGATTATTGGTCACGATCACCCCCTCCTGCGCAACAATCACTCCGGAGCCGAGCGAGTTCTGCACATTGTCGCGCGGCGCGCCGAAAAACTCCCGGAACACGGGATCGCGCGCGAAGGGATGCTGGCTGGTGGCGACCCGTTTGCGGGTATAGACATTGACCACTGCGGGCGATGCGGTCTTGACCAGCGGCGCAAAACTCAGATCGATTTCGGCCTGCGAATACGGCAAACGCTGGGCGCTGGCCGGCGGACCAAACAAGGGCATCAGCGCGACGAGCAGCAACACCACCAGTGCCGCAGCGCTGGCATAGAAAAGCTTCGAGATGTGACGTGTCATGAAACGGATACTGGTCATGGAATTGGGCTGTAGTGCGGCAAAACCCGCACGGCAATCGGCTTTGCATGACATTTCAGTCAGGTGCCGGGATCCTCGATACTGGCCGCAGCGCGCGCGGCGAGCTCGCGCAGGTTGGCTTCATGGTCACTGCGATTGATCCGATAGAGCAGCATCATCGCCACCATGCCCGACCACAGCACCAGCACAACCGGGAAATAGAACTGGCCCAGCCGGTCAATCGCTTCCTGCGGCACTTCGCCCGGATCGCGCCCCTCCGGGAAGGAAATCAGCGTCAGGATCAGCGCAGCCGCCATCACGCCAACGCCCTCGACCGCCTTTCGGGTAAAACTCATCACCGCGAACAGCACACCTTCAGAGCGTCGCCCGGTGCGCAGCTCGGTGTCCTCGGCGAGGTCGGCCATCATCGAATTGACCAGCGCGCTCATCGCGATGAAAGCGGCATATTCCAGCAGGGTGGAGACGAGCACGATCGCGAACACCGCCGGATTGCCATTGTCGGGCATTACCCCGACAAGACGCAGCCCGACCGGCGCAAGCGCAAAGAACAGTGCGACCAGGCCAAGGATAATCGCAGCCTTGCGCTTGCCGATACGCTGCGACAGGCCCGGTCCGATGAACAGCGCCATGAACGCAGACACCAAGACGCTCGCGGTAACCATCGCGGACTGTGCGCCCTCAAATCCCCAGTAATAGCCGTGCAGGTAATAGATCAGCGCCGCACCGACACCGAAAGCCGCCGCACCCGACAATTGCGACAGGAACAGCGCCATCAGCGAGGGATTCTTCAGCGTCTCATAGACATCGCCGATCGCCTTGCGAAAGCTTGAGGGTGTCGTGCTGGCCTTGTGCAGGTGGGGAATATAGCGATGCGTGCCGATCGCGCAGACCATGATCGAGCTGAAAATCGCCAGCGCGGCATAAAACCCGTATCGCCCGAACCCGTCGGTATCGGTAAAGGAACTGCCGGTCGCATCGGAGTCCAGGATGAAGAAAAGCGTGGTGGCCGCCATGATGACCCCGCCAGCAAAAACCATGACGCTACGAAGGGTCAGCAGGCGTGTTCGGTCATCATAGTCTGTGGTCAGTTCGGCTGCCAGCGCAGTGCAGGGAATCTCGTAAAAGGTAATCAGGAGACGCACGCCGATGGCGATGCTGACCAGGAACCAGAACAGGCCAGTCTTGCTGTCGGCCATGACCAGCGCATCGGGCGGGTTCCACAGCCACCAATAGCCGACCGCGACGGGCAGTGCGGCCGCATACATATAGATATGGCGCCGCCCCAATGGGCTTTTTGTGTTGTCGGAAAGATAGCCGACAACAGGATCGGAAATCGCATCGAATATGAACGCCAGCATCAGCGCGAAGCCGACCTGCTGCGACGGCATTCCAAAAGCCTGCCCGTAGCACAGCATCAGGAAATAGCTGTAACCATTGCCCTTCACGCCATAGGCAATGCCGCCAGCCGCGAAGGACCATCGCGTAACCCGGTCAACGGGGGGGCGGATGACAGCGGCTGCGGTCTCGGTCATCGGGCGAAACGGCCGCTAAAGGCCAAGCACCAGTTTTGCCATGATGTTGCGCTGGATCTCGTTCGAACCTGCATAGATGGACGTCTTGCGATAGTTGAAATAGCTCGGCGCGGCCGTAATCGCATGATCGGGAGCGGGAAGCGCGTCATTGCGCCCGGCTTCCAGACCGGCCCAGGTATCGGCGGCGAAAGGATGCGCATGCATTCCGGCCGCTTCCAGCGTCAGTTCGGTGATCGCCTGCTGGGTATCGGATCCCGCACATTTCAGCATCGAGCTTTCCGGGCCCATCGCTTCGCCGGCGCTGAGTCCAGAAAGGATACGCAGCTCGGTGGCATTCAGTGCCTCAATACGGATTTCCATCGCGGCAAGTTTGCGTTGGAAATCGCGATTGCGGATCACCGGATCGCGCCCCTCGAATTCGAGGCTGGCAATCTTGCGCGTCTTGGCCAGCATGTTCTTCA
>CAYUEM010000071.1:0-12688 GCA_964442925.1 uncultured Hyphomonadaceae bacterium
GCGGCTTGAACCGCTTGATCAGGTTGGCTTCCAGCAGCAGCGCTTCGGTTTCTGTTTCGGTGACAACGAATTCCATCGCTGCGGTGAGCTGGATCATCCGCGCGATCCGCTGGGTGTGGCCGCCGAGCCGGGCATAATTGCCGACACGGTTCTTCAGGTTCTTTGCCTTGCCAACATACAGCACTTCGCCATCACTGCCGATCATGCGATAAACGCCAGGCCGGCCCGGCAGGCGCTGGAGATTGTCGCGGATCACATCGACCCCGCGCAGGGCTTGCATGGACTGAGAATTCGGTGGGTCGGGCTGTGTCGGCTTCATCGCATCAAGATAGCGCCTCTGATCTGCTGGCGCGAGAGGCGAACGGGCCAGCGCCCCGGTCTGCAAAGGGGCATTAACCCTTTGTGTGCCAGAAAATAGTTTTGAAACAAGTGACCGGTGCCCTGCTCCCATGAAAGACCTGCGTCCTGATATCACCGGCCTGTGGCGAGCGCTGCGCCGCGTTCCGTCGCGCGAAGGTGGCCAGATCGTGCTTGTCTGTGGCGCGCGCGCCGGAGAAGGCACCAGCAGCGTTGCGGCATCGCTGGCGGTGCTAGCGCAGGCACGGGCGCGCCGCGCAGTCTGGCTGGTCGATCTCGATCTTTCAGCGAATCATGCTTTCCGGGCATTCGAGCAGGGTTTTGCGCCCGAGCTGGGACAACCGGGGCGTGCTTATGATGCCGGCTTTTCCACCGCTCCGGTGCGCGTGGCGGGCAAGCCCGCGGCACCGGGCCAGCGCAGCCTTTTCTGCGCGCATCAGATTGGCCTGTCGAAACTGTTTGTCACGCGTCTGCGCCGGGAATTGCTGAAATCGGGTGAGACGGTCAGGTTCATGCCGTCGGCAGGCTGGTGGCAGGCCCTGCGCGCGCAAGCTGAATTCATCATCATCGACGCGCCGCCGCTGGAGGTTTCCGGAGCGGCACTCGCGGTCGCAAAACAGGTCGATGCAAGCCTGATTGTCGTGCGCAGCGACCGCACCTGCGCGCAGGATGTCATGGCCGTGCGCGAAGAACTGGAATCCTATGGCGGACAGGTTGTCGGGCTGGTGCTCAATGGCGTGCGCGGCGATGCCCGGCTCGCCGAGCGGATGGGAGCCTGAACCATTGACGACCGCAGCCCGGGACATGACAGCGCCAGCCGGAATCTTGTCCCGGATCGAGCTTGTTCTGGTCTTTGTCTGCCTGCTCCTGCTGTCCGGCGGCGTCGTCCATCGGCTGGTTGCCAGCGATGAACTGGTTGACGGCAGCGTGATCCTGCGGGTGATGTGGGTGCCGGTCTATGCCATCGTGCTCGGGCTGGCGATCACGCGGTTGCGCGATATCCTCACGCTCGCCCTGCGGATGCCACTGCTGAGCCTGCTGGTCGTTCTGTCGCTGGTATCGCTGGTCTGGTCGATCGATCCGGCACTGACATTTCGGCGTGCGATCGCCTGCGGTTTTACCACGCTGTTTGCCTATTATCTGGTCGTGCGGTTCGAGCCGATGCAGCTGTTGAAGCTGCTTGGATCGGTCTGGATCATTGTTGCCGTGATGAGCTTCGGTGCGGGGCTTCTCACACCCGGTTTCGGACGCGATCATGAGCTG
Source organism: uncultured Hyphomonadaceae bacterium (assembly GCA_964442925.1). Taxonomy (GTDB): domain Bacteria; phylum Pseudomonadota; class Alphaproteobacteria; order Caulobacterales; family Hyphomonadaceae; genus UBA5336. The sequence goes on from CAYUEM010000071.1 coordinate 1,621, forward strand.
CATATCGGTGCCTGGCAGGGCTTTTACTATGAGAAGAATTCGCTGGGCGGGCATATGGCGCGCGCAGCATTGATCTTTGCGATCCTCGTGGCCTTTGATGCCGCGCATCGCCGTTTCTGGGCCGCAGCGCTCCTGCTGGCCGGCGCGCTGGTGATCCTGTCAACCTCTGCGACCGCGCTTCTGGCCTTGCTGATCGCTCTGGCGACGGTCGGTCTCGGCACTCTGATGCAGCGCGGCAGCGTGTTTGCAATCGCGATCATTTGGGCGGGCGCGGTCGCTCTGGGCAGTTTTGCGTTAATCCTTGTGATTGCGCCGGAGCTTTTGCTGGACGCGCTGGGCAAGGATCCGTCATTGACCGGGCGGACATATATCTGGGAGGCGCTGACACAGCTGATTTCGGAAAAGCCGGTACTGGGATACGGCTATGGTGCGTTCTGGGATGTGGAGTCCGAACCGGCCAACTGGGTGCGCTCAGTGGTCGAATGGGACGCGCCCACCGCGCACAATAGCTGGCTTGAGGTTCTGCTTGCGCTTGGAAGTGTCGGGCTGGCAGTGTTTGCCTGCAGTCTTGTCGCGATACTTGCGCGGGCGGTTGCCAGCATGCTCAGCCATTTGTTTGCACTTTATGCGGTCGGCGCACTTGCTCAGTTCCTGCTGTTTGCCATGTCCGAAAGCATCATCATGGATGCCAATACGCTGACATGGATCAGTTTTGTTGTCGTCGCCGGCTGCCTGGCGCGCGGGCTTGGTGCACAGGGGCGGGTCGAGCCTCGCCCCGCGCGCGAGACAGCACTTCGCATTCAACACCCTTCAGGCGTGAAGCCCTTCATGCGAGTCCGCTGAGGCCAGCCCGGCATTGCCGTAAAAGTCGCGGCGCACCCACCAGACAACCTTGCCGAAGCCGCGCACTGTGCGGTCATACCAGAAGGCTCGACCGGGATGGCGCAGCGCCGTCATGACCAGTGCGACACTGCCATAGATGCCGGTCTGGCCAGCGCCGATGAGCATCCACATCAGCAGGCTGGCGATCTGTGGCGGATTGTGCTTGCGCGCCAGCGTGCACGGTCCCTGACCATATGAGAAGGCGCGCGGCAATGTATAGTCGGGCCGGGCGCGAGAGGCCGGAATGTGCTCATTGACAAAGGCTGCCTCGCACCATGCGAAGCCCTCGCCATGCGCGCGGATCTCGGCGTAAAGCAGATCGTCCTCACCGCCCGATTCATTGGTGTCGGGATTGAAAAGCGGGTCGAGCGCCGGCGTGCGGTCGAGATCCAGCAGGGAGTTTCCGCACCCGTATGAGGCATCAATCGGGCCGTCCTTATGGCCCGGCCTGAGGCTGAAAAACCACTCCAGATAGGCCTTGTGCTCGGCAATATCGCCCGGCAGCACGGGATGTTTCGGCCCGAAGGTGACAGCGGCCGGATGTGCGCCATGCGCATCCAGCAGTGTGTTGAGCCATTGCGCCGGCGCGGTCATGTCATCATCGAGAAATGCGACCAGCCGGCTTGTCACCCGCTTCATCGCAGCATTGCGGGCATTGGCCACGCCCGGCTGCGGCATCGACACGCCCTGAAGGCGGATATGTGCGGGCGCATCACCCGCGAGCCGCTCGACAACCGGCAAGCCAGTGACCGCCGGGTCATTGTCAACCACGATGATGTCGAACCCACGGGTCTCGAAACCTTCCTGCAACAGAAGGCTCGCAAGCGCGCGTGACAGCGCCTCAGGGCGGCGCAGGGTCGGGATGACGATTGTCACGGCAGGCCGGGTCATGATGTGGCTCTCCTGATTTCGGCAAGTGCGGCTGCCGGCGCCAGAAGGTTCGCGCCGCTGTCACGCGCGGCGCGCACGATGGCGCGAAAGTCCTGCGGGCGAATGCCCCAGGGCCCCGATGTTTCGGTCACATCATGGGTGAACAGGATCAACCAGCCGCGCCTGCGCACGGCGGTCTCGATTGCCGCAATTGCGCGCGCCGTGCTGGCCGCGTCGCTGTCGATTTCAACTGCACGCAGCTGCATCAGGTCATTGCCACGCATATTGATCCCCGCGAGCACACCGCGCGCAGCACTGAAACGCCCGATCAGGGCCTGTTTCAGCGCGTGGCAGGTCTCCCCGAACGGATAGGCGATCTGCGAGACCTCACCTTCAAGCCCCATCTGCGCAAGCTCAGCGAGATTGGCCTCGATATCGGCGAGCGCATCAGCCGGGTCGGCGCGCGCGCAATCGAGATGCGTGCTCGTGTGCGCGCCGATATCGTGGCCGGCTTGCTGCAACGCGGCGATATCATCGGCGGTGAACATTTCGCCGCAAACGGTGCGCGTGCCGGCCATGCCCGTGCAGGCATAAAAGCAGGCCCTTGCGCCGGCCTCCTCGACAATTTCCGCGCCTGTATCTGCGGCCGAGCGGGCAAAATCATCAAAGGTGAAACTGATGATCGCGCGGGGTGGATCATTGGCGATCGGCATCGCCGCACGCCATTGTGTCAGCCGCCGCGCCAGTCTGGCCGGCAGGTTGCGGGCGGGCACATAAGGCGCATCAGGGCTGGCCTCAGCCATTCCGGAACTCCCGCGAATAATGGGCGGCGCGAAAAAGCTTCAGCGCGCCCAGTCGCAGGCGCATCGGAACGAAGCCGGCGCGTGCACTACCAGCTGAAAGCCAGCCAAGTCCAAGTGCGAGGGGGCCCAAGCGCGCCAGGCTGCGTGCGGCACGATAAAGCGCCATGTCCTTTGTCGCTTCGGGATGATTGGCGACGAGCCGGGCAAAATTCGCGCCCGAATTGCGGTATTTCGACATCAGGACACCGGCACGGTCGAGCCCGAGATGGCTGGCCGTGTTGTCGAGATGACAGACCGGGAAATGCCGCGCCACGCGCAGGCCCCAATCCACATCTTCCCAGCCCCAGCCGACAAAGGCCGGGTCAAAACCGATTGTTTCGAGAACCTCCCTGTGGATCAGCAGATTGGAGGTAAAGACGTGACGGCCCGGCTCGCGGGCGCGGGTTTGCGCATCCAGACACTCCGATTTCAGCGATTGCGCTGCATGCAGCTTGCGGCTGCCGCGCGGCTTGACCCGGTCAAGGCTGAAACCGCCGGCAAAAAGGGCAGGGCGCTCACAGGTGCGGGCTGCGGAGAGATAGACATCAATGAATGTCCTGCTGTCCGGCAACATGTCGGCATCAAGCATCAAAAGCCATTCGCAACCGGCATGGACCATCAGGCGATTGCGGGCATGGCTGCGGCCCATATTCCGGTCGGCTGCGACCAGCCGGGCCGGGCCGGGATAATCAGCCATCGCCTCGCGGATGCGCTGGCACAGAATGGCATCGCCCGAACCGTCATCATACACGATCAGTTCCGTCGCATCGCTCGACTGGCAGCGTGCAAGCGCCCGGATCAACCGGGACGGATCATCGCGGAATGTCGGAATGGTGACAGAGAAGACCGGCCTTGCCGTGCGGCCATTGGCCCAGACGCTTTCATTGGCGCTGGGCGTGCTCGCTGTGGCCCGCGACCGGCTCGCCAGTTTCAGCCGGTTGCGAGGCTGGCGGGCTTCGTCATTGGCCGGGCCGGGCTTTTCAAGTGTGTCGCTCATCAGGTCCTCAGCTTTCCTGCGCTCAGCGCTGCTTCTGGCTGTCGCCCAGCAGGCAGGGCGCTGTGATCAGCATGATCCACAGGTCGAACCAGAAGGATGACCGGTTGACATATTCCATGTCGAGGCGAACGCGCTCACGCACTTCGTCCTTGGTGTGCACTGGCCCGCGTGAGCCATTGATCTGCGCCCATCCAGTAATGCCCGGCTTGACCCGGTAACGGTGGGCATAGTCACTGACAATCGCGTGCACCTCTGTCTGCTGAGCTGTCATGCCGATCGCGTGCGGGCGCGGGCCGACCATCGACATATCGCCTTTCAGCACGTTGATCAGCTGTGGCAGTTCATCAAGCGAGGTGCGCCGGATGATCGCGCCGACGCGGGTGATCCGTGGATCTCCGGCAAGGGTCTGCTGGCTCATCCGCGTTTCCGCAGCCTTGTCCGGGCGCATCGAGCGAAACTTCCAGACGCGGATCACCTGATTGTTGAAGCCATGGCGATCCTGGCGGAAGAAGATCGGGCCGCCATCCTCAAGCCGGATCGCAAGTGCCGTCAGCAACAGGATCGGAGAGAAAAACACCAGCAGCACGCTGGCCAGAATGATATCGCTGGCCCGCTTGGACAGGGCGCGAACCTCGTCATGCGGTGCGCCGGAAACATAGGCAGCCGGCGAGTTTGCGATCCGCGCGAGGCTTTCATTTTCCGGATCGAACCCGTCGAGATCGAGCAGCAGGACAACCCTTTGCGGAAGCACGCGCAGCCGGTCGATCAGCTCACGCACCCGCTCGCGGGCATTGGACGTCACGGTCACGATGATGCGGTCGATATCGGGCAGATGGTCCCAGTCGAGCATGTCATCGATCCGCCCGAGAACGGGCACACCTGCGATATCGTCGGGTGCCCGGCTGAGCCGGTCATCGAAAACGCCGACAATGTTCAGGTCACGCGCAGCAGCATTGCGATTGATCAGCTTTCTGGCATTTGGTGTCGCCCCGACAATCACCACATTCTCGTTCAGCCGACCACTGCGGCTCAGCGCATTGATGACCAGCAGATAAAGGCCGTGCAGCACCAACAAGACGGTCCAGCCAGCAACCGCCGTGCGCAATGCCGCCATCACCGCGTCGCTCTCGCTCAGCCAGGCGATACCCAGCGCGATGGCAAAGCCGAACGCGCCGGCAAGTCCTGCGCGAATGACATGGTCGATCTGTGCACGCGAAAACACCAACCGGTAAGCGTCAGACACCGAAAGTGCCAGCAGGCTGGCAACCACCAGCCCGGCAAATGGAAGCACATCGATGATCCGTGATGTCAGCAGATTGTGGCCGCCCAGCGTCAGGCCCGTCACAGCGGTCAGGACCAGTGCGCCCGCATCGATCCACCGCATCGCAAAACCAATCAGCTCGCGCGGAACCCGTGAACCACGGCGTCGCCCACTCGGCGTGCGGCGCGCGACCGGGGTCGGTTTCGCTGTGTCTGCAATCGCTCCATCAGCACCGCGTGCGCTTGCCGCGCCCGCAAGCTGACGCGCCTCAATCATACCATCAGCCATTGACCCTAGACCCCAGCAATTGCGCGGTTTCTCGCACAAATTCTCTCAAACCGGCGTAATCGTTCGCGAAGAACCAATTGTCGATGCAGTTTTTGCAGTTGCGGGCCAAGATTCCCCAATCGCACGAAATAAAGGGAGCCGGCTTGCCTGTTTGACCCGAGAATAATGGGCAGCGCGTCATTTGCGCAGCTGCGAAAGTGTGATGGGCGAAAAGACAAGCGGGCTGCAACATGTCTTGAGGTCTATAACAGGAGGCTCAAAATCGGGTTTCGGAAATCGGTTGAATTTCAATCCCGATATCGCCTCTTGCCGACCGGCGCGCTGCGCATTAGACCGTGGTTGCCAAAACGGAGAGGTGGCCGAGTGGCTGAAGGCGCTCCCCTGCTAAGGGAGTATGCGGTAATCCCGTATCATGGGTTCGAATCCCATCCTCTCCGCCATTTTTGTCGTATAACTCATTGAAATCGAGAAATTAAATTGCTTTCTCTGGGCACTCACCCTAACGTTCACCCTAACGCGTAACGGGCATTATTTTCCAATGCGTGACTGGTCGCGAAAAATTTATGTCGGTCTCGAAGTCGATCACCGGAGACCAGTTGCAGAGCATGTTGGCCGACGTTGATCACGAACTCGGCCCACATCGGAATAATCCGCCGCCAAAATGCTTGTCCCGTCCGAACAACATCGGGCCGGAGACAGCGTGCTCGAACCTCATGCGTGCGCGTCCTGCGAGACCCGAGCCAACACTTTTGTCCAGACCGATTACTTCGATGTGCGGATCGGGAAGGCCGATAAGGCGGGCCTCCTCACTCAGGTTCCGAGATAGAGCGAGGCGTGCATCTCCTAGCTTGCTGTGTCGTGTTACGCGAAAGGGCGTGACACTTTCCCAGACCCTACTCGGCTCAATAAAACGATCGTGTCTTGTATCGATCGCGGTTGGCGAAAGCCGAAGCCTGCCTGCCTCGCCAGCTCGCAGATCACGCAGGTCGGAAACGGCTTTCTCAAGGGTGACGATTGAGCGTCTTTCCTCCGGGCTAGCCGATCGTCGTTCCAGGATATGGGGCGCAACAATGAGCAGCCTCGCGCCGGTTGGATCGTAGACATAGGCAAGATGGCAATGGCGACCTGAACGTGCTGGCGTTCCGTTTGGCTCGTGCCCGGAAAAGAAGGTTGGCAGAGGCTTGTCGCGATCCAGCCGGTCTGCAACGCGCGCCATGACCGCCCTGCGCAGTGCGCGTGTCAGCGACATGTGTTGAGCGACTGGCTCAAGGCCTCCCTCAATCTCGAAGCCAATAATGCCTTCAGATCGAACAGCTGGTGCCATCAAGCCAAGGCCGAGATAGCGGCCATCCCCGATGATGAGGGGTCCCGCTTGCGGCTCGTCAAAGGTGATTTCCGCATGCCAGAGGCGGTATTTGGAGAATCGCTGGCGCAAAGCCTCATCATTCGGCTCAAACGCCTCGACGCGCGCGCCTTTGGCGGACAATGGCTCGCGTTGAACGCGAATGTCCCCTATCGATGCCCGCAATCCAGCCTGCCGCAAGGCCTGACCTATGCTTGCGGCCGCGTTCTGCTCCTCCTTACCGCGTTCGCTGCCATGTTTGACTTCAGTCAATCGGCTATCATCCGAAGCCTTGTTCGCCGGGTCGATCCGCCTGCGCCTGACGGGGAGCGCCAGCGGTGTCACGCTCTGCCAGCGCTGTTGCGGTTCGGCCCCTTCGACCCCGAAATGACGAAGCATGCCGCGATCTGAGGCCGACGACAGCGTGAGTGACCCAGCCCCCTGATCCGGGCCATTCATTCGTAGAGCCTGTTCGCCTTTCTTTCCGTTGGTTGGTTTGAGGTCAAGGCCCGGTGATCGGAGCTTTTCATATTGCGCAGGGCAAGCGCACCCGCGCTTACTGGTATCTGGCCGGGAAAAACCGAGCCGGTTCCCGGTGCCTGCAAACGGTCGTCTCAGCGCAGGATGTCGGGCAGGATTTCAACGCTGGCCGGTTCGTGCTGGATGATCACGATCGCATCGAGCGCTTCGGCGCGCGCCTCGAAAGCCTGCATGGAGGCCCGTGTCAGCGCGCCGGGGTCGCCATCGGCCCCTTCAACATCTGAGTTGAAGCGGGGGACTTTTCCGCCGGCGCGGCTTTCCAGCCGGTGCCAGAGATCGCCGGTCAGCAGGACCGGCCCGAGATCGTCGAGCATCACCTGCAGTGAAGTGTGGCCAGGCGTGTGGCCGGGCGTTTCGAAGATCACGACCTTTCCGTCGCCGAAGACATCCTTCTCGCCGCTGAAAGTTTCCCGCTCCAGCAGGTCAAAGGCGGCATACTGGCTGCCCGCCTCACCCTCGGTTTCAGGATCGACAGCCGGGAACATGGCGCTGAATTCCTTCTCGTGAACCAGCCAGCGCGCATTGGAAAACTGGTCGATCTGACCAACATGATCGAAATGGCTGTGCGAGACCGACAGCAATTCGATGTCCTGCGGGGTCAGGCCGCGCTCGCGCAGCTGTGCGGTCAGGGTCGTGTCCATTGACACGGTGAACACGCCCTGCGTCTGGGGCGCACCGCTGACCAGTATGCCCGGCAGGCCAAGATCCCAGATCAGGTCGCCGTCGGGGTGACGCACCAGCCAGCAGGAACTCGCGAACGTGTCCGCCTGACCTGCAAAACTGCCATCGGTTGCGAAAATGTCGAGATCGCTGATCTCGATTGTGCCGCAGTCGAATTTGTGCAGCTCGATCTGGTCAACGGCTGCGGCCTGCGCCGGTTGAACGCTGGTCGTGTCCGGCTGTGTTGCTGGTGGGGCGGAATTTTCACCGGCTGGCGAGGGGCCGCCGCAGGCTGCAAGTGCGCCTGCCGTTGCGGTTGCGATCAGAATTCTTTTCATTGCCCATTCCCCTTCGAAACACTTGTGGAGTTACCCTTAACCAACCTGCGACGATTCCGCCACGATTTCGAGCATGCCGTCAGATGCCAGGCGGCGATAGAAACAGCTCTTGCGACCGGTATGGCAGGCCTTGCCCTGCTGGTGGATTTTCAGCACCACCGCATCCTGATCGCAGTCGATCCATATCTCGACAATCTCCTGAAAATGGCCCGAGCTTTCGCCCTTGACCCAGAGCCGGCGACGCGAGCGAGACCAGTAGGTCGCCCGCCCGGTTTCGAGCGTCTGCGCCAGTGCCGCTGCATTCATCCAGGCCAGCATCAGCACCTCGCCGGTGTCGGCATCCTGCGCGATCGCCGCAATCAGTCCGTCGCTGCCGAAATTCGGGCGCAGCTCTGTGGTCTCATCCTGTTCGTGCTTTTCACTCAACGGGGGAGGAAACATCGGTCGGCTCCGTCAGGGTTGCGGGGTTCATATCGGCATCGTCTCATATCACACCTGCCGCGCGCAGTTTCACCTGCTGCTCCGGATCGATACCCAGACTTTCAAGGATCGCGTCCGTATCTGCGCCAAGCTCCGGGGCCGGACGGGCAATGCGAGCCGGCGTTTCGGAGAGTTTGGGAAACGGCGCCTGCATCGCCACCTCGCCGAGCTGGGGATGGGCGATCCTGACAATCGCTTCGCGCGCGGCGATCTGCGCGTCTTCCAGCATGTCGCGTGCCGTGTTGACGGGACCGCACGGCACGCCATGCGAATCGGCAAGCGTGATCACCTCCTGCATTGTGTGCTGGCGCGTCCAGCCGGCGATCTTCTCATCCAGATCCAACTGGTTGTCGCCGCGCGCATCATGTGTGGCGTAGCGCGGATCATCAGCCCAGTCGCTGCCGCACATCTGCGCCAGCCGGGCAAAAAGTGTGTCCTGATTGGCACCGATGATCACCATGCCATCCGCACACGGATAAGCTCCCGAGGGTGCGACGCGCGGCAGGATGCCACCGCTGCGCTCGCGGATGTGCCCGGCAAGCGCATATTCCGGGATCAGGCTTTCCATGAACGCCATCACGCTTTCATAAATCGCCGCATCCACCACCTGTCCGCGCCCGCTTGTCTGGCGTGCGTGCAGTGCCATCATCACGCCGAGGCAGGCAAATGTGCCGGTCATCGTATCGCCGAGAGAGACACCGGCGCGCGCGGGCGGACGATCCGGCTCTCCGATCAGATTGCGCAGGCCGCCCTTGGCCTCTCCGACACTGGCATAGCCGGCCTTGTGGCGCTCCGGGCCGGTCTGTCCGTAGCCGGATATTCGCGCGATCACCAGCCGCGGATTGATGGCGTGCAGCAGATCCGGTCCGAGCCCCCATTTTTCCAGTGTGCCGGGGCGGAAATTCTCCACCAGCACATCGGCGTCACCGGCAAGCTGTCTGAGGATTTCCTGGCCTTCGCGCACACGCAGATTAAGCGTCAGCGAGCGTTTGCCGCGTGCGATTATCGGCCAGAAAAGGCTGTGGCCATTTTTCTTGACGGCGCCCCAGTCGCGCGCCGGGTCCGGGCGGTCGGGCGCTTCGACCTTGATCACATCAGCGCCAAAATCGGCGAGCAACTGGCCGCAGAAAGGCCCGGCAATCAACTGGCCAAGCTCGATAACCTTCAGGCCGGATAGGGGAGGCGGTGCGCTCATGACAGATCTGACTAATGCAAAGCTGCGCGCCGGGCCAGATGCCGCAAGGTCATGGGCCGCGAACCTGTGTTCGCGCGGCGCATTTCGCGTTATCATCCTTGAAAAACCAGACACGGGAGGCAAGGACGACAATGACTGACAGCCAGATACTGACATCGCTGGAAAACGGCGTGCTGACGATCACGCTGAACCGGCCGGAACGGCTGAACGCGTGGACCGGACAGATGCATGAAGAGGTCCGGGCCGCGATCATGGCGGCCGGTAATGACGCAGCGGTGCGCTGCATCGTCTTGACCGGGGCGGGGCGCGGCTTTTGCGCCGGAGCCGACATGGCCGGCCTTCAACAGATCAGCCCCGGCGGTGATGCGGCTGCGGCGGCGACCAGCGGAGGGGCCGCCAATGGCCATGATGCGGGTGCGGAGGACCTCGCAAGTCTCTATCCCGGGCGGTTCGGCCATATGTATGCCTGCCCGAAGCCGATCATCGCTGCGATCAACGGCGCCTGCGCCGGCATCGGCCTGATTTTGAGCCTCTATGCCGATCTGCGTTTTGCCGCCACTGAAGCGAAATTCACCACCGCTTTCGCCCAGCGCGGGCTGATTGCCGAGCATGGCATTGCCTGGCTTCTGCCCCGGCTGATCGGCGAGGCGCATGCGCTGGACCTGTTGTTTACTGCGCGCGTGTTTCGCGGCGATGAGGCCGAACGGGTCGGTCTGGTCAACCGCGCCTTGCCGGCTGGAGAGCTGATGGGCCATGTCAGGGATGTGGCCGGCCATCTCGCCACGCAGGTCTCCCCGCGCTCCGTCGCGGTGATGAAGCGGCAGATCCGCGAGAGCTATTTCCAGTCATTCTCGCGGTCTCTGGAAGTGGCCGATACTGAAATGGCAGGCAGCTTTGCCAGTTTCGACTTCAAGGAAGGCGTTGACAGTTTCGTGGAAAAACGCACGCCGGCTTTCACGGGCACGTGACGGGCTGCTGATAAACAGGACCACGCAGCCCATCCTTCGAGACGCGGGCCTTGCGGCCCGCTCCTCTTCGATGAGGCTTCGAGACGCGGCCTTGGAGCCGCGCCTCTTCGATCAGGGGTGTCAATGGCTTTCCTCAAGTCGGGCCGGCGTTCGTCATGCCGCCCTGTCACTCGCCTTTGCGGGCCTTGACGTCTTCTTCGTCTGCGACGGCGCGGTCTTCCTCATCAAACACGATGCCGGACTCCATATTCTTGCCATAGGCGCGTGATTTCTTGCCGAGACGCTGCATCGTCGCCGACATCGAGCCCTCGCCGACCGCCATCGATTGCGCGCCTGACACGCCGACCGCTTCGGCATCATCGAAGCTGGCGAATTCCGCGCCGAGGAACACCACTTCCCAACCCT
>CAYUEM010000072.1:0-12530 GCA_964442925.1 uncultured Hyphomonadaceae bacterium
TGTTCCTCAACCACCTGTATGGCGGCATGGACGAGCCGGAACTGAAAATCATCGACGTGTTCATCTGCAAGCTGCGCAAGAAACTGCAGAAGGCCGCCGGCGACCATCATATCGAAACGGTCTGGGGCCGCGGCTATGTGCTGCGCGATCCCAAGCCGGGAAAAAACTCTGAACAGGCCGCTGCCTGAGCTGGGCTTCGCCCAGCCTGAAACGGCGACAACAGGCTGCCAAAGAAACGCCAGAGAATTGTGAGGTCCCGGGCTCGTCCCGGGACTTGCCTGTTTCTGGCCCCAACGCAACAGAGCCCGAACCCGGTCCGGGGCAGTCGAGATGGACACTGGCATCGTCGGACCGGCGCGCGACGACGATCCTGGCGGAAAAGGCAAGTGGCCAAATTGCGCCACTTGGCCGGAAACTGCTCTAACGCACGGATTTCCAGTAGCCCGTCGCCTCCAGCGCCATGGCTCTGGAGACATCGTCCGCGCCAATCGCGTTCAGCGCATCGATGATCATGATCAGGTTCGCCTCGGGCAGGCGGCTGGGGTCGCCTTGTGTCAGGCTGAGAATGGACAGCACCGCCTCGCCGGCGGCATCGGCTTCGCCTGCCGCCTTGATCGCCAGCATCCGCCAATCCGAAATCGCCACATCCTGTCGGGCGGGTTGCAAGGCCATCAGGCCACGGGCGGCTGCCGGTGGCGGGATCTCCAGTGCCGTCCACAAGGCAAACAGACGCGCAGCCTCGGTCTTGCGCTGCGAACCACTGGCAAATTCGACCAGCCGGTTCGAGATATCGTTCAGTGCCTTCGGAGACCGGTTGCCCCGGGCCATCAGAACCAGTGCATCAACCATCGCCTGATCGAAATCATCGAGAGGCGGGGCACCCTTGATCCGGCCTGCCCGGCTCCAGCGTTCGGCTTGTTCCAGGTCTCCTGCTGCGAGCGCGGCGCGGGCAAAGACCAGCCCGAAGCGCGCGGTTTCGGCTGAACGGCGCAGGCGTTTCAGGTCATCGAGAAACAGCCGCGAGGCAGCAGCGAAACGTGCCGGATTGCCAGCCGAGGAACGCAGCGCCATGGCCAGCTTTCGGGCCTGGTCCTGGGGGTCGGCACCGGAATCATCCAGCGCCAGGATCGCCACTTCGATCGGACGGGCGGGCTGAAAGCCTTCCTGCCTGAGAAGTTCTGAATACAGCGCGCGATGGGCCTGCGCGTCCATCAATCCGGACTCTGCGGCCAGACCAGCAGCCAGCACCCGTACATTGACCGGCAGCGAACGGCGCGTCGCCATCGCATCGGCAAGGTCAGGGCGGGTCGGCGTGATCGCGTTGACCGGCGGCTGAAGTCCCAGCTTGGTCGAAAGGGCGAGATTGAGACCGGTGTCGAGCCGGGCCGGCGGGCGGTCTGCATCCTCACCGAGGGCCGGCGAAAGCACCGCCTGATAGAACCAGTCATCATCAACGCCGGCACCCTGGGCAAATTCGATCGCCAGCTCAGCGGCAGCAAAATCCTCTTGTAACACGGCGCAGACCGCGCGCAGTCGGGCCCAGAACGCCCCTTCGCGAAGCTCGCCCTGTAGCCGGCTGCACGCGCTGCGATCCTGTCCCAGCGCAAGTTGCAGATCAACGGCGATCGCCTCTGCATCAAGTCCGCGCGGGTTTTCCTCCAGCTTGCCCATCAGGTCGGCGGCGGCCTCTGCCTCGCCGAGTTCGTAAAGGATGCGCGCGCGCTCGGCCAGCACCTTGTCGGCATCCGCGCCATCGGGACGCGCCGCCGGCGATCGCACGACCCTCAGCAGCAGGCTGCGCTCGGCCGGGGTGAGGTTGCGCGTGCGAACCTGACGCATCAGCGGCAGCAATTCATCTGTGCGCGAGGCCTTCCACATATCGGTCGGCATCGCGGTCTGGCCCTCTTCGAGATAACCGGTCCCGAACGGATCGACGGCGCCCAGTCCGCCTTCCTCCACCTGCGCACCGGCAAGGCCGGCAAGTGCAAGACCGGATGCGATCAGCGCTGGAAATCTAGAGAACATTGTCAATCTCCAGTCTCACTTCGCCGCTTTCGGGACGAGATGCGTCAACACCACTGGCCAGCCAGAAAGCCAGCCCGGCCAGCGCCAGAAGGAAGACAAGCAACCCGATCAGCCATTTGCGCATTCTTTGCCTCTTAAACTTTTACATCTTTCGTCACACATTGCCCGTTGCGACCCCAGTGTATAGAGTAGATTGACAGGAACCGAAAAGACCATGGGTGCAAAGACAGATTCGCTGGACAAACCCGGCAGGAATGAGGCGCCCTATGCGGATCGGACCATCGCTCTGGTTGGTCTCATGGGTGTTGGCAAGTCAACGGTCGGTCGCCGGCTCGCCGAAGCACTTGGCCGCAGCTTCCATGACAGCGATGCCGAGATCGAAAAAGCCGCAGGGCTTTCGATTGCTGATATTTTCTCGATCCATGGCGAGGTTGAATTCCGGCGCGGCGAGCGGCGGGTGCTCGAACGCCTGCTGAAACAGGAACCACATGTCCTGGCGACAGGCGGCGGAGCCTATCTTGATCCCGGCACACGTGCCCTTTTGCGCCAGCGGGCTGTCACAGTCTGGCTGAATGCTGATCTGGAGACACTTTGGAAGCGCGTTTCACGGCGCGACACCCGCCCGCTGCTGCGCGAACCCGATCCGAAAGGCGTGTTGCGGCGGCTTTTCAATGAACGTGAGCCGATCTATTCGCAGGCGGACCTCTCGGTGCGCAGCATTGACGGGCCGCACCATCAGACCGTAACGGCAATCATCGATGCCCTGAACGGGTGGAGACCGCAATGACGCATCCTCTCGACAGCCACCAAAGCGTTCGCGTCGAGCTTGGCGCGCGCGGCTATGACATTCTGATCGGCGAAGGGCTGATCGCACGCGCGGGCGACCGGATCGCACCGATGACCCGTGCGCCGCGCGTCTTTGTGCTCAGCGACGAGACTGTTGCAGGCCTGCATCTGGATGCCCTGTCGCGCGCCCTGCAACGTGCCGGGCTGAAGGTGCATGCGCGCACTGTGGTGCCCGGAGAAGCGAGCAAGTCGCTGACAGAGCTGGAAGCCACGCTCGGCTGGCTGCTGGAGGCCGGTGCCGGTCGCAGCGATGTGCTCATCGCCTTTGGCGGAGGCGTGGTCGGCGATCTGGGCGGGCTGGCGGCGGCTCTGATGAAGCGCGGCATGCGGTTGGTGCAGGTGCCGACAACGCTGCTGGCGCAGGTTGACAGCTCAGTCGGTGGCAAGACGGCCGTGAATGCACCGCAAGGCAAAAATCTGATCGGCTGTTTTTACCAGCCGGCACTTGTTCTGGCCGATACCGGCGTCCTGGCGAGCCTGCCGGCACGCGAACGCGCGGCCGGTTATGCCGAAGTGGTGAAATACGGCCTGCTCGGCGACTTCGCTTTTTTCGAATGGCTGGAAGCCAATGGGCCGCGCGTCACCGGTTTGCAGCCCGATGCGGTCGCCTCTGCGGTGGCGCGCTCATGCCAGGCCAAGGCCGACATCGTTGCCGCAGATGAGCGCGAAGGCGGCGTGCGCGCGCTGCTCAATCTCGGCCATACATTCGGCCATGCGCTTGAGGCGGCGAGCGGTTTTGGCCCCGGCCTCCTGCATGGCGAGGCTGTTGCCTGCGGCATGGCGATGGCGGCGCGATATTCCTGTCGGCTCGGGCTGTTCCCGGCAAGCGATGTTGCGCGCTGCGAGGCGGTGCTGGAGCGCGCCGGTCTGGCCACCGCGCCGGGCGAACTACCGACAGGACCCTTTTCTCCGCAGGCCCTGCTTGAGCATATGCAGCAGGACAAGAAGATGCGGGGCCGCGCCCTGCCGCTGATCCTGCTGCGCGGTATTGGAAGGGCGTTTGTTCATGCCGAAGCCGACATGGCCGACCTGCTCGACTTCCTGCAATTTGAAACCCAGCCTGCCGAGCCTGTTTCATGATCATCGGAACTCTGATCGCTGTCCTGGTCCTGCTCGCGCTGTCCGGTTTCTTTTCCGGATCGGAAACCTCGCTGACGGCGGCCTCGCGCACGCGGATGCATGCGCTGGAAAAGGATGGCGATCCGCGCGCAATGGCCGTGAACCGCCTGCTCAGCGACAAGGAAGGCCTGATCGGTGCGATCCTGCTGGGCAACAATCTTGTCAATATCCTGGCTTCGGCGCTGGCGACCTCGCTGTTTATCAACCTGTTCGGACAGGGCGGCGTTGTTGTGGCCACTGCGGTGATGACGGTACTGGTCCTTGTCTTTGCAGAGGTTTTGCCAAAGACTTATGCGATCACACGCGCTGACGCGATGGCGATGAGTGTCGCCCGGCCCATCGGCTGGCTGAAAGCGGCTGTTGGCTGGATCGTGCGCGGCGTTCAGGCGATCGTCAATCTGACGCTGAGACTGATCGGTGTTGCAGATGCCACCGATCTGGTGGCTGCCGAGGATGAAATCCGCGGGGTTGTCGAATACCACCATTCCGAAGGCGGTATGGGCCAGGCAGAGCGCCACCGCATTGTCGGTGCTCTCGACCTGATGGACCTCACGGTTGAGGATGTGATGATCCACCGAAAAAATATCAATATGCTCGATGCCGACCTGCCGGCGCAGGAGCTGATAATGAAGGCGCTTGCCAGTCCGCACACACGGCTTCCGCTGTATCGCGGCGATCAGGAAGAGATTATCGGCGTCCTGCACGCCAAGGATCTGCTGCGCGCAATTGCACCGCTGAAGTCAGGCCCTGATACGCTCAACCTGGAAGAGATCCTGCGCGATCCGTGGTTCGTGCCGGAGACGACACCGGTGCAGAACCAGCTTGATCAGTTCCTGTCGCGGCGCAGTCATTTCGCGCTGGTCGTCGATGAATATGGTGCCTTGCAGGGGCTGGTGACACTGGAAGACATTCTTGAGGAGATTGTCGGCGACATCCGGGATGAACATGACGTTCCGGTTCAGGGCGTGCGCCCGCAGTCCGATGGCTCGGTCAATGTCGATGGCTGGGTGACGATCCGCGATCTCAATCGTGCCACCGGCTGGAGCCTGCCCGACGAGGTGGCGGTGACCGTGGCCGGGCTGGTGATCCATGAAGCGCAGACCATTCCCGAACCCGGCCAGCGTTTTGCCTTTCATGGCCATCAATTCGACGTGCTGCGCCGCATGCGCAATCAGATTACCGGGCTGAAGGTCCGCGCGCTGACAGACAATGAGCGTGGCGAATTGGCTGACTGACGGGCTGCAGGATAAGGCCGTCAGGTCGCAACGTCACCGTAGCGACAGCGCGTGGAGCCTTATTTCATCAGCCCGGCGGCTTTCAGCGCCTTGCCGGCCCGCAGCACGCGAGCAAGCTTGTGCTCGCTGGAGCGATCGCCAGCATTGGAATCAGGATGAAACCGGCGGACATATTCTGAATAGCGCGCGCGGATCTGCGCAGTTGTCGCATCGGCTTCAAGGTCAAGTTCCTTGAGCGCGCGCAATTGCAACCGCGTGCGTCCGCGTGCGGCTTCGCGCGCAGCACTGGCCACGCCATCCTCGAAAATTTCGCCGCCGCGCCAGCGCTTGCGGTCATGCAGGAAGGCAGCCTTCTTGCCGCCAACCGGGCCGGTTCCAAATGCCCAGGTCTTCTTGTGGCCATAACGCGCCGCTTCCTCAAAAGCGGTGACTTCCTCTTCGGTCATAGAATCGAAGAAATTGAAGCTGCGATTGTATTCTGCTGCATGTCTTTGGCAGAACCAGTGATAGCCGCGCCCGCCGCGCTGTGGGGCGCGATGTTCCCCGGCCAGATCACAGCCCTTGCTTTCGCAGACCTTCGTGCGTGCGGTGCGCGCGCGCGAGGCATCTGCCGCCGGAGGCTTGACGCGAATGTCCTTGAACTTCACGCGATATGAGAAGGGTTCATCCATATTGGGAAAGAGTTTAGTCTGCTTGTCTTAAGGAGACCAGAATTGACAAACAGGATTGAGCGGATTCGCGACAAACTGACGGAAGCTTTTCAGCCCGAAGCACTGGAAATCACCGATGACAGTGCCCGGCATGCCGGTCATGCCGGCGCCGCGCCGGAAGGCGAGACCCATTTTATGGTGACGATCAGCGCACGCGCCTTTGCCGGGCTCAGCCGGGTGCAGGCGCAGCGGGCCATCTACATGGTGCTCGACGGCGAATTCCAGACCGGGCTGCATGCACTCAGCGTGCGCGCGAGCGCCCCGGCGCAGGAATGACCGCCCGGACGCTATCGTGTCAGTCGATCAGCCGGCCCTGATCGTCGCGCCGCTCCGGGCCTCGAACACGAGCGCGGCCATCGCCGAATTTGGCGTCGCGCGCGCGCAGTGTCGCCTTCAGCCCATTGTCCCTGACCGATCGGCGAAACTGTTCCGCAGCGGCCGTATTGTGGCCGCGCACATCATTTTCTGCAGCCAGCCGCTGCAGGGTGCGCGCGCCCATGAGTTCCAGCGCGAGATTCACGATCCGCTTGTTGGCGCTCAACAGGTCCGGATCGATCCGCGCGAGGCGCGCGGCAAGGCCCTCGGTTTCGACGGAAAGGTCATCTTCCGGCACCGCTTTCATCACCAGGCCAATCTCGGCGGCTTCGGCACCGGTCACCGTGTCGCCGGTCAGCATCAGCCGCTTGGCCCATTGAGGGCCGCAATGATAGACCCAGAACTGATTGGGCAGTGCGCCAAGATCGCGCGCCGGCGGAAATCCGAACACCGACGTGTCGGCTGCGATCACCATATCGCACATCAGCGCCAGATCGCTGCCTCCGGCAAGGCAATAGCCATGCACCTGCGCGATCACCGGCTTGTGCATGTCAAACAGGGCCATGCGATAGCGCTGGGCGCGCTCAAGCTGCCAGGCGTCATCGTCAATTGACCGCGCGCCGCGATAGTCACGGCCGACCCTATCCTCAACCGGCGAGACGGCGATATCGCTGTCGCTCCCTCCAAGGTCATAACCGGCACAAAAGGCCCGGCCCGTCCCGCAAAGAATGACGCAGTGGACGGCGCGGTCATTGTCGGCTTCCCACAGCTCTTCGCTGAGCTCCTTCTGCATTTTCAGCGATAGCGCATTCAGCTTTTCCGGACGGTTCAGAATGATCCGTACAAATCCTTTTTCGCGCTGGAACAAGATCGTCTCGAAATCGGCCATCACTTTTCTCCCTTGCCGGCAGGGTAACGCAGCCGTCCGCCCCAGCAAAAGCGAAAACGGGCATTGTGGCGCGGTTGCGCCATGCCTATGGTATTGCGGAATACGATGACAGGAGACGCGCATGGTCGCGAAAACCGCCACGAAGATTGATGGACTGAGCTTCGAACAGGCGCTCAAGGAGCTTGAAGACATTGTCGCACGACTTGAGCGCGGCGATGTCGATCTGGAAGAATCGATCGCGATCTATGAACGCGGCGCAGCATTGAAAGCGCATTGCGAGGGCAAGCTGAAAAGTGCGGAACTCAAGGTCGAACAGATCGTCCAGTCCGCCAGTGGCGAGCCCGCGACGCAGAGCGCGAATTTCGACTAGGCAGGCCGCACGCAGGCAGGAGCAGGTTCGACAACATGGATTTTCCAAGCCGCCTGCAACAGGTCGCCGACAAGCTGACCGTTGCCCTTGACCAGCTGATCCCGCCCGCCGCCGGCCCGGAAGCCGATCTGATGCGCGCGATGCGGCACGCCGCCCTGGCCAATGGCAAAAGGATGCGACCGTTTTACGTGCTCGAGGCCGGTCGGATGTTCGATGCGCCGGAACAGAGCCTGCTGCGGGTCGCCGCCGCGCTGGAATGCGTGCACACTTATTCGCTTGTCCATGATGACCTGCCCTGCATGGATGATGATGAGTTTCGCCGCGGCCAGCCGACAGTGCACAAGGCGTTTGATGAAGCCACAGCTGTGCTGGCCGGCGATGCGCTGCTGACGCTGGCCTTTCAGATCCTTGCCGACAGCGACACCCATCGCGATCCTGCAGTGCGGGTCCGGCTGATCGAGAAGCTCGCCGTGGCCAGTGGCGCGCTCGGCATGGTTGGTGGCCAGATGATCGACATGCTCGGGAACGGGATGGCGCGCGACCTGCACACGATCACGCGGATGCAGCGACTGAAGACCGGTGCGCTGATCTCCTATTCAACCGAAGCAGCGGCAATTGTCGGCGATGCCACCATGGCGGAGCGACAGGCCCTTGCCGGCTTCAGCCATGATCTTGGTCTTGCCTATCAGATTGCCGATGACCTGCTCGACGCGACCGGCGACGAGACCATGACAGGCAAGCGCGTCGGCAAGGATGCCGAACGCGGAAAGGCCAATTTCATTACCCTTCTGGGTGTCGAGGGCGCACGCCAACGTGTTCACCTGCTCGCAGCTCAGGCGCGCCAACATCTCGCAATCTTTAGAGAACGTGCCAATATCTTATTGCAATCGGTGGATTTCGTTCTTGGGCGCCATCACTGATCTTTGAAACCCGATCTCAACTGTTGCCGTCTAAAGGTTACGCATGACAGACAAGCCGAATATCCGCGAACTCGACAGTGTCAACACGCCCGATGACCTCAAGGGGCTGACGCGCGAACAGCTCAAGACACTGGCAGATGAAGTGCGCGCGGAAGTGATCGACGCGGTTTCGGTAACCGGCGGCCATCTCGGCTCCGGTCTCGGCGTGGTCGAATTGACGGTGGCGATTCACGCCGTTTTCGACACCCCGCGCGACAAGCTGATCTTTGATGTCGGCCATCAGTGTTATCCGCACAAGATTCTGACCGGGCGCAAGGACCGCATCCGCACTCTGCGTCAGGGCAACGGCCTGTCGGGTTTCACCAAACGCGCGGAAAGCGAATATGATCCGTTCGGGGCCGCGCATGCCTCGACCTCGATTTCCGCCGGCCTTGGCTTTGCCAAGTCACGCGACCTGCAGGGCGAAGACAATCACGTCGTTTGCGTGATCGGCGATGGCTCGATGTCGGCCGGAATGGCCTATGAGGCGATGAACAATGCCGGCTCGGACGGCTCACGCCTGATCGTGATTCTCAATGACAATGACATGTCTATCGCTCCGCCCGTTGGTGCAATGAGCCATTATCTCTCCAAGCTTGTCTCCTCACGTTCCTATCGCGGGCTGCGCAGGCTGGCCAAGCGGGTCGTCAGGCCGATCGGGCTGGAAGAACCCGCACGCAAGGCGGAGGAATATCTGCGTGGTTTTGCCATGGGCGGCACGCTGTTTGAGGAACTTGGCTTTTACTATATCGGCCCGATTGATGGCCATGATCTCGATGTGCTGGTCCCGATCCTCGAAAATGCCAAGAAGATCATTGACGGCCCGATCCTGATCCATGCCGTTACCCAGAAAGGCAAGGGCTATCAGCCGGCTGAAAATTCCGCTGACAAATATCACGGCGTGTCAAAGTTTTCAGTGATCACCGGCGAGCAGAAAAAATCGGTCGCCTCTGCGCCAAAATACCAGAATGTGTTCGGCCAGACACTGACCGCGCTGGCGCAGACCGATCCGCGGATCTGCGCGGTCACCGCCGCGATGCCGTCAGGCACATCGACCGATATTTTTGCCCGCAGCTTCCCGCAGCGCCATTTCGATGTCGGCATTGCCGAGCAGCATGCCGTCACATTTGCCGCAGGACTTGCTGCGGACGGGATGCGCCCGTTTGCGGCGATTTACTCCACTTTCCTGCAGCGCGGTTTTGACCAGGTCGTGCATGACGTTGCGATCCAGAAGCTGCCTGTCCGCTTTGCGATTGACCGCGCCGGGCTGGTGGGTGCCGACGGACCGACCCATGCCGGCAGTTTCGATATCGGCTATCTTGGGGCGCTTCCCGGCATGGTGTGCATGGCTGCCAGTGATGAGGCCGAACTGGCGCGCATGGTGGTCACCGCCCAGCAGATCGATGATGGCCCGTCAGCCTTCCGCTATCCGCGCGGCGAGGGGCTGGGCATAGACATTCCGGAAAATCCCCAGCCGCTCGAAATCGGCCGCGGCCGGATCGTGCGTGAGGGCAGCGCGATTGCGATCCTGTCTTATGGGGCCCGGCTTGGCGAGTGTATCAAGGCCGCCGACATGCTTTCGGCTCAGGGGCTCAACCCGACGCTTGCCGATGCGCGGTTCGCAAAACCGCTCGACACCGATCTGATTGCGCGCCTGGTCGCCAACCATGAAGTGCTGATCACCATCGAGGAAGGCGCAATCGGCGGGTTCGGGGCGTTTGTCCTGCATCATCTTGCCGCCAGCGGGAAACTGGATGGCGGCCTGAAGATTCGCACGATGATCCTGCCGGACTGTTTTCAGGATCAGGACAAGCCCTACCAGATGTATGAATTTGCCGGTCTGAATGCCCGCCATATCGCCGCAACAGCGATTGAGGCGCTGGGCAGGGGGGATGTCGCAGCGATCGAGCGGCTGGCCACGGCCTGAACCTGCCTCGACAAAACCACAAAACCGCCGTTTGAGTGCTGAATGCACATGTCTATGATGTGCGCTCCGGGCATCGCCCCAACACAACGGAGTTTTCGCAATGAACCGCAACAGTTTTCGTCTCGCCGCACTTGCCGGCGTTGCCCTGATTTCGCTTGTCGCCTGCGCGAGCGCGCCCGAGCCGGCCCCGAACGAGGTGGTTCAACCCGCCGCATCCGCACCTGTCGAGGTCAGCGACGTGCCCACCCCGTTTGCGCTGGCAATGCAGACCGCAGACACGCTGAGCCAAGCAGGCAATGAACAGGCCGCCATCGACCGGCTGACGCAGCTTCTGGGCAATCCGGCGCTCAGCGAGGCCGAACGCGCAGACACTTTGCTGGCGCGCGCGAAGCTGCGTTATGGTGCGGGCAATGATGTGTTCGGCGCGATTGAGGATTTTGACGAAATGCTGGCGCTCGCACCGCAGCACCCTGACGCTGTCGAAGCTGACGAGATGCGCAGCATCGCACGCGGCGAGGCAACATCGCTGAATTTCGCGCTGCAAAACGGAAATCTCAGCCGCACCGAGACATTCGAGACCCTGTTCAGACTCGGCTATCATCAGGAAGCGCTCGACCAGATGCTCGAACATGATCTCACGCCCGACAATGATTATCTGATCGATTTCTACCAGATGGGCTATCTGTGTGAGGGCACCGACCTGACCGGGCCGGGCTATGATGCGGTCGAGCCCGACGGCACACAGCGCACCCTGCGGCACTGCGATTTCGGTAAATAGAGCGAAACTGCGACCCGGCAGGCTTGCCAGCCACGCAAAGGCATTGGCATTTCAGGTGTGCATGCCGTCACACACCCTCTTCCCTGCGGCGCTGCGACATGGTTTCTAAGGGTCACAGAACACTTATCCGGAGGAAACACCATGTCCGCAGACGCCGCCCCATCCTGGCCCGCAATGTCGATCGCGCAGGCCAATAACGCACTGGCCGCGCCGGGATCGCCGCTCGCACTCAGTGATGCGAACATCAATGGCGTCGAACTGAAGGTCTATTCTGAAGCCCCGCCGACGCTGCGCCACATTCTGGAGGACAGTGAGGCTTTCGCAGCCCGCGACCTTCTGGTCTACGAAGACGAGCGTGCCAGCTTCGCAAGCCATTTGCGCGCGGTCGAGCATTTCGCCGGCGCGCTGAAAGAGACCTATGGCATCGCGAAAGGCGATCGCGTTGCCATAATCATGCGCAATTATCCGCAATGGTCGGTGGCTTTCTGGGCGGCGCTGTCGCTGGGCGCGATTGCCACGCCGATGAATTCCTGGTGGACCGGCGAGGAACTGGAATACGGCCTGAAAGACTCCGGTGCCCGGGTCGCCGTCATGGACGGGCAGATCTTCGAGCGCATCCGAGAGCACTGGAACAATGTTCCCGGACTGGAAAACGTGGTGATCGCACGCGACAGTGAAGAAGAACGCCCCGATCCGCGTGTGCGCACGATGGAGGATTTCATCGGTGAGCCGGCGAGCTGGTTCGGGCTGGAAAAAATCGGCCTGCCGCCCGTCGATATTTCGCCGGAAGACGATGCCACGATCATGTACACATCCGGCACCACCGGGCGGCCCAAGGGCGCGCTGGCCAGCCACCGGGCCGTGGTGTCGAACGTGTTCAACTCGCTGACCTGCCAGGCACGCATGTTCCTGCGCCGTGGCGAACAGCCCCCCGAACCCGATCCGAATGAGCAGCGCTCAACCCTGCTGGCGATTCCCTTTTTTCATGCGACCGGTGCCTTTGCGGTGCTGGTGCCCGCGCTCCTGCAGGGCAACAAGATCGTTTCAATGTACAAGTGGGATGCCGGCAAGGCCTTGCCGATCATCGAGTCCGAAAAGATCACGGCAGTTGGCGGCGTACCGGCGATTGCCTGGCAATTGCTCGAACATCCCGACCGCGAAAAATATGACCTGTCATCTATACAGGGCGTGTCCTATGGCGGGGCACCCTCGGCGCCTGAACTTGTATCCACAATCAAGAAGACCTTCCCCGACGCGGTCGCCGGCAATGGATGGGGCATGACCGAGACCTGCGCGACGGCCACGCTGAATATCGGCGAGGACTATGTCAACCGGCCCGACAGCGCCGGCGCGCCGC
>CAYUEM010000073.1:0-12507 GCA_964442925.1 uncultured Hyphomonadaceae bacterium
ATGATCTGCTGCCATGGAACTTCACGCCGTCAAGCTGAAACAGACGTGCTGTCCAAACAACGCTTACCAACTACCGGCCACTGCCGGCGAGCGCGGAGGAACTGGCCCTGATTTCGAAGCTATCCCGACAACAACGAGGGGTAGGTCACAAATGCCAGCCAGACACAGCCTAAAACCCTTTCGCAGTGTGGCTCTCCTACCCAACCACAGCCCCCGCCAACCGCCTCACCAGTTCCGGGTTCACCCGGCACACCCCATTGCTCTGAAGGTCGAAATCCGCCCCGCTGAACGTTTCATCACGAACCAGACCAAGCACAACCCGGTCCACAACAGGTCGGTGCGGCTCCATCTGATCAAACACGAACGAATGTCGGTCAGGCCGAGCGCGATCATGCATGATGCCGACACTTGGATCATAGCCGTCAGCGATGGCCGCAATCCTGACCTGGCTTTCGAGCATACCGTAGGCATAATTGAGCATGGCGTTGATCGGATGGGTGGCGTGGCGGTTGGCTGGTGAGGCCGGATGGGATTTCAGCGACGATCTGGAAAAGAACCGTTGCCATTCATCCGGTATTGGGTGGCGGGTCTGGGCGCTCCATTTCAGGTCCAGCGCACGCCAGGCAAAGAAGTAGGCCCCTGCAACGCGGCCTTCGACGGCCAGTAATTTGGCGATGCTTTCCGGGGGTGAGGTGCGCAGTTCTTCAAGCGCGTTGCTGGCCGTCTCGATGGCCTTGGTTCGCGCATGGGACACGGGCAAGACGTGTTCCAGATTGTGCAGCGTTTCGCGAACCTTACCCTCGATAAGGGGCACGCCATAGCGAACGCGAGCATCTTCAGTGCTGCGCGTCTTCATCTGCCAGGCGACTTTCTTTGGATCAGCGGCATAGCCTGATGCCGACATCACAGATTGCACCCGCCCGTCATATTTGAGCTGGATCAGGTCGATCTTTTGTTCCGATAGCCAGTCGAGGGCCTCGAGCGTGATGTGTCCAGCCCCGTCAACGATGACAATGCGAGGGGGCAATTCGAGATCGCCTTTGAAGAAGACATGCTGCGCTGGTTTGGAGGGGAAGTGGGTTGTCCCGTCCTTGATGATGAGGCGGCCGCGATCAACGCTGATGGACAGGCCGTGGCCGACGAGAGTGAGCGGCTGGGCGCGCTTTTCCCGGCGCTTTCTTTTGGGTTGATTGGCTGCGTATGATTGGTTCCAATAGGCGCAGCGTTCTGCCCAATTGTCAGCAGAATCAGTTATAGTAATTGCAAATGGTGTCATATCACCTACCACCCTGTATTTCTGGTGCTTCTTAACATGTATTTCAATTCGAAGATAGACCCAAATCGTCGCGTAGAAATGGACACGGCTTGGGAAACCTTTGCAGACCTAATTACTCCCGGCATGGGACATCGAATAAAATTACGGCAATTGCGCATTGACGATGGCAAGGAAACACTTGAGGAAACCAACGAGCGGCTTTTTCGATTGGATAAACTAGAGAATTCGCTCAAACTGCAGTTTTTGTGGTCTATATCTGAGGGCCCTTTTTATGTTTATGGCTTCGAGTTGGATGAAGCAACAAAGGGTCATGAATCAGGCCCTTTAAACCATGATTTATTCGATGCACGATTACCGACTTTCAAAGCTTATTGGCATGAGAATCGTATTGAAGTTCTGGGCAAAAAATATTTAGGCGTTAAGTTTCAGCCGAACATGGCGGTTATTCAAGATCAATCGCCTGCCTACGACTTCTCGCTAATTGTTGAAGGGCTTCAAGAACCCGCACCTCTGAGCACTACAGGATCAGATAAGAACGCGAGAGAGGGTTCAGCGGCACCAAGCAAGAAGCGCGGGCGTCGAAATTCGCAAACAGAAACAAAAGCAGTTATCCGAGAGCTTCTAGGCAGCCCTGCATTCGAGAAACTTCGAAACCGAACAGCCCAAGCGGTAGAAGTGCGAGTGCAGATAAAGGGCGAGCAGGCCCGGGACGATCACGACATGGCAGGATACAAGACCCAAACAATTGCCCGGTGGATTGGTGAGGTGCTGAACGAACACCGGTCTGGTTCTGCATAAACTGCATAAACTGCACAAAACATTTTAGCCGATTTATCCTTATTCTTTTCAACGTACTAACTCTGTATTGGTAAAGCATTCAGCGCTGAAAGGCGCGCTCAAGGATGTTTCACCATGGCTCGCCAACGCGACTTCAAAGCAGAATATGCCCGCCGCATTGCGCGCGGCAAAGCGCGTAGGCTGAGCCGGTCCCAGGCGCGCGGCCACGCCAAAGCCTCCGAGGCGCAACTCAGGCCAAAGCCCGTTGAGGACAAATCGGACGCGCGCATTGAAGCGGCTATCCTGGCCATGAACACTGGTGAGAGCCTGACAGGGGCGGCCAGACACGCGCGGGTGTCACCTGAGCGGTTGAGGCGCTTCATTGTCTCGCACGACATGGGCGTAAAGCAAGGTCGCCAATGGGCGCTCGCTGACAGCCGCCCGCGCCGCGTGCCGATCATCAAGAACACAAACATCAAAGCGATCACGGTTCCAGGGTTCGATGATGCCAGCCGCGTGGGCCAATATCACAACCAGGTTGGCCGGTTTGTGCGCACACAGGACCTCTCCGTCCTTCAGCCCTTTGTCGGCGAAGGCGTGACTGACATTTCCGGCAAGTTCCACCCCTTCGAAACCGATCCCAACGCGCTCATTCGTTACGCGCTGAAGGATGAGCCCGAGTTCCACGAAATCTACCAAATCATTCAAACCTGAAAGGAAAACCCATGGATGATATCATGACCCCAGCCGAACTGCGTCGCGAGAAAGATTATAGCAGGCTAAGAACCCGCAATCCGATTTGCTTGCATTGCGGGTACTCAAATCACCCTGCTGCCATGGAGCTTGCGCATATTGCGCCGCGACAGTTTCACGACGATGCCGGCGTGCTTTGCAGCAATTGTCATCGCGAGATGAGTGATCCGGAGAAGGATCTTCCTTACGCGCCCCAATCGATCAATCCGGATATGGAAACCATCGGGCGTTATCTGCTCGCGCTGGCTGAATGGTTCAGGCGTATTGCAGAGACAATTGCTGCGTTTGGGGCCTGGTTGCTCGACCAGTCCGAGCATGTGCCACCGCATGAACCAGCGTGCACATCATGAGCGCGCCATTCAAGGCGGACCTGTATTTAAGAGCTTATACAGAAAAGCCAGGCTCAACCCCTGTTGCGGCCAAACCCGCGCGCAAGACATTGGATCAGCCATCACCCTGGACGATCATCTTCGACACGGAGACCACGACCGACGCGGCACAAAGCCTGCGCATTGGTTTTTGCCAGGTGCGCAAGCACGGCGAAATCGTTCGCGAGGTTCTGTTCTACGATCCGGGCCTGTCAGCATCTGACAGGCTTGTCGTGCAAGCCTACGCCGAAGCGCATGGATTGACGCTTGCGACAGTCGATGTGTTTCGCCGCGCTCAGTTTTTAAAGATCGGCTATCGAGGCAATGCTGAAATTGTCGGGTTCAACCTGCCGTTCGACATATCCCGCATTGCGCGCAGGCAAAGCGAAGCGCGTGACAGTATGCGCGGCGGGTTCTCCTTTGAACTGTCTGAATGGAAATCGGAACCCAACATTCGCGTCAAACATCTTAGCGCGTCTGCCGCTTTGATGGATTTTGCCAAGCCGGGCAAACAGCAGACCGGCAAGGGGATGCGTAATCGCGGGTTCGAGAATCCTCACAATCGCGGCTACTTTTTCGACGTGAAGACCATCGCAATGGCGCTCACCAGCCGGAAGCATTCGCTCAAAAGCCTGTCTGCATTCCTGGGCGTGCCCACCCAGAAACGCGAAACCGAAGAACATGGCGGGCCAATGACCGATCAGTATCTGGACTATGCTCGCGCAGACGTTCAAGCAACCTGGGAGTGCTTTGACGCGCTTAAACAGATGTATGCGTTGCACGGGCTCGAAACGCCGCTGCATCGCATCCTGAGCGAAGCCAGCATCGGCAAAGCCTATTTAAAGCAGATGGGCGTTGCTCCATTGCTGGGATGCAAGCCTGACATTCCGCGCGAAGGGTTCGGGCGGATCATGTCGGCCTATTTTGGCGGGCGGGCCGAAGTGCGCATCCGGCGAGACGTCAGCCAGGTGCTCTATTGCGATTTCAAATCCATGTACCCGACTGTCAACGCGCTGATGGGGCTGCACCGCTTCGTCATTGCCAATGGCTACTGTGAGCGATGCACAACTGAAGAGACACAAGCCTTTCTTGACGCCACGACGCTGACAGACCTGCAACACCCAGCAACGTGGAAAAATCTGCACACGCTTGTTCGTCTGTGTCCTGATGATGACGTGCTGCCCGTGCGGACCCGCTATTCTGAAGGCAAGGACAATCTGACGATTGGTCTCAATCACCTGACCTGCAACACGCCGCTCTGGTTTACGCTCGCCGATGTGCTCGCATCGAAGATGCTCATCGACAAGACGCCGCGCATTCTGGAAGCCATCACGTTTGAGCCCGGTCCGCGTCAATCGGGCCTCAAACCCATCAATCTCTTCGGACGTGAAGCCTATCGCATCGATCCCAATAGCGAAGACATGTTCACGCGGCTGGTCGATATGCGGGACGAAGCGAAAGCCCTTGGAGACCCGCGGCAACAGCAAATCAAGATCATTGCCAACTCGACCTGCTACGGTATCTTCGTCGAGATCAACCGGGACGACGCGCCCAAGCTTGAGCCATTGAACCTGTTCACTGCGAATGGCGAAAAATTGTCTGTCATGTCGACGGCCCTCGAAGAGCCGGGGCGCTATTTCCACCCATTGCTTGCAACGCTGATCACAGGGGCGGCCCGTTTGATGCTGGCTTTGTCAGAACGCCTTGCGGCCGATCGGAGCATGGATTGGACATTCTGCGATACTGACAGCATCGCAATGGCCAGGCCGGATGGCTTGCCGGACGATGTATTCAACGCGCGATGCCAATCGGTAATTGATTGGTTCGAACCGCTAAACCCCTATCGGAAATCCGGTTCGATCCTCAAGATTGAAGATGTGAATTACGATTGGGAATCCAAAAAGCTAAAACCGCTCTTTTGCTTTGCCATATCGGCAAAGCGATATGCGCTATTCAACATCAATGGAAACGGTTTACCCGCAATTCGTAAAGCCTCAGCGCATGGTCTCGGCGCATTCATGCCGCCTTATGGAATTGATAAACCTGCTAAAGGCGTTCCCGATCCCGTTGGCCCAATCAGCGCAATGGGCATTAGCCGCTGGCAATACGATTACTGGTTCAAGGTTATTGAGGCCGCTTTGAATGGAACGCCCAACACGGTGCCGCTCGACTATCACGCAAGCCTCAGCAACCCGGCGCTCAGGCGATATGGCGCAACCAGTCCAGCACTGTTGCGTTGGATGAAGTGTTTCAACGCAGGCAAAGCCTACGGCCAACAGGTCAAGCCATTCGGGTTCATGGTCGCGCCCATCGCGCTCACCGGACCAATGGCCGAGATGGCGGCACCAGAAGTTGCAGACCCATCGAAGCGGGGCAGACCGTGCAAGACAAAGCGCCCGAAGCCTATCGCGCCCTTTGAACGGGATGGAGCGCGTGCCGGGGCGATGGCCTTCGACCGCGTTTCGGGTGAGCCTGTGGAACCTCACGAATTGAAGACCTACGCGGAAGCTCTGGCGCTCTTCCACCTGAGCCCGGAAGACAAGTTCGGCAATGGTGGCCCCTGGGACGTCGGGCGCACGCACCGGCGGCACGTCATAGCCTCAGGCCTTCAATTGATTGGGAAGGAAGCCAACCGGGTGGGGGAGTTCGGGGAAGTGACTGATGACAGCTTGGCGATCAAGGTGTTTGGGTGACGGGCTGGAGTTGGTTGCCTCTCCGACGGCGGATCCTGTTATAAGAAATTCCAAGCGGCCTGAATTGTGGGTATCTGACTTACCGTGTCGAAAAACACACAGCACCTTAACCCCCTAAGCCGCTGGCAGGCCAAAGCAACTCAATCAATAACTCTTGCCGTGGTAATCTCTATAATTTTAAATGTGCTGTTCTTTGTCTGTGTAGCCCTCAATAGAAGATAATCTTCTACCAAAGTCGGACTCAACTGGGTCAGGTCCACGCTGCATGCCGGTTGCCATGTTTTCCTGAGTTCAGGGGCCAATAGCTGCGACGGTGAGCCAAGCTGCTAACCGGGGCAACACAAACAAAAGTAAGCTGAGTACCAAAAACCACTTAATCCAACTCAACCCAACACCGCTTTTGATTTCCATTTGCGTGCTTGGTTGTCCCACGTCAGAACCCTTTATGTGATGTGGATTTACGGGCGTCTCTACAACTTTTTTTTTGAGCTCAGTTCCGGCTCTTCAACGGGCCAATGTCTAACCTGCGGTGTGTCGCCTACGGCAATGGCCCTTGATCTCTCTTTCAAATAAGCCGCTTTGATCCTAGCCTCATCGCCTTCACATTCCGTGAACAATCGTGCAAACAAACCGTCATTGCGCTGACCATGTTCGTATTCATTGAGTGCCATCTCCCAATGAGCGTCGGTTACCTCTACTGTTGGCAAAGCACTTTCTGGGTCAACAGCTTTTTGTTTTCGCGCGCCTGAGACTGCTGACTGCTTTTCTATTTCCTCGTGGATCGGCTCTGTGCTTGCTTCTTTTGTTGGGAAGACAAACCACGTCACCACTGCGGCAATCAAGGCAAGCGTTCCAGCGCCTCGCGTGTCGTCCATACCCGCGAATCCAAATCCAATTGCTGAAAGAAGAAAAACTACGAAAAATGCGCCAAGACAACTAAGAATTTTGTGGAAAAGCATCGATTTATCTCACTTCGCCTCAGACGATAATGACTTTGGTCCGTTTCACAAATTGCATTCATAGTCAACTCATCGCTATCAAAAGTCGTAAGCGTTAGATGCTGTTTGGCGGGGATATCTCATGTGGGCGGCCCGGGTTGCGCAGCAGCGGGCTGCGATCTAATTTTAGAGGCTGGGCGTGGGCAGTGCACAACTGGGGACCGGCTGTGAAAGCGGGCTCATTTTGGCGCAAAGGTTTGACGCCTGCCGCGTCCTCTGGCAATGTCACGGATGGGCTCCGGGAGGGTTACAATGAGCAGTTTAAAAGTACTTCTAGTTGCGGCCTGTGCTTTGTATGCAACCGTTGGCCCGGCTCATGCGCAAGCGGGGTCCGCTTCGGAGCCAATGAAAAATGCAGAAGCTGCCTTAATTGCGGGTGAATATGAGCTAGCGGCTGTGCTTTTCAGCCCGCTTGCCGAGCAGGGCTATGCCGCAGCGCAAAGCAATCTCGGCTTGCTGTATCGCTACGGCATGGGCGTGACACAGAACGACACCGAGGCCGTGCGCTGGTATCGCATGGCCGCCGAGCAGGGCTATGCCACGGCGCAAAGCAATCTCGGTTCGATGTATGCCTCAGGCTTGGGCGTGCCACAGAACGAGGCCGAGGCTGTGCGCTGGTTTCGCAAAGCCGCCGAGCAGGGTTTCAGCCCGGCACAAGACAATCTCGGCGTCATATACTACAACGGCGTGGGCGTACCGAAAAATGATGCCGAGGCCATTAGTTGGTTTCGCAAGGCTGCCGAGCAGGGCTATTCCGCAGCGCAAAGCAATCTCGGCGTGATGTATGACAATGGTAAGGGTGTGCCGGAGAACGATTCTGAAGCCTACTTTTGGTTCATCCTTGCGGCCGCGCAAGGCAATGAAACAGCCGCATCAAATGCCGAGATTGTGCGCAAGCGGCTGACACCTGCCCAGATCGCCGAGGTCCAGGCGCGCGCGGCCGCCGCATGGAGCCCTAAGTAGGACAGACCTGCACCTTATCCCGCACCTTGAAAAGCTGCTTGGCGGCGGTGGTCTGCCAGCGACCACGAGCCAGGATATTTTTTGGTGGACATCACTATACCCCCCGGATCAGGTCCGGGGGGCGGGGAAGACGGGAGGGTCTTTGAGCAAATAAGGAAAACCTGACGACGCGTTTTCAGCAGCCTGCCAGGACTGCATCATCGCTCGGTTGGCGCAAGCGCGCGCATTTCAGCCAGGATGGCATCGCGTCGCAAATCCTCTGGGGCGTCATCTGCCGGCCCGACATAGCTCGCCGGAAGACTGAAGATCCAGACCATCCGGCCTGTCTTGCAGATGAGCCTGTCTGCATATTCCTCAAGTCCGGCCTTGCAGGTTGCAGGCTCAATTTCGCCGATGTCCTTCATTCGCGCCGCGCCAATAATCTCGCCATCGGGGCCGGTAATGTCCTCAGACCGGGTGATGATGGCGCCGACATGGCCGCGCTTCCAGCCCGGCTCCAGTGTAAACAGGACGGGCCCGCCGGGCGTGCGCGTGATTTCGAACACCGGATAGGTTTCGCCCTCGCTCATCGATACACCGGGTGTCACGACAAGACCGGGAAACGCCGTCTCGACAGCCTTCAGCGTAAATGCCAGCCGTCCGTCCAGCCAGCCGAGCCCGCCCTTGCCCATTCTGTATGCGTCTGCATCCGGCGCGGGTGGTGTCCAGGCCCCCCTGACGCCGGCGACATCGATCAGGAAATCCTTCACCGGCGTTCCGCCAGCCACCGACAGATCGGTGCGGAAGGCTTCGACCCGTCCGGTCGGCGAGACCAGCAGATAGGTCGGGGTCCACTCGATCTGCAGGCGTTCGCGGATCGAGGCGTCGTCATCGATCAGAACGGGATAAGAAAAGCCCTTTTCCGCGAACCAGTCTTCGACGGAGGAATACCGCCCAAGCGCCTCTTCGGCCCGCGCGCGGCTGGGTGGTGTGTGAATGGAAAGAAAATCGAGATCGGGATCCTGCTCAACCGCACGTGCCAGCGCCGCGACATAAGGCGCATCGGCCATGCAGTCGGAACACCAGATGCCCCAGACGTCTATGATCGTCCATTTGTTGATGGACGCTGTGCTGAACCGTCCACCGCTCGCCAGACGCCCCTCGACCTCGGGCAGGTTCTGGCCAAGCAGTCGATAGCCATAAGGGCGGCCATCCGCGTCAACCACAAGCATCCCCGGCGCGCTTGCGGGTTGCGCTGCGCTCGCCTTGGCAATGGTGACAAAGCCTGTTGCGCCATTCGGGTCGGTTGAAACGCCAGGTGTGTCACCGGCGCTTCCGCATGCGGCCAGACCAAGGCTGACCAGCAAGACAATCTTGTTGCAAAGGCGCATGTTTCGGTTTCCTTGTTTGCCAAGTCAGGCAAATAGAAGCTCGGTCAGGTTTTGTCGATTGAACGCTGGGTTGAGCAGAGCTGAGCAGACCGCGCCGGTGCAGGGCTCAGTTCCGGCTGCGACCCAGCCAGCCACGCTTCTTGCCATGCCCCTTTTTCGCTCGTGTTTCGGGCAATGGCAGTGCCTCGCGCGATGGCTGCGGGATCGATGTCGGCGCAGGCGGCGGCCCGTTCGAAGCGGGCGCACCGGATGCGATATCGAAGCTTTTCGGAAAATGGTCGGGCCTGACGAATCTTTCCCCGGCGATTTCGCCGATCGTCTTCAGCCGGTTGAGATTGGTCTGGTTGGCACAGTCCATCGCCTGCAAGTTCTTTATCATCCGCGGGCCGAGCGGCTCGCCGCCCTCGCTTATACCGAGACGTTGCAGCCCCTTCTCGTCGAGTTGCACATCATAGCGCTGAAAAGAGAAAAGCGGCTCCGGCGTGATGCAATATGGCGCAGCAATGCCTTCCAATTGCAGCCTGTCCTGATCGGCGAGTGAGTCGACTTCGGTGTTGATCGGATAGGGCGCGAGCGGTTTCGACAGCGCCTGCATGATCAGCAGCTGGTTCTTCGCGACATCCTGGATCGAGCCGGCGAGCGAGAAGACCGCGCTTTGCACGGCGGGCATGCGATCAAGCTGGCGGGCACTGTAGCGTTTTCGAAACTCCCCCGTGCCCACCGATGTGATCAGCAGCTTGTCGGCACCGGTCGGCCATGCCAGCCCGTAGCCAGGCAGGGTCGTATACAGCCAGAAGGCCACGGAAGGATTGTTGAGCCCGGCAACAGCTCCATCCATGAACGCGCCCGGTTCCTTGCCAATCTCGATCGGCACATCGACATGGTCGAAATAGGCCGGTGCCGCGGCACTCGCGCGCACGACATGGCGCAGCTTGTACTCGCCATTCGGCCTGTCGGTCTTCGAGCCGTCCCAGTAGGGCGCTTTCGGGTTGTTGGCGATCAGCCAGGCCGAGCCGGTGTCCATCCGCTTGGCCGTGACACCGAAGCCGGTGACAAGGCGGTCGGACTCCAGCGTGGTGTCGCCGAGCTGATCCTTGAGCTGGTTTTCCAGCCGGTCGGAATCAAATTTGGCAATGAAAACTCCGCCAAACCGGCGTGAATTGCCGAAAATGCCTGATCCCATATTCATGTAGAGATCCTGCAGGTCGCTGACCCGCTTGCCCAGTGCCAGCCAGGCGGCCACGATCGAGCCGGTCGATGTCCCCCCGATGAAATCATAATAATCAGCGAGGACGAATGCTTCGCGGGTCTCCGGCGTGGGCTGGCGCTCGCGCAGGGTCTCTTCGATCTGTTTGAGAATGCCACAGGACAACAGGCCGCGAATGCCGCCGCCATCGATCGTGAGGATCCGTTTCGGACCGCCCGGCATCAGATGCCTGTCACGGGCCCGTTTCGTGTCCCATTTGTAGTCGAGTCCCATCGCTTCCCCCTCTCAGGCCGGCTTCACCTGCTGCAATGCTAGCGAAAACAGATGCAGCCGGGTAGTGTGAAAGCGCATGGGACGCCATGATTATGGGAATTTTTCCCGGCCTCAGCTGCCCAATTTGCTGCCGGGGATACGCAGGACCTGTCCGGGATAGATCTTGTCCGGATGGGTCAGCATCGGTCGGTTGGCTTCGAAAATCTCGGGATAGAGTTTTGCGCTGCCAAGATATTTGCGTGCGATCTTTGAAAGCGTATCACCGGATTTCACCGTGTAGAACGTGGTTTCCTGCGCCTGCATATTGTCTTCGACTTCTGCAACGCCCTTGATGTTTCCAGCCGCGAGAATGATTTTCTCGCGCGTTTCCTGATCCGGGGCGGTGCCTTCCAGCTTCACGCGGTCGCCATCGACCTCGACCTTGAAATCCTTGCCGACACCCTCGTCGAGCCCGAGGTCCTTGACCTCGTCCTTGATCGATTTGGCCTTGTCGGCCTTTTCGCTGAGCAGTTCCTTGCCCTTGTCGCGCAGAAACTTGAATATACCCATCATGTTCTCCCTGGATGCGGATTGCATCGTTTATATGCGTTTGGTCTGCAAGCCCAATCCCTGATTGCAGTTGCCCGTTTCAAACTTGACGCAACGGACAGGCTGGCGCGAGATACGCGCGTTCGCTACTGTAAACTGAGTTGAAGTCTGACATGAATTATCAGGGAGAATCGTCATGCGCGAAGCCGTTATCGTTTCCACAGCCCGCACCGGGATGACCAAGACACATCGCGGGGGGCTGAATGATACGCACCCCATCGTCATGGGATCGCATGTGTTGCGCTCAGCGCTGGAGCGCGCAGGGGTCGAGGCCGGCGCCGTCGAGGATGTGTTCCTGGGTTCTGCCCAGCCCGAAGGTGCCACCGGCATGAATATCGCGCGCAATGTCGCGCTGGCCGCCGGTTGTCCGTCCTCGACAGCCGGTGCCACGATCAACCGCTTCTGCTCTTCGGGCCTGCAGGCGATTGCCAATGCAGCCCACACGGTCATCAATGAAGGCGCACCGGTCGCCATTGGTGGCGGCCTGGAGAGCCTGTCTCTGGTCGCCCATTCCGGCAAGACCAACCGCCATCGCATTGTCGAAGACGGCCTCTTCGAGAAATGGCCGGCCGTATGGATGTCGATGATCGAGACCGCCGAGATTGTCGCTGACCGTTATGGCGTCTCGCGCGAATATCAGGACGAATATTCCGCAGAAAGCCAGCGTCGCACCGCCGCTTTCCAGGAATCTGGCAAGATGGCCGAGGAAATCGTGCCGCTGGAGACCGAAATGGTCCTGCGGAACAAGGAGACCGGCGAGGAAACGCGCCAGAAGGTCACCGTCGATCGCGATGACTGCAACCGCCCGGGCACGACGGCAGAATCGCTGGCCGGCCTCAAGCCCGTCCTGACGGGCGGAATGGTCGTCAAGGAAGGCAAGTATATCACGGCGGGCAATGCCTCCCAGCTTTCCGATGGCGCTGCGGCTGTCGTCGTGATGGAGGCCAAGGAGGCGGAACGCCGCGGCCTGCAGCCGCTGGGCCGCTTCGTCGGCTTCAATGTGGCCGGCTGCGACCCGGACGAGATGGGAATCGGCCCGGTCTTCGCGGTGCCGCGCCTGCTGGAGCGTCATGGCCTGAAGGTCGATGATATTGATCTGTGGGAGCTCAATGAGGCTTTCGCCTCGCAATGCCTCTACAGCCGCGACCGGCTTGGCATCGACCCGGAGAAATACAACGTCAATGGTGGCTCGATCTCGATTGGTCACCCGTTCGGCATGACCGGCGCGCGCTGCACCGGCT
>CAYUEM010000074.1:0-12236 GCA_964442925.1 uncultured Hyphomonadaceae bacterium
GCCGTGTCTCAGTCCCAGTGTGGCTGATCATCCTCTCAGACCAGCTATAGATCGTCGCCTTGGTGAGCCATTACCTCACCAACAAGCTAATCTAACGCGGGCCGATCCTTCAGCGATAAATCTTTCCCCCGAAGGGCGTATACGGTATTACCTTCCGTTTCCAGAAGCTATTCCGTACCGAAGGGTACGTTCCCACGCGTTACTCACCCGTCTGCCACTGTGTCGTTCGACTTGCATGTGTTAAGCCTGCCGCCAGCGTTCGTTCTGAGCCAGAATCAAACTCTCAGGTTGAGTTGATCCGACGAGACTTCCCGGAAAATCGAGAAGCCAACTCGCTGAAAAGCATAAATAAGTTTGCGTTTTGACGGGAAACCCTTGTCACGCACCGCGAATGCATTGAAGCTTCCGCGGAAACGATAAAGGAGTTTCCTTTGAAACGCATCCGTCGCGATCATCTGAACAGCCGACCCGTAAGGGTCAAACTGTCCGCTGGCGACCGCGCCGCCTGCGTTTCTCTTCCAATCTCTTACGATGTCAAACAGCACTGGGCCGAAGCCCGAGACAACGTTCTGAACTGGCGTCCATCCCGTCGGAAGTCGCGGCTTATATTGGCCGCCCACCTCCCCGTCAACACCTTTGTTCAAGCCACCTGCAGAAACTTTCGAAACCCTCGATCGCTTCCTTGAAACAGAGACAAAAACACTTCCTTGCCGAGCCGATAGTCGGCCCGCTCAGCCGTTGGTGTTTCCAAAGAGAGATTGGTTATAGATGCACTTCCGGGTGGTGCGCAAGTCCTATTTGCCGACATCTTGCAGAAAATTTCTCCCAATCGGCGTTTTCCACAAGATCCCCGGCGCATCGCCCGAAGATCGCCTAGCCGGCAACGTAGGATTTCAGGCTTTCGGCTTCCGCTTCCGTTTCGGCAATTTTCCATTTCACGAGATCGCCGATCGAGACAATTCCGATCAGCTTGTCATCGCTGACCACGGGCAGGTGTCGGATCCTGCGGTCGGTCATCCGCTCCAGGCACATATTCACGGTTTCTGCAGGGCTCGCAGTCAGCACGTCGCGGGTCATGGAGTCTGCCACGCTCATCGTCAGCGCAGCCTCACCATTGCGTGCCACCTGCCGCATGATATCGCGTTCCGACAAGACACCGATAATTCTGCCTTCGCCATCAATCGCCACAACTGCGCCGATTCGCGCATCGTCCAGAACCTTTGCGACCGCATGTAGCGTATCATCGGCGTTCACGGTGCAGACATCATGTCCCTTGGCCTTCAGGATCTGCTCAAGCATCATTGTTTTATCCTCCCTGTTCTCGCTTTAAGCTTAGTCTAGCACGAATGACGCAATTTTGTCGCGTGCTCAGCGAGATTTGCATCCCGCTGGCCTCATGCCCGCCCGCGCCGGCTTACCTGCCAGCCATTGCAGCCATCAAAGCTGCGCCTGCCAGATAGCCACCGATATGCGCATCCCAGGCAATGCCCGCACCAAACAGGGCGGGTCCGAAGACCGCCAGCGCGAGATTCGCGAGCAGAAAAGCTGCGCTGGTCTTCAGGAACGACGCAGACACGAGCGCGGGCCAGGTCGCGCGCGGATCGCTCATCTGCAGCAAAGCGCCGGCGATGACGCCGCTGACCCCTCCCGAAGCGCCGATGGCGATCGCATCGCTACCGAACCGCACTGCGAGAAACAGAGCGGCTCCGGCCACGGCAGAAACAAAGAACAGAACAAGGAACCGGCCGATGCCGAGCCGACGTGCCACCGGGGCGCCAAGCGCAAGTAGCATTGCCATGTTCATGATCACGTGCAGCCAGTCGATATGCAGGAAGACATGCCCGAATGAGGCCGCCAACAGTCCGACAAGATCATAGGCCCCCGCGCCCGCCACCCCGGCCAGCATCAGCTCCAGCCGCTGCGGAACGAGCGCAAAATGATAAAGCAGGCCCTCCTGCCAGCCTTGCGGGGCCAGCAGGCGCAACCCGTGCAACGCCGTAATCACGCCGGCCAGCCAGACCACGCCCGCCGGCGCGGTGAAAAAAGGTGGCGATGAGGACTGAGAATTACGAATGACCATATAAGTGGCGAACTCCCTTCTCAGCCCATTGACAGGCTGCTGCCGCAAGGATGGCCTTGTCACAGCAAAAGACAATGTCCCGTTTACAGGCGTTTGTCTGGCCTGACACACCCCTTGCCACTCTGACTGACCGATTTTGAGACAATAATTGCAGTCCGGCCCATATCCGGCACGCCAGACAGGCGATTCACCGGGCAGGCGAGCCGGGAAAGCACGATTCCCCAGCAATTTTGTTGGCACACACGTTGCAGCGGGGCTGCCCGTCACAAGCGAACGGGAATCCACCGATGAACGCAAAGCAAAGAATCCTGATGGCCTCGGTCCTTGCTGCCATGGCCTCGCCTGCAATCGCGCAGGAAGCCGGATCCCTGGCCGAATTCGAACGCCCTTACGGTTTCGCCCATGGCGAAGAAAGCCGGCCTTTCGATGCCGGCACCCGTGACCGGCTCGGCAACCGGGTCGTGATCAACGGCCTGATTGGCGGCGGCACCGGGCTCCGCGGCGGTCTCAATACCGGATGGGGCCAGACCGATGGTGCCAGCGGCATGATCGGGACCGGCACGGCGGTCGGCAACCAGCTGAATGTCATCACCAACGGATCGAACAACACGATCATTATCGACTCAACCCAGATCAACAATGGCGACCAGACGGTCGTGCTCAACGGGGAGCTGAACCTCAATGACTAAGTCCTCTTTCACACCCCGCACAAGCCGGCTGAAGGCCTCGCTCGCGGCGCTTGCCAGCAGTTTCGTTCTCGCCGGGTGCATTTCGCCGGTGGCCGGACCGGGCGGCAACTACACCAAGCCGATCGGCAATGCGCCGGTCACCGCCAACCCGACGCCCTATTCCGAAGCCCTTGTCTGCATGGGTCATTATGCCCGGGCCAACAAGCTGCGCCCGCCGCGCATCGCTGTCGGTCGGATCCTCGATTATACCGGCAAGGCGGATTTCGAAGGCGGCCGAAGGGTCACCCAGGGCGCATCGCTGATGGCGATGTCCGCGCTGGCCAAGGCTGGTGCCCGGCTGGTGGAGCGTTTCGACACCTCGGTTTCCGAGCTTGAACTGAAATATGCCAACAACAAGCTGATCGGCGAAAGCGAAAGCGATTTCCGCAAGATCATGGCCGGGTCGATTCCCGGATCGGATTTCTATCTCGTTGGCGGTATCACCGAGCTGAACTTCAATATCCGTTCGGTTGGCGGCGATGCCTTTGTCGGCGACACCGATGCGACCGATATCAAGGGCACACTCGGTGCCAAGCTGTTCGTCATAAATATCGCGCTCGACCTGCGCATGGTGGAGACCGAGACGCTCGAAGTCGTCGATGTCATCTCCTACCAGAAGCAGATCATCGGTCGTGAGCTTTCGGCAGGCATTTTCGACTTTGCCAATGGCAATGTGTTCGATGTCGGTGTCGGTGAACGTGCCCAGGAGCCGATCCAGCTGGCCGTGCGCTCAACGGTTGAGCGCGCCGTGCTCGAAATGATGGCCAACATGTATGGCGCACCGGGCGGCGAGGTCTGTGACGAGGTCCGTGCGGTTGCATCGACCAATGGCATCACCGGCGACTACACGCCTGCCTATAACAATCTGGCCACCAACAATGCAAACAGCCGGGCGTCATCGCAGCGCTGGAACGAGAACCGCGACCCGGCCCTGCGTGGCCGCAACTAGAGCCCCGTTCACCTACAAGGAGAGCCCATAATGGCACTCGCACTGATGAAATGGCTGCCTGCCGCCGCATTTGCGGCGAGCCTTGCCGGCCCGGCACTGGCACAGTCTGCGGTTCAACACGGACCGATCCAGATTGACCAGATCCAGACCGGAGACCTCTGGTCGGACATGGATGTCACCGTGTGCTGCGAGGCCGGCGATGCCTCCTCGACCAGCACCGCAGTGGGCAATACCGCCGCCGGTCTTGTCACATCCGGTGATATCGATTTCTCCGCGACCCAGCAGATGCAGGGCGATGTCAGCGCGCAGGCCAGCCTGACGGGTGGATCGGTGACCGGAGGGGCCTATGCCGCTTCCACCGCCTATGGCAACGCCGCCAGCGGTGGCACATGGAACGGCAATACGAAATACCGCGCCGAACAGGTGATGACCGGCGACACCGAGGCCCGCACACAGGTCGATATGCTCGGTGCAGGCGAGCTTGGCGTGACAACGACAGCCATCGCGAATGTCTCCACGCCTGTCTCCGAATATGGCGACAATCGCGCGTTCCAGCAGCAGGATGCGCTCGGCTCGGTCAACGCCGAAAGCGACGTCAAACTGTGCTGCAACGGGACCAGTGTCACCGTGGCCACCACGGCTGGTGGCAATGCGGTGTCATCGACCGGCAGCACCTCGACTGTCATCAATGGTGCCGTGCAGAACACCGCCGCCGGCGAACGCATCGCTGCAAGGACGCTGTTCTATGCAAACAGCGCAGTCGACACGGTCACAGCGACCACCGCAGCGGGCAATTCCTACACGCTGCACAATGAGTGGGGCTTTGCCTCGCTTGGCCGCGATGGCTCGGAACTTTTCCAGGGCAACAATGCCGAAGTTGACGCACAAAGCTGGGTCACGCTGGACGATTTCGCGGGCAGCAACGGTGTGTCGGCTTTTGGCGTCGGCAATTCCGCTCTGATTTCCAATGTCGGCTCCGACACCAACCTGTTCGCAATCCAGTCGAATTTCGCCACGGTCGGCAGCCAGGCCGCCTTTACCGGCAGTTCCTCAACCGGCGGCATTGCCACGCTGAGCGCAACCTCGATCGGCAACGCAGCCACAACGCAGCTGTGCAATATCTGCGGCGATGCGGCGATCGGTGGGCGTGTCAACCAGTTCAACCAGGGCGCTGTCTATGCCCGTGGCACGATGACAACCGGCGCATCAGGCGGCGTGCATGGCGCAGCCACAGCCATCGGCAACTCAGCGACATACCAGTCAGGCGGCCATTAGGTTCTCGCAACCGGTCGCCTTTCGGAAAGGCCTTCACCCCCTCAATCCGGCCTTTCCAGAGAACCCCCGGCTCCCCCGCCGGGGGTTCTTCCTTTTCTTGTCCTCAGCGCATCTGCCGGCTTTCGCGTGAATGCAAAGCGCGCTAACCCCTCGTGTGAATGACCAATGAAACGCCCTTCATCGCCAATGCGCAGTTTACCGCCCGGACACTTTCCGAAGCGCTTCCGTATATCCAGCGCTATGCGAAACAGACACTGGTGATCAAATTTGGCGGCCACGCCATGGTCGATGAAACGCTTTCGAACGCTTTTGCGCGCGATGTCGTCCTGCTCAAACATCTCGGGATCAATCCGGTGATCGTTCACGGCGGCGGACCGCAGATTGCCGACCTGCTCGAACGGCTGGGCATTTCCACACAGTTTCGCGACGGGCTTCGGGTGACCGATAGCGACACGATGGATGTTGTCGAGATGGTGCTGTCGGGTGCGATCAACAAAACCATTGTCCGCGCGATCAACATGGCGGGCGGCAAGGCGGTTGGCCTGTCGGGTTCGGATGCAGGGCTGATCCGTGCGCGCAAGGTCGAGCGCACGACGCGAACGCCCGGCAGCCATATCGAGACGATTGTTGATCTCGGCTTTGTCGGAGAGCCCGAACATGTCGATCCGACGGTTCTGCGCACACTGGCCGGCGCTTCTGACGATCTCATACCGGTGGTCGCTCCTGTCGGGGTCGGGGCCAATGGAGCGCGCTACAACATCAATGCCGACACGGCAGCGGGCGCTGTGGCGGAGGCGCTTGGCGCAACGCGGCTGTTGCTGCTGACCGATGTCGCCGGTGTAATGGATAAATCCGGCAAGCTGATCCGCGAAATCGCGCGCACGCAGGTCGCCGACCTGATCGCTGACGGCACAGCTGCAGGCGGTATGATACCAAAGCTTGAAACTGCGGCCCAAGCCGTGGAACATGGCGTGGGGGCGGCGGTGATACTTGATGGACGTGCCCCTCATGCCCTACTCATGGAGCTTTTTACGGAACATGGTTCTGGAACGCTTGTTTCGTAGCGGCCTTGCCGCCATCGCTGTGTCGCTGTTCTGCGCGGGCACCCTTCCGGCTGCAGCGCAGCAAGGCAGCGGCTGGACGCTTTGCAACGAGACATCATATGTCATCGAGGCGGCGACCGCGCGCCCGGAAGGCCAGGGCATCGTGGTCGAAGGCTGGACCAAACTGCGGCCTGGCGCCTGCAAGCTGGCGCTTGCCGGGCCACTGACACCAGGCATTCATTTCCTTTATGGGCGATCGTCACCGGCCCATCGCGGCGGCGTCAAGCACTGGGGCGGCGACCAGCGCCTGTGTATCGACCCGACGGGCTCCTTCTCCGTCGAAAATCCACCCGACTGCGCCAGCTACGGGCTGGAACAGCGCCGCTTTCGCCCGGTCCTGATCG
This sequence comes from uncultured Hyphomonadaceae bacterium, assembly GCA_964442925.1. Lineage (GTDB taxonomy): Bacteria > Pseudomonadota > Alphaproteobacteria > Caulobacterales > Hyphomonadaceae > UBA5336. Next base: position 6,480 of record CAYUEM010000074.1, read on the forward strand.
AACGGCGCACCCATTGGCAGACCACGCTGACCGAAACCAATGAATACACGCGCGAAAAGGCCGAAGCGGCAGGCGTGCAGAGGTTGCTGGAAGATGCCGGTGTGTTTTCCGGGCGCGTCGATGGTCTGCTCGGGCGCAAGACGCGCACAGCCATTGCCGGCTTCCTCAAGGACAACAAGCTTCCGGCCGACACCAGCGATGCCGATCTCATCGACATGCTTGAGCAGACGGCCACAGAGCGCGCCCGCGAGGTCGGCTTTACGGTTTGCAACCGCACCAACAGCCGGATCTGGTCGGCCATTGCCCGCCGCCGCGCCGAAGAATGGGAGAGCCGCGGCTGGTGGCAGCTGGAGGCCGGCGGCTGCGCACGGGTGATCGACGACCCCCTCGTCCAGACCGAATATTATGTCTATGCGGAAATGGAGGTTGGCGACGGGCGCGTGCGCACGCTGCAAAGGGCGTCCGACAGTTTCTGCGTGGCGCGCGCGCGCTTTGCGATTGCCGGGCGCAAGGACTGCGAAGCGGCCGCCTATCGCACTGCACTGTTTGAATCAACGCAGCCGCCGGAGAATGAAAAACTGGTGTTCGAATTTTTCGAGCGCGACTTCGACCCGCCGCGAACGCCCGGAAATGGCTGAGCGCAAGCCCGGGCTGACCGCTGCCCGCAACTGGGTCTTTGACCTCGACAACACACTCTACCCCGCAGGGCTGGTGTTTCCCGAGATGGAGCGGCGGATGACCCAGTTCGTTGCCGGTTTCTTAGGGATCGACCCGCAGCAGGCCGCCCGGCTCCAGCAGCAATATTATCTTGAGCATGGCACGACGCTGAAAGGCATGATGGACAATCACGCCATGGCCCCGGGCAGCTTCCTTCATCATGTCCATGAGGTTGACCTGTCACCGGTTCCGCGCTGCAACCTGCTCGCACGGGCGATCGACGCGCTTCCGGGACGCAAATTCATCTACACCAACGGCTCGCGCCGGCACGCCGAACGGATGGCAGCCCATCTTGGCATTGATCATCTGTTTGACGGAATGACCGGCATTGATGATGGCGCCTACCATCCCAAGCCCGATCCGCGCTCCTATGACCAGTTCTGCGAAACCCATGTGATCGACCCAGGCCAGTCGATGTTCTTCGAGGATGTGCCGCGAAATCTGCGCCCTGCCCATGATATGGGTTTTACCACTGTTCTGGTGACTTCGCATTCTTCGGTTTCCGGCGACGCGGAACACGCAGTTTCTATTGCGAATGGGGATGCAGCAGGCGCACACATTCACTATGTGACGTCAGATCTTGCCAGTTTCCTTGCAGCTGCGCGCCCTGAATGGACAGATGAAGAGGATTGAAGAACGCCATGCCTGATGCTCTGGCCCGCGTCATTGATGATGCCTGGGAACGCCGCGACAGCTTCTCAACCGAGACCGAAGGCGAGATCCGCGAAGCTGTCGATGCGGCCCTCGACCTGCTCGACACCGGAGAAACGCGCGTCGCTGAAAAGCGCCCTGACGGCGAATGGACCGTGCACCAATGGCTGAAAAAGGCGGTCCTGTTATCGTTTCGCCTCAATGCCAACAGCGTCATGGAAGGCGGGATTGGCCAGGACGGGCGCTGGTGGGACAAGGTGGCGTCGAAGTTCGAAGGCTGGGGCGAGGCAGAATTTCGCGCCGCTGGGTTTCGTGCGGTGCCACCCTGCGCGGTGCGCCGCGGCGCATACATTGCGCCCGACGTGGTCCTGATGCCGTCCTACGTCAATATCGGGGCCCATGTCGGCAAAGGCACGATGATCGACACCTGGGCCTCGGTCGGCTCGTGCGCACAGGTCGGCACCAACTGCCATATCTCTGCCGGCACAGGCATTGGCGGCGTGCTCGAACCTTTGCAGGCCAATCCGACGATCATCGAGGACAATTGCTTCATCGGCGCACGCTCGGAAGTGGTCGAAGGCGTGATTGTCGGCGAAGGCTCGGTGATCGCGATGGGCGTGTTCATCACCCAGTCGACAAAGATCGTGCACCGCGAAAGCGGCGAGATCGTTTATGGTCGCGTCCCGCCCTATTCGGTGATCGTGCCCGGCACGCTGCCCGACCCGAAAGGCGGCCCGTCGCTGGCCTGCGCGGTGATCGTCAAGACAGTCGATGCGCAGACCCGCTCAAAGACGGGCGTCAATGAACTGTTGCGTGAAGGTGCAAGATAGGTGCGCCCCAATGGCCAGCCAGCTTCACTTTGCCTGAAAGCGCGTCAGCCGGCTAGGCCCTGACCCGCGCGCGCGCATGATCGGCAATCGCCGCGATCACCTCAGCGAGGTCCGATTTCAGCCGGTCATAGCCGCTCGCGCGCCGGACGCGCAGCTCATCCATGTAAAGGTCGCGCCGCAATTCGATCTGCAGCGCATCAACCTGACAGCCCGGCCGGCCATAATGCATCGTCGTATAGCCGCCGGCATATGGGGAATTGCGCGCCACGCTGTAGCCCTTTCGCCGGAATGACCGCTCAACCCTGGCGATCAGATTGTGATCACAGCTCGCGCCATAGCGATCGCCAAGCACCACGTCTGGCATGCGGTGCCGGGCCGGCTGGGCCGAAGGCATCGAATGGCAGTCGATCAGAATGGCAAATCCGAATTCGCCGTGCATCGCATCCAGTTCGGCGCGGAGAAACCCGTGATAGGCGTCATGCACGTCCGCCAGTCGCCGCTCACCTTCCGAGCGTTCAAGCAGGCCGCGATAGATCGCCCGCCCGTGCGCCCCCACACGCGGCAGACAGCCAAGTCCCGCCGCGACACGCGGGCCCGGACGGGCACAGGCGCGTGGCACACCATCAGCGAACATATCTGCATCCAGCTCAAGCGGATCGCGATTGAGATCGACCAGCGTGCGGGCATATCTCGCGCTCAGCAGACCGGCACCATGGTCAGGAGCCGCCGTGAACAATTCATCGACGAAGGCGTCTTCGGCGCGTCGCAGCTCGATCAGCGGCACAGCCAGCAAGGCGCGCAGACGGTCGGGATACTCACTGCCGGAATGCGGCGAAGCGAAAAGCAGCGGCAGGCGCTTGGCAACTGGCCGCCGAATGGTGAACGGATCGCGATAGATCGGGCGGTGCGCCGGGCTTTCGGCGCGAAGGGGCAGGGCAGCGCTCATCTGCACAATGATTTGTGGAATGTCCGCGCCGTCAAGTTATTCTCGCTCCTGTTCACTGCCGATTTACTCAAACCGGTTTTATACGCATACTGCAATCAACAAGCGACAGGGCCATGATGACAAAAATCCTGCTGGCAGAAGACGATGATTCCATGCGCGGCTTTCTTGCTGCGGCGCTCAGGCGTGCGGGACATGATGTGCTCGATTTTGCTGATGGCGAGTCAGCGCTGGAGGCGCTGGAGCGCGAAGTGTTCGATCTTCTGCTGACCGATATCGTCATGCCCGGCCTTGACGGGATCGAACTGGCGCGGCGCGGGGCCGAACTCGACCCGGCGATGAAAATCGTATTCATCACCGGCTTTGCCGCAGTTGCCCTCGCCTCGGGCGCGTTGACGCCGGCCGGATCAAAGGTTCTGTCCAAGCCGTTTCACCTGCGCGAACTGGTCGATGAGGTTGATCGCGTCATGGCGGCGTGAAGCTGAATGCAAGAAAGACAAAGTGGTGCCGCTTCAAAGATCGCGGTGCCCTTCAAGGCGATGTGCGGGTCGGGTCAGCGCGGTGAAAACTCGCTCCGCAATCACGTGGGTAACGATTTCACCTTCCGTGCGGACCACAATCGGCGCGCCAATAAACGCCAGCGGCGTCCGGAAATCAGAGCGTGAATAAGCAGCCCCACACTTTATTACTGGTCGGCGATGCGCGTATGGCCTTTCCCATTGCCAGGGCGCTCTCCCGGTCGGGACATCGCATTCATGCCGGCGTTTCCATTTACAGCAATTATCTGGAATGGTCACGCTACGTCTCGAAACACTTTCACCACCCGTCGCTCGAACCGGGAACCGACGAGGCGTTTGAACACTATATCGACTGGCTGGATAGACATCCCGAGATTGATACAATTCAACCCGTCAGCGAAGCGGGATTACGCTTCCTGTCGCGACATCGCGACGTCTTCTCACAGCGCGCCACCCTCATCATGCCACCGGAAAATGCTGTCCGGACCGCCCATGACAAGGCTGCCATGTTCGAGTTGTGCAAGGCCTTATCGGTTCCACTTGCGCCGTTTGCCAGCGTTTCGTCCTTTCAACAGACCGAAGCCGCTATCGACACGATCGGCTATCCGGCCATCATCAAGCCTGCGCAGGTCGATGCGCCCGTGTTTGATCGCAAGGCCCTGATCCTGCACAGGGGCGACGATTTTCATCGGCTTTTCCCCCACTGGCCCGGCGAACACACAAGTTTGCTGGTGCAACGCTATGTTCGCGGGCCACGCCACAGCGTGATCTTCTCCGCGAATGACGGGAAGCTGCTGGGTGCCACGCAGGTCTGCGCCGCGCGCACACATGAAGACGACGGTACCGGCTACACCACCTATGGCATTACGGTCGATCCGGATCGGGACGTCAAAACAAGCGTAGAGCGTCTTGTCGCTGCGCTCCGCTATTCTTCCACCGGCTGCATCCAGTTTGTCATTGATCCTGATACGGGTGAGAAAACCTTTATGGAACTGAACGCACGGGTCAGCCTGGCACGCATCGCAGAGTGCGCAGGCCTTCCTCATAGCCTTTGGGGGCTTGAACTTGCCCATGGCGAAGTCGTGCAGGGCCTTGACGACCCGTGGTCGACACGTACCGGCGTTGAATATGTCTGGACCAAGGGCGAGTTGAACCTGATCGGGCAGATGGCCAGTGCAGGGCAACTCGGCGCGGGGAAGGCGGTAAAACGTTTGGGTCAAACGGTGCTGGATGCACTGAGATGTCATCATGCCATCTTTGATCCGATCGACCCCCTGCCCGTGATCGGCGTCTATGGGAACAAGCTTATCTCACGGTTTCGAAACTGACCCGGTCTGTGGGCCTGGGCATATCGCCTTCACCGCGCGAAACGCCCGCCGCCCTTCCGCTGTGGGGCTGCGCAACGGATCACCGGCCCTGCCGATGCAACGCGGCAACAGCAGGCTTGACGCTGAACCCGCGAAAGGCGATAGACGCGCCTTGAAAAAACGCACCGCTTGTAAGGGCGAGGCAACGGGCGGTTAGCTCAGCGGTAGAGCACTACGTTGACATCGTAGGGGTCACAAGTTCGAACCTTGTACCGCCCACCATATTTTTCAATGACTTAGCGCCATTTTCGCCCTCCAAGCGGTCATCTGACTGGCAACGTACTGGCAACGTTAGCGGGTGCTCGCAGGGTGAAATAAGCAATTCTTTCAGGTAGTTATCAAGAATTCCGACCGACGTTGCCAGATAGGCCGGGTCGAACGGCGCATAGACCTCCGTGATCGACATGCCGGTCTGCTTGTGGCCGAGCTGGGCTGAGACCTCCCACGCCGGCACCGATGACGCCCGCAGATGGCGCGCCATTGTGTGGCGGATCGAATAGGGCTGCACGGCGTCATCGAGCCCAGTGAGCGCCCTGACCCGTCTCCAGGCGGCTTTGACACTCTTGAGCCGGTTGTCGCGATACATGAGCAGGAATGGCCCCTCTCCAATATGATCGCGCAAAGTACCCGGCAGCTTTACTGTCGGGCGATATTTCTTGGTCTGCGCGCGGCCGTTTGGATTGAGCTGCACAAGACCATGGCCAAGATCGATCTGGCTGCGGTGTAGCTCG
>CAYUEM010000075.1:0-11866 GCA_964442925.1 uncultured Hyphomonadaceae bacterium
TTCGAACTGATCGAACGGGCCTATGGGTTCAACGCCTACCAGGCCTCCATTCTTGTGTTCGATCCCAAGAGCACCAGGGAAGAAGTCGAGGCCTTCTTCCCGTGTGCAGTCGTGGACGCAAAAGGCCATGCTGGCTGTTTCGGCGTGTATCCGCGCCGCCGCGTCGTGAGCAAACTCGAGATGCCGGAGGAAACGACCGGACATCCATATTTCGAGACGCATGAATTGGTCGCACCCGCGCAGGAAACGGTGCCGGACCGGTCAGCTTTCGGAACGCATTGGGGATTGGTGTTCTTCTTTGGTGATAACCCGATCAGAATGCGCGACCTGCTCAAAGCGCAGGAAGAACTGGACTTCTACGTCTGATACCAATATCCGCGGATGAAGACTCATCTGCGGTTACGGCGCATAAGCGCCGGCGCGCAGTCGCGCACATTTGTATAAGCGTAGGCAAGCGCGGTATAAAAAGCCGAGATCTCCGGCACGGATTGCGTGCGTTTCGATCCGCTATCGGCTGGCCTGCGTATTTAAGAGCATGAGACGCATTTTCCTCGCCCTGATCGTTGCATTGACCCATGAAGTGGCCGCCATGCCCAACGCCGAAGCGCCAGACAAGCCCTCCAGCACGCCCTTGGTCTCATTTCAGGGCCCGGCGGAACCGCAGGCATGGCGAACGGTCAATGACAATGTCATGGGCGGGCGCTCCAGCGGCGGCGCAGCTGTCGCAGACGCGCAACTGGTCTTTTCAGGCACGCTCAACACGCGTGGCGGTGGGTTCTCGTCGGTGCGCCGCACCCTGTCTGAAGGGGCATTGAAAGGCGGCAAGGCCCTTACGCTGTCAGTAAAATCGGACGCACGCGCCTATCGCCTGATCGCGCGCACCGATGCGCGGTTTCTCGGGCGCCACGTTTCCTACCAGGCCGCCATCCCGCCAGGTCCGTCAGGGGAATGGACGTTGCTGCAGGTGCCGTTCACCGATTTTGTTCCGACCATTTTCGGGCGCCGCGTCCCGGCCGCGCCTTTCGATCCCGCGCAAGTCAACGAGTTTGGCTTCATCATCGCAGACGGGCTGGACGGCCCGTTCTCGATACGCGTCAGGTCAATCCGGCTCGAACGCTGATATCAAGCGGCGTGGATCGGAACCGACCCCTTCCGCGCGAGGCCGAGCGCGACCGCGCACATGGGTATGAGCAAGCAACCGCCCCCAGATATCATTGACTGCAACCCGCAACAGGAACCATGGACTTGCGGAAAGGTTGCGACCGTTTCACCACTATCGGTCACGCGATGGGCCGCACAGCCGGGCTGGGGCGCGGTTCGAGGTTTTTCCTTCGATCCATTCGCACCGGTCACGCCGCATGCGTCTTTTGAAAATCGTCTGCGAAACAGTTGCGCAGAGGCAATGGCCTGGGTTCGGACGACGTGATGCGTCCGGCCTATCGGCGACCAAACAGGCCACCCAGCCATCCGTTGAACAGGCCCCCGCCTCCCAGACCGGAAAGATCTGCGCTCTCATCAGCCCGGTCATGACTCCGATCCGGACGCGAGTGTTTTTCCGGCGGGCGTTCCGGCGCGCCAAGGCCAGCCAGGAGCCTGCGAAAACCATCCGCGCGGTCCTGCGACATGTCGATGATCTGGATGCCGGCAAGCTGGTAGCTCAAGGTGTCGGGTATATCTGCCGGTCCGAACTGAACCGGCAGCAGCCGCGCGGCCGCATCCTGCGCGATATCAAGCTCGCGGCGAACATTGTCGGACTGAACCGAGGCGGCGGTCAGCATCAGGACAAAGGCGTCCGCGCCCTTGATCGCAGCAACGATCGACTCCCGCCAATGTGCGCCTCCGTCGATCCCCTCCCGGTCGATCCAGACGTCATGACCGCTCGCCTCAAGCCGCTCGACCACCAGATCGGCCGTGCGAATGTCCCGGCGGGAATAGCTGATGAAGACCTTGGCCATATTCGCTCCTCGCGACGCCTGCGGCTACCGATACTGGCGTTTCTCCTCGGCAAAAATCTGCATGAAGTTTTGCGCGGCACGCAAATTGTTGCGGTCGGCAAACACAAACACAGGCAGTTTCTCACGCGTCCAGAATGTGCAACCCGATTTCACCAACCGGTAGAAGATCCGGACCACCCAGCGCATCATGTACAGCCCGAAAAGGAAGATCAGCGCCGCAGAAACGATGCCAATCAGGTTCTGACTGTCCCACAGCGGCAGGCTGAACCATTCATAGCCGATCATGATCACCAGTTGCGTCAGCAGGCCGGCACCGCCGAGCGACACGGCGACAAGAAACACGAGATAGACGAATAGATAGAGCCAGAGATGGATCAGAGAAGGCTGGCTGAACGAGACTGTGTTGACCAGATCAAGAAAACCGCTGCGGAAATTGACACGCCCGCCTGCCCGGATCAGCAGCCCGCAAACGCGCTTGTCAGTGACACACCAGAAGCTGTGCTCCGGCAGGATATAGCCAAGCGCTCCGAGATATCCGCACCCGACGACCGTTTCGCCTGAAGCAAGGAACCCTGCGAAGATCTGACGGATTGCTGTTTCATCACCCTTGCGGGCCTGACGCATGACATCGCCAAGTTTCAATCGTCCTTTACTCATCATTACATCCCTCCACAAACACATTGTTAACACGAATCAACAGGCGCGAGAATAGCCGATCAGGTCTTCCCGCGTTGCGCCATGCCTTCTGAATATCCCGCACTGGTTGCATTTGGTACTGGTAAAGCACTTAAGCGGTTCAACTCACCAGTTTGGACATTTCCTGTCGGCACAGATTTGCTTTTTGCCAGGCTTTTCTGCTCGACGCGGTTGTGGCAAGTCAGAGGTGTTTTGCGACGATGTGAGAAAGGGGCGATGTTCGCCGCCTGATTGGGAGGGCTCGCAATGGCTTCTCGGCAATTCAGTTTCGGAAATGCGCTTTCGCACTGGTCCAACACGCAGGGGCCGGGCGGTTTCGTTTGGAAATACGCACTGGCCTACGGGCTGGTCTCGATTTTGATGATTGCTCTCATGTTTGCCGTTGCCGCCGGCCCCTTCCTGAGACTGATGACACTGGCAAGCCAGAGCCCGGGCGGCGAGATCAGCGATGCCGCGGCACTCAGCGTCTTGCAGGGGCTGCTTCCGGTCCTACTGCGGGCCATACCGGTTGGCATCCTGTTCTGGGTGGTTTTCGAAGGGGCATTGCAACGCCGCTATATGCGCGACGAAGGCTTTTCGATAAAACTGGGTGGCGATGAGGGGCGCTTGTTTGTTGTCGGCTTGCTGTGGATTGTTACGCTTATCGGCCTTTATCTCGCGCTTGCGATTGGGGTTGGCGTTGTTGGTGGCGGGCTCGTAGGCATGGCGATGGGGGAATCGGCAGCTTTCGCGATCATTCCGCTGGTGATCGCTGGTTTTGCGGCTTTTGTTTGGGTCATTGTGCGGCTGTCGCCCGCCTCAGCGATGACCGTGCGTGATCGCAAGATCACGTTTACATCCGCTTTCGCCGCCTCGAAGGGCCGGTTCTGGTCGATGTTCTTTGCCTTCATTATCATGGCAATCATCGCGTATATCGTCTCGCTGTTGCTGCAACTCATTCTCATGGCCGTGATTGGTGGCGCGATCGCGGCCAATCCAGGCTTCATGGATGGGCCCGACACTCCGGACGCTGTGCTTTCTGCACTGATGAGCCCGGTCGTATTGCTACCTGCTGCCCTTGCTTATTTTGTGATGCTCGGATTTCAGGCCATCGTGCAGTTTGCCTGGGCGGGCATTCCGGCACTGGCGGCGAAAACCGATCCCAACTGGTCGGGTGAGCAGGCTGACGTTTTCAGCTGACACGCCGGTTGCAAGGGCCTTGCCGAGCAACTGCGGCAAACCGTCCGCATGTGCGCAGGCCCTTTGCAAGCCGCGCGGTTGGGTTAAATGTCAGAAGTGGCCAGAAACGGGATACAGGCGATATGGTTGAGCTGACGCTTCCGCGTAATTCGAAAATCGGCAAGGGCAAAGAATGGCCCAGGCCTGAAAACGCAAAGCAGCTGAAGAAATTCCGCATCTATCGCTACTCTCCGGAACAAGGCGGCAATCCGCGCTGGGACACCTATTGGGTCGATCTGGCGAAATGCGGTCCGATGATTCTCGATGTGTTGTTTCACATCAAGAACACGATTGACCCGACACTCGCCTTTCGCCGGTCCTGCCGTGAGGGGGTCTGCGGCTCATGTTCGATGAATATTGGCGGGCGCAACACGATTGCCTGCACCAAGGGCTGGGATGAGGTGGCCGGTTCGACGATTACCATTGCGCCGCTGCCACACTTGCCCGTGGTCAAGGATCTGATCCCCGACCTGACCAATTTTTACGCCCAGCACGCTTATGTTCAGCCCTTCCTGAAGACCGATACGCCCGAGCCGGAAAAGGAATGGAAGCAGTCCGAGGCTGATCGTGAACAGCTCGATGGACTGTATGAGTGTATTTTGTGCGCCTGCTGTTCGACCTCCTGCCCTTCCTATTGGTGGAATGGTGACAAATATCTTGGTCCCGCCGCGCTTTTACAGGCCTATCGCTGGCTGATCGACACGCGTGACGAGTTCACCGGCCAGCGGCTTGATGACCTCGAAGACCCGTTCAAACTGTATCGCTGCCACACGATCATGAATTGTGCGCAGGTCTGCCCCAAGGGCCTGAACCCGGCCAAGGCGATTGCCGAAATCAAGCACATGATGGTTGAGCGCGTCGCCTGATTGGTCCTCGGCCTGGTTGCGACTGCAGGCCGTTGGGCGCGAAGCGACGCAAATCCCTAGCCGGCAGCGGAAAACTGCGTTATCGGGTAGCTTAACGCTGTCGTGTGGGAGCGCCGATTATGTCAACCAAGCATGTGTTTACAGCGGCCGCTGCGGCCAGACTTGATGAGAAAAAGCGTAGCGGTGGCGGCACGAATGGCGGTCCCGGAAATCAAAGGAGGGGTGTGATGCGCGCTCTGTTTTCAGTCTTCCCGCTGCTGGCGATCCCGGTGGCAATCTACAACATCATGGCGTTTGCCTTTGGTGGCGGTGGTGACGCCAATGTCTCTGTTGCGGCCGGTCTGGCACCGATTATCGACCAGCTTCATGCACCTTTGTTCAGTATTCCGATGATCTCCGGCGTCAGCTGGCAGTTAAGCAATGGCGATGGCCTGATAATCCTGTCGCTCGTCTTCCTGTTTCTTGAGGTGCTCAAATCGACATCGACGGGAACGGCGACGATCATGAACCATGCCGTTTCGATGATCCTGTTTATTGTATGCCTGATCGAGTTTCTGCTGATCGGCAATTTCGCAACCTCGATCTTCTTCATCCTGACGGTGATGACCCTGCTCGACGTGCTCGCCGGCGTTGTCGTCACGATCGTTTCGGCGCGGCGTGACTTTGCCGTGGGCGAAGGCTTTGGCGGCTGAGCCTTGTTGGATGCCAAAACGCGAAAAGCCCGGCCCGAGGGATCGGACCGGGCTTTTTCATATGTTTGTGCCTGCGCGTTCAGCGCAACAGCAATCGTTTCACTGACCGCCCGACTTTTTCGATATCTCGGCGAGCTGGCGCTGCATTTCCTGCATCTGTTTCTGTATCATGGTCAGCGCATCATCGCCGGCTGGCGCTGATGATTCATCGCCCGCAGGCGCGTCATCGCCGTCCTCATCCGGCTTGATGTCGCGCGGGGTCATTGCGGGATTGAACATCCGCACCGCGCCTTCGAACATTTCCATATTGCGGCGCGCCTGCTTCTCGAACAGGGCCAACGGTGTGGCCCCGCCAAGCGCACTGCGCCAGCGTTCCTGGGCTTCGGCAAAGCTGTTCATGCTCATATCCAGCCAGGCTGGCAGGACATTCTGTGCGCCACCGCCGTAAAAACCGATCAGCTGACGCAGGAAATTCAGCGGCAGGGCACCCTCGCCCTTGGTTTCGTATTCATAGATGATCTGGGTCAGGACGGCGCGGGTCAGGTCTTCGCCGGTCTTGGCATCACGAACTTCGAAATCGACATCATTACGCACCAGCTCGGAAAGATGCTCCAGCGTGACGTATGACGAGGTCGAGGTGTCATACAAACGCCGGTTCGCATATTTCTTGATAATGATCGGCCCGTCAGTTGTCTTTTTCTTTGCCATGTCCTGCCCTCAAAACCGCGAGATTGCGGTCATGTTTTTTCTGTGAATACAAGATTGTTGCATACAATTGCCCAATCGACCAAGGTCATCTTGCCAACGGCTAGCAGAAACGGCTTAATCTGGGATTGAGCAATCGCAAAAAAATTTTTTCGGGAGGATCAGAATATGTCGAGAATCGCACTGGTGACAGGCGGAACACGCGGTATCGGACGGGCGATTTCGCAGCGGCTGAAGGACGACGGATTTACTGTTGCCGCCAATTATGCCGGCAATGACGCCGCGGCCCGGCAGTTTTCCGAAGATCTTGGCATTTCCTGCTTCAAGTTCGATGTCGGCGATTATGATGCGGTCGGTGGAGGCATCGCGAAGATCGAGGCCGAGATCGGGCCGATCGACACGGTTGTCAACAATGCCGGGATTACGCGTGATGCGCCGTTTCACAAGATGAACCGCCAGCAATGGGATGAGGTCATCAATGTCGATCTCACCTCCGCATTCAATGTCACGCACCAGACCTGGAATGGCATGCGCGAGCGTGGCTTTGGCCGGGTGATCAACATCTCCTCGATCAATGGTCAGAAAGGCCAGTTCACACAGGCCAATTATTCCGCCGCAAAGGCTGGGCTGATCGGCTTCACCAGGGCTCTGGCCTATGAGGGCGCCAAGAAGGGCATCACTTCAAATGCCGTTGCGCCCGGCTATATCGACACCGAAATGCTGCAGGCGGTGAAACCGGAAGTGCTTGATGGCATCATCGCAACGATCCCGGTTGGCCGGCTCGGCAAGGCTGAGGAAATCGCCTCGATGGTGGCCTATCTCGCCAGCGAAGAGGCCGCTTTCATCAATGGTGCCACAATGACGGTCAACGGCGCGCAATATATCGCTGGCTGACGCCCCGGCGAAGGGCCTCGTCCCGGTCAGCCTCAAGGCTCGCTTGACCAAGACGACTGCTCTAGCAGGCTGCTGAAAAACACGTCTTCAGGTTTTCCTCGTCCTTCGAGGCTCGCTTCGCTCGCACCTCAGGATGAGGAAAACCAACGAGATACCTCATCCTGAGGAGCGACCGGCACGGCCGAGTCTCGAAGGATGGGCCACGTGCGCTGGTTTTTCAGCAGCCTGCTAGAACGGCAGCTTGAAGCCCGGCAGCATTCCGCCGCCCAGATCCTTGGTGGCCTCTTGCATGGCGGCTTCCATCTGCGTCTCGAGGCGTTTGCGGGCATCCCCATGGGCGGCCTTGATCAGGTCTTCGACGATTTCCGCATCATCGCCCATCAGTGACGGGTCGATTCGCACACCGACCAGTTCGCCCTTGCCTTTCAGCGTGACGCTGACAAGCCCCGCGCCGGCGACGCCTTCGGCCTCAAGGGCTTCGACCTTTTGTTGCGCCTCCTGCAGTTTCTGCTGCATTTCCTGCGCTTGCCGCATGATGTTGGAGAGGTCTTTCATGGCATTCGTCCTTGCTTGCGGATGCGGTTTCAGCCGCGCCTCTGTAAGGGGATCACATTGTTCCGGTCGCCATCCGGTTCAACCGGGCTTTCCTGGCAGACCCCGACAATTTCCGCACCCGGCAGAGCAGCCAGCGCGGCCTGCACCGAGGGATGAGCACTGACGGCGGCGATCTTTTCAGCCCGGATCCGCGCGGCGCGGTCCTGAAAGGTTTCCCCGCCCTCATCGGTCAGGTCAATCGTCCAGGCAAGGCCGGTATCGTCTTCAAGGAAACGGGCAAGCCGGCGAATGAGATTTTCCGACGCTCCGGGTTTGAGCGCGCAGACCAGATGGCCCGGCGACAGGGAAACCGGCTTGATGTGCTGTTCGACCTCGCCCAGCAACACCGCTTCGCGCCGCGCGTGCAGGCGCTCGACCAGTTCGGAAAAGCTCTGCGGTCCGCTGCCGGGATCGGAAGCGGGCGCGGCCTGTGCAGGGGCTGCTGGCTGCGACGCGCCGGCCAGCAACATCCGCGCGGCGTCTTCCGGTGAGGGCAGGCCTGCACCCGCCACCAGCCGCAGCAGGACCATCCGAGCAGAAACCGCCGTGTCGGGTGCGGTCTGGGTGTCGCGATGGCCGGCCAAGAGGATTTGCCAGACCCGCGCAGCCTGCGCCGGCGAGAGACATTGCGACAGTGCGCGCGTGCGGGCAATCCAGTCCGATGGCTGGGCCGGCGACCAGTCCTCGCCCGTGACCTGCGCGCTGGAAATATCGGCGCAGATATCCAGAAGGTCGCGCAATACGATCAGCGGGTCAGCCCCGGCCGCGATCTGTTCCGCCAGTTCAGCGATCACTTTCGGCCCGTCGCCTTTCACGGCCGCCTCGAACAGGTCGAACAGGCGCATCCGGTCACCAAGGCCGAGCATGTCGCGTACGCGCTCGCCACTGACCGCTTCATCGGCAGGCGCCTGCACCAGCGCCTGATCAAGAATCGACAGTGCATCGCGAACCGAGCCTTCCGCCGCGCGTGCGATCAGCGCCAGCCCCTCATCGGAGACGCGCGTGCCTTCGCGTTCGGCGACCCTGTGCAAATGCTCGGCGAGTTGCCCGGCATCGAGACGTTTGAGATCGAAACGCTGGCAGCGCGACAGAACGGTGACCGGCACCTTGCGGATCTCGGTCGTCGCAAAAATGAATTTCACATGCGCGGGCGGTTCTTCCAGCGTTTTCAGCAGCGCATTGAATGCCTGAATCGACAGCATGTGCACTTCGTCAATAACATAGACCTTGAAGCGGGCCGATGCCGGCGCATAGCGCGCCCCATCAAGCAGGTCGCGCATATCCTGCACTCCGGTGCGCGAGGCGGCATCCAGCTCGAGGACATCGGGATGTTGCCCGGCCATGATCGCTGCGCAATGCTCGCCGACCGGATCAAGCCGGATCGAGGGGCGATCGGTCTCATCGGTGCGGTAATTCAGCGCCCGCGCCAGCAATCTTGCCGTCGTCGTCTTGCCAACACCGCGCACGCCGGTCAGCATGAAGGCATGGGCAATTCGATCGGTCCTGAAGGCATTGGTCAGCGTGCGCACCATCGCCTCCTGGCCGATCAGGTCCTCAAACCGGCGCGGGCGGTACTTGCGCGCCAGCACCTGATAGCCGGAACTGACCTGTGCGCCGGTTTCGGCATCGCTGAACATTGAAAACGTCGCCGTGTCCTGCGGCTCATGGGGGTCATTTTCGCTCATGATGCGATCATGGACCGCCGCAGCACGCGCGGCAAGTTTGCAAGCGCGAAAGCCGGTGATATGCGAACACGAAAGTGCGCGCGCCGGCTGGCGACGCCGAACAGAAGGCCGTGCCCGATGACAGACCCCGTTTCCGACCTGCTGCAGCTGCTCGACCTTGAGCGCCTTGAGGTGAATCTGTTCCGGGGCCAGAGCCCGGCCAATGAGACCAGTCAGCGCGTGTTTGGCGGCCAGGTCATCGCGCAGGCGCTGGCCGCCGCCTATCGCACCGTGGAAGACCGGCTGTGCCACTCGCTGCATGCCTATTTCATCCGGCCAGGCGACAAGGACATTCCGATCATCTATGAGGTTGACCGGGCGCGAGATGGCGGCAGCTTCACCACACGCCGGGTGGTCGCAATCCAGCATGGCAAGCAGATTTTCAACATGGCCTGTTCGTTCCATGTCGAAGAGAAAGGCTGGCACCACCAGCATGACAAGCCGCAGGTCGAGAGCCACGATTCCCTGCTGCCGGTGGAGGCTCTGAGAGAGAAGATCGCCGACAAGATACCGCAGGCCTATCGCGAGGAATTCCTGCGCCCCCGCGCGGTGGAAATCCGCGAGATCGACCCGATGCATATGCTCAAGCCGACACCGAAGCCGGATGTCAGCCATCTCTGGTTCCGGGTCGTGCGTGAGATCGACGACAATCAGGCCCTGCATCAGTGCCTGCTGGCCTATGCCTCGGACATGCGCCTTCTCGGCACTGCCCAGCGTCGCCATGGCGTGTCATGGATGACCGGCGAGGTGATGGGGGCCAGTCTCGACCACTCGATGTGGTTTCATGCGCCGGTGAAATTCGACGAATGGCTGCTTTATGCGATGGACTCGCCATGGGCCGGCGGCGCGCGCAGTTTCAACCGCGGAATGGTGTTCAGCGAAGATGGCCGGCTTGTTGCCTCGGTCAGCCAGGAGGGCTTGATGCGTCCGACACGCAAGCGTGAAAAGCCCGATTGAAGCGGCAAGCGATCTGCCCGCTCAGGCACAATCCCCACCGATCAGCGAAAATGGCGGCAGGCTCAGCGGATCAACCGGTGTCAGCCCCCAGGACCCGCGCGGGCCCCATGCGCCGGTCAGAATCTCATAGTGCAGGTGCACCGCAGTGGCATTGCCCGAACGTCCCATCGTGCCAAGTGGCTGGCCGAAACCGATCCGAAGGCCCGGGCTGACATCCGCCATGATATCGCGCAGATGGGCATAGCGGGTATAGACCCCGCCGCCATGATCGATCAGCACCTGCAACCCATAACCGCTGTTGTTCTGAGCCTCGCGTACAATGCCCGGCCCGGCGGAATACACTGTCACCGCAGGCCGCGCCAGCAGGTCGAGCCCCTCGTGGGGGCGGCCGGAACGCAGGCCGAAGCCGGAGCTGAGGCAGACGGTGTTGGCAGGCGCACTGGCCAGAATGATGCCGCCTGGCGCGACAATCAGCGGATGGAAATCGCGCATCCATCCCGCCTCATCAACCGCAGGGGAGTTGCTCACGGTCATGTTGCACACGCGCAGATAAGCGTCGGGAAGGAATGGCCCTTGTGCAGCGCGCGAGCCGGCTGGCACAGGCGGCAATGGGGCACCAAGCGAGCCAACCGGTGCACCGCCGGGGTCTGAGACCGTTGGGCGGCTCGCTGGAGGTGCCGCCGAGCAGGCCGCAGCCATCAGCAGTGCGAGAAGGCCAGTGCAGGCTTTCATCCAGCGATCAGCAGCAGTTCGGGCTTCTGTCCGGCCCGCCGGAACGCCGGTTCCCATCCGCTGTCAATGGCGAGCCTGTGCAGCGGGCCATCTTCAGACAAAAGCAATTGGGCACGCCGGCAGGCAGCGGGCTGGCGCAGCTTGAGCGCAGCGCAGGTCGTGTCGATATCGGCAAACGCCTCGATCGCGTCCTGCCAGCCGGTCCAGGTGAAGTCGTTGCCCGGCTTCCGGGCCAACCTGCGGATCGCTTCCAGCTTTCGCCTGAGTTCGTCAAACATCATTTAAGGCCGGTTTCCTTGTTCTTCTGGCACCGCGTTCGAGTTCTTTCATCAGGTCTGCGACATAATCGTTAAAATCGACCTGCATGGTGTGGCGCGGCGCATCATAGAAATGGCTGAGATACTTCTTCTCATCCAGAGCAATCGTTTCCTGCATCTGTGGATCAGAAGGAAGTGCATAATTGCCAGACAGGTGCGCGGCAACCAGCTTGGATTGCTGTTCGGAAAAATTGACCAGCGTCGGCAGCGGCTGTGCAAGGCCGAGGAAGTAGAGATTGCGAAAGCCGGGGCGCACCATGCGCTTGTAAAGACCCAGCCGGTTGTCCTCCGGCGTCAGTTCGTCCTGATCGAAGAACGGAAACGAGACCTTGTATCCGGTCGCCCAGATAATCGCGTCGATCTGTTCGCGCGAACCGTCAGCAAACACAACGCTGTCACCGTCGAGCCGCTCCAGGCCGCCCTTGGGAAAGATGTCGCCGCACCCGACACGGGTCAGGAATTCGCCGGACACGGACGGATGGGCATCCAGCGGCTCATGGTCAGGCCGCGGCAGCC